>CAIXKV010000235.1 GCA_903920145.1 uncultured Rhodospirillales bacterium
ATGCTATTGGACGAGGGACTCCCTAGGCAGAGAATCGGCCCGTCCAATGTAGGCTGAACAATTGTGTCACCAAATAATTTAATTTTATGCGAACCAGTTTTACTAATATATGTTGAAAGTTTGATCGCTTCAGATGCTACGCCGATATCTGTTAATGGGTATTCAATAGCACCAACGAGTAACCTTTTCTCTTGCTCTCTTGAATTACGAACATATTTGTAATAACGCATATTTTCGTTTTCGCCCAAAGATTCATCATACTCCTTAATGTTATAATATGAAGAGATCGCAATATTTACAGGGGAGACGAGATCAACCCAGCCTGCGTTCTGCACCTGACGTCCGCACAGAAAACGCGCTGCAATCTCTCGCACTCGACCTTGTTAAACTCCAAAAGCTTGCGTAAATCTTAAGTTTTACAATTTTATTAATGCGGGCTCTTATTCAATTATAATTTTCTCATAAGATCATTATGGGCATAGTCATAGAGATCAATTTTCTAGATGTACTTGATGTCGATGTTAGGAATAAAAACTTAATAAGGATTCCTTTAGAAATATGGATAACATCTGACCTTTTATGCAGTGGGTCGAATGTTGAGCATCCAACCCACTGTTCTGGAGCGATTTTACAATCGCCAAATCCTATCCAAGAGATATGTCATGTCTTCCTCCGTCGCGTCCTTTTTTAAGGTCAGAAGCTGCACGACAAGGTTACTTAGTTTCTCGAAGCTCATCCGTGACGAGCCGTAAAGTCCATGAGCGGCCCAGCGAAACCGTAGGATACCTCCTGATGGAAGACCACATATGTCGTTCGCTTTTTCGACCCCTTTGAGTACGCCCTCCGCGTATTCGTCGATCAGTCCAACGGACATTTTTTCTCCCTTCGTCATGAGGGACGACTTGAACGGGGCTCCTTCCGGGTTGACGGAAACGACCACTTCGAGTCCATCGACATCGGAGTTGACCAACTCGACGCCAAGAAGACCGTAGGCGATCATTCCTCCCAACGGAACGACGACCTCAGCGGCGGCAATCTATCCCCCAATATTTGCAGTAACCAGGATTCAACGCATCACGGAATTGGCGAATTACATCCAGATGGTAGACGCTGAACGGTGATATGGCGATCAGGTCAGCCGTGTCCGATGTGGGGTGGGCGCTCCAAACCGCTCTCGAAAATGCCCGCATCGAGTTTTTCGAGAACAGAGCCGTGACGTTGCATCATTCGACCGATGGCGCTGGAATCGCCGTATCTCCGGGGATGCCGAACGAGGCGCGTCGTATCTATCCGCAATGACAGTTTAGAGCCATCTTTCTCCTTTATGGGCAGGAAGATGGCCTACTGTAACGCCGATTTCCGCACCTGTTTTCTACACCTGAAAAGCCCTGTCGAATCAGCATCCTCCGTCTGGTGCAGAATTTTTGAATTGTGCGAATCCGCCGTGCCAGCCAATTCTGCACTCCGGAAGCTTTGTTACCTTGACCAATGAATATGCAAATTGTTGAAAATAAGTTTCTCCCATTTTTGAACCCACTGGTTACAATCACCTGAAACTGGGCAAACAATATAAACATGGAATTCTAGGCATGGGTTTGGTTCGGAAAATGTAAAATAGTTAATATATCGGCTCTTACCATCTGAATTATTCACCTGATCCCAGCATTTGAAAAAACGATGACCATTGACCACGATATTTGTTGTCTTCACACGATGTGTTTTGCATATGTTTCGTATGAGGGTCTGTTTCTTTACCGATTCAGCATTTGCAAGATTATAACCCGCATAAAAGCTGGCAACGTGATGCTTGAAGACATCTAGACAAGACATATCACTAGGGCCGATGGCAAACCCGTGAGAACTCATAATTCCGCCGTCGGTGCATCCTTCGACGCCTGCAGGAATCTTAAGGGTATAGTTGTATTGACTATTGTCCCATAGATAACCCGGTGGAATACGAAGATAATCCCCTTCCGGTCCTTGAAACGTCTCAAGGTCCGGTGAGTCCGGAAAGGCCGGTTTGGCAACCCCTAGGATGACCAAACCAGCCAGTATCGCAGCCTTCCAGGTCACCTTGATTTCCCATTCCCAGACTTCGAGCGCCTCCAATCATCGATGAAGTGCGCTTGAGAGTTTATGGTATCTTTCACGAGCTGTTTCCAAGTATCTGCTCATCCCCACCCCCGGCGCTGTGGCTGGTCGCTGGAGTGGAAGGGTGCGGGAGGTGGGATAGAACAGGCTTGACGCTGGAGCGATGTTCCGATTCAAGAATCCCATGAATCGGACGCTGGACCTCACGACGCTGACCGTTTCCGAAAAGGACGGGTTGATCGTCCGCCTGCTGGCGCAGGTGGAGAGGCTGGTAAGTGAGAACGCGGGTCTTTCGGCACGGGTTGCGGAGCTTGAGGCGAAGCTGGGCGATCCGCCCAAGACGCCGGACAATTCGAGCATACCGCCATCGCGGGGTGAGAAAGCCAACCGGGACAAGAAGCCCAAGCGGGCGGGGCCGCGGATTGGCAGCGTGGGGCGCAAGGGCGGCGGGCGATCGCTGGCGCAGGAACCCGACCAGACCGTCATTGCCAAGGCCGCGAGTTGCCGCCATTGCGGGACGGCGCTGGGCGCGGGCGACCAAGTCCTGCACGGACGCTACGATAAGATCGACCTGCCGCCGGTGCGCCCGGTTGTGACGCGGGTGGAACGCTACGCCGGGTGCTGTCCCTCTTGCGGTGGGACGACGGTGGCGCCGGTCCCCGAGGGGTTGGAAGCGGGTTCGCCGTTCGGCCCCGGCATCGTCGCGACTGCGCTCTATCTGCGCTTCGTTCACGCCATCAGCTACCAGCGCTTGAGCCGTTTGTTTCTGCACCTGTTCGGGCTGGCGGTGAGCGAAGGTGCGCTCGATGGCATGTTCCGGCGGGCCAAGACCGCGTTCGACAGCGAAGTGGCGGCGATTCTGGCCCGGTTGCGCCGTGCCCGGGTGGTGTGCTCGGACGAGACCACGGTGCGTATCGACGGCCGGACCTGTTGGAACTGGGTGTTCCAGAACGCGGAGGTCGTCATTCACGTCATCCGCAAGACCCGTGCGGCGGCGGTGGTGGCCGAGGTCATGGGCGGGCATCGCCCGGCGATCTGGGTCTCCGACCTCTACGGCGGACAGCAAGGCCACGCCGAGGCTTGGCAGGTTTGCCTGGCCCACCAGCTTCGTGATTGCAAGTATGCCATCGAAGCGGGCGATACCGTCTTAGCCCCGCGCCTAAAGACGCTCTTGCTGCGGGCCGTCGTCATCGCCCGACGAAGACGGGACCTCGCCGAGAGCACCCGCACCCAATACCGACGCCGCCTGGACCGCGACCTGGACGCCATCATGAGCCTGGCGCCGGCCAATCGCCACGGCAAGCGTTTGCGAACGCGCTATGCCAAAGTCCGCGCCCATCTCTTCACCTTCCTGGAGCATCCAGAGGTCGCTCCCGACAATAACGGCTCAGAACGCGAACTCCGCCCCACCGCCACCTATCGAAAAGTCACCGGCGGATTCCGCTCCGACTGGGGAGCCGACCTCTTCGCTGCCGTCAAATCCGTCATCGGAACCGCCGCTCGCACCGGCATCGACGCCTACGCAGCAATCATCAACACCCTACGCGGAAGCTCCGTACTCCAGCCAGGTTGAGCAGATACATAGTCCATATATCGGCTCTTATCATCTGGATCATCCATCCAGCATTTGAGAAATTTATGGCCATCTACTACAATATTAGTCGTCTTCACGCGATGCGCTTTACAATTATCTCGCATAAGAGTCCATTTTTTTACCGGTTCACTCTGCGCAATATTATAACCAGCATAAATACCGGCCGCCTGATGTTTGAAGACATCTAGACAGGGCATATCACTAGGGCCAATGGCCAACCCGTGGGAACTAAGGATACCATCGCCGGTACACCCTTCAGCGCCTTTGGGAATCCGAAGGGTAAATTTGTATTCATCGTTCTCCTACAGGCATTCTGGTGGAATCCGATAATAATTTCCCTTCGGCCCCTGAAACGTCTCAAGGGCCGGTGAATCTGGAAAGGCCGGTTCAGCAACCCATAGAATTGCCAAACCAGCCAGCATTGCTCCCAATCGCATTAGGTTTCGGTCTCTTTCGGTCGTTCTTGAATGTGCTTAGGAAGGTATTGAGAGTTTATGTTTTTTTTCACATCTTCTCTCCAACTCTCAGAGTTTGAGTTGTATCCGAACTGATGAAGCGCGTCAAAAAACGCATCGACCGATTTTGCACTCTTCACTGCGGGACCGATTTTCCTCTCCCAGTAGTCGATAACGCTCCGGAACGTGTTGAAGCACAGATTAGGGCCACCAGCATTCGTCAGCCCGAAGGGGTTGCGAAGAGGCCAATTGTGTTCGTTGAGCCAACCGCTTTCATGAGCAGCCAATCCTAACAGCCATTCGACCGGAATCTCAAGACGCTTGGCCATGGCCTTCAACTTATCATAAAGGCACTCGTAGAAGCGTTTTCATTGTTCATCAGTAGTCCCTTCCTTTGTGGGGGGGGGCGTGTGAAAAGATTTCCACTCATCCTCCGGTTCTGGACCATCTAAATTCTTGTTATTAATTAAGAGGTGGTTTTTTCCATCGCCGACCTCACATCCCTTGGGCACGGGGGGGGGGCTGCTCTGCTGACGGCTTCTTGGGTTGCTCTGTCTTTGGTGTGCTGGGCTACCCGGTCTCCGGCTTCTTGTGAGGCGGTAGAATCTCAGCGTCCAGTTGTATCTGCGTTGCCATTGAATTATCCAGCAGTGTCCGCTTCTACTCAGACCACTAAAACAGGCACCCCGATCCACCGGACAACGAACCGGGGCAACTGTCGAGACCGGTCAACCTGTACCTCGGCTCTTGCCAGGCTTATTGATCAGCAGGTGATCCATCTCTTGTCTGCGACATTGATCGGCAAAGGGAACCGCCGATTCTGGATCTGCCAGAAACCGGTCGAACATCTCCTTATCGATTTCATAGTACTCG
This sequence comes from uncultured Rhodospirillales bacterium, assembly GCA_903920145.1. Lineage (GTDB taxonomy): Bacteria > Pseudomonadota > Alphaproteobacteria > Azospirillales > Azospirillaceae > BOG-933. Next base: position 5,014 of record CAIXKV010000235.1, read on the forward strand.
CTATAGGTAACGAGCATGTTCTCGACCGGAATCTCCAGATAGTATTTTCTGGTCTTGGTATCGCGGCCGATCGAGAAAAAGTGCTTACGATTGACCAGCGCATCTTGCCACCTCATCCTGTCCTCCTTACTACGAAAATTGGTGTTAGCATTTTCATATTCATCCTTAAGTAGAGTCATTAATCGAAGGAACCCTTGTACCATAACTGATTAGCGGGCACCCGTCGAATGACGACGCTCCACTTTCTGATCAGTTACAGTCATCCGATTTACACGGGTTGTGTCCGTCGGGTTCTCTCGGTCGAACGGGTGACACCTTCATCGCCCCTGGTGGCACACGGCCCCCGTCAATTATGGCCTCGGATTCGCCATCCGGTAGTTTTCCTCCGGGAATCCAGTCCTTATTAGCGCCTCTTTCATTACCAGAGGGAAGGCGTAGGCCATAATCCCGAGGGTTTGGGATGTCAATCCTTACCAAATCATCGATACTCAGGCTACCCGGCTCTAGACCCAGGGCTTTCTCAAGCTCGCGTGGGTCCCCCTTGGTGGCTTCCAGCAACCGGTCGGCTTCCTCGCGCGGCATAAAGAAGCTGGTACCGTCCGTGTTGCCAATGCCATATTTATCATAGTTCTTTTTCAGCATGAACTTGGTCGCTCCGTTATCGAACTGATGCAACATCGCCTCGCGATACTCTTGCGGCAAGTATTCGTCCGGATTAGGACGATATCCTTTGGGCAGTGATTGAATCCGCTCGATCTCTGCCTTCGTGAGGGGATTGGAGGGTGTGGCAGGTGGTTTTCTGCCGAGCGTTCTCCATAACAACGCCCGGAACGCCCACATCGTCAGATCCGGAAGCAGCTCTGGAAGTGCGTCCAGCAACGGCGGAATCACCCCCATGCAGAGCTGGGTGTCCTGATCTTTTCCGCCATCAGGGGCGATACCTGCCCGATCCTCCAACTCTTCCCGCACCCGAGTCCAGCGGTGAGCGCCGATGTCCTTGATGGCGGCGGTCAGGGGGCGACTGGCATCGACCATCTGGCCGAAGGTCTGGGCCGTGACCGAACCGGCGGCGGCTTGGCGCA
>CAIXKV010000236.1 GCA_903920145.1 uncultured Rhodospirillales bacterium
ACACTTTGCCCGCTCCGGCCTCCGTCAACGCGCCGATCTGCGCTTCGACGCTCTGGCCGTCCGTGGATACCCGTGCATAGCCGTAAATCACCCCCACATTATGGCGGTAACTTATGCAAAGGAAAGCCCCTTTCGGATCAACGGCCTAGGTTTTTTGCATAAGTCTTGATTTATGCTAGGCTTATGGCAGTAGGTTTCGCGCTAACATGTATGGACTTACACACGTTCAGGCTGAAGTTGTTTGAGGCGGCAAATCCGCGAAAGCGGCGGCTGATGAAATGAGCGTCCTGAGCAGGTTTGTCACTTCATCGAGATATTGATGAAGAAATCCGTCATTAAACTCTCTATTTTGAGCCGAGCATGGAATGTCCCATGTTTCCTCAATTGTGCTCGTGTCCGTACCATCAGGGTGAATTATGCCTATCAGCTTCACGCTTCTCCTGCCCGAAAGCCTATGTGCGAGGATGTTTCTATGAGTTTCGATCTCAACATACTCGGGTTTTTGGGGCATCTCCGAGAGGTACTGGCTTATCTCGGCCTGTGGGAATGCGGCCAAAAACGCCTTGCTCGTAACGGTGAGACAGATTTTCCTCGGACTGTTAACATGCGGGAACTCTCTCGGATTAATCGCATGTCCGAAGAAATATAGACAAAATACCAAACTTTCGAATACAGAAAGGCTACTCATGAAGAATAAGTAGATGCAGCGCTCAAGCTTATAATTTAGTTCCTCATCACCCCATCCTGCTTTCCAAGATTCACTTGGATTAGATAGTAATTCTTTAAATTCTGCGCAAGAATCGTAGCTTAGGCGGTAGCGGTAGCGCACTGCTTGGTACGAACGATCAAATTGTTGCCGCTTTTTCAGCGGGTCAGATAGAGCTTCGTCACTCAGCAGATCAGGAAAGAAAGCTGACGCTGCTCTACCAAATGCCTTAAACTCGCTCTCTGGAAACACAGATGACATGGGTATGTCAATATAATGATTGTAGCTGTCATCTAACAAGCACTTATTAGCTTATTCTGGATTCAATAGCTGATGCCCAAGCGGTGCGCCCAAAAATTACAAATCTGTATTCCTTTCCTTGCTTTGTGCATATAGCGAGCGAGTTTGGCAATAGTGGGATGGTACCAAGAAATTTCGTCCAGCATTTTCTTGTTGATGAGATATTAGTTAGATATAACCCAGTCACGCCCCTTTGGACGTTTAAACTGTGAGTTTCAAAAACAAGCCGCTGATTTGTTAAGTACAAATGGCCGCCAACTGTCTCAATACCCTTCTGTAAATTTGCAGGTGCCTTCTTAATTATTTCTTCTCCTTGTTGCAATTCCGTCTTCATTGCTTATTCTCCTTTTCTAAAGCTTAGCAGCAACTCAAACCGTTATCATTTCGTGGTGTCACATGGGCAAGATGGCGTAGCACAGAATGTTGAAAAAGGGCAGTGAGATGTTCACGCGGGTATGTGATGGTCGCCTATATCTTGTACCGTAGGCGCTCGCCAAAACGCTACCATACCTCCACGGCTCGGAAGTCAGGTTAACGGTTTGAATTGCCTTGACAGGATGGATGTGATTCGTAAGGCGCACCGATTCGCAACGGAGCGCGACCCTGAACGACACGTCCGACTTGCTGGCCGACGAGGAGATGCCTCGTGCGCGTTTGGCCTTGTTGCTGGATCATTTTTCCCGGCTTGACGACAGTCGTGATCCGTATCGGGTCATGTATCCATTGACTGAGGTGCTTCTGCTTCTGACCTGTGCAACGATTGCGTCATGTGATGATTTTGACGATATCGCCGCATGGGGAAGACATCATCTGGATTTTCTGCGGCGATTCGCACCATTTCACTTTGGCATTCCGTGTGAACGTTGGTTGCGTGCGCTCGTCAACCGTGTCGATCCCACTCTCTTTGGGCGCTGTTTTGAAGACTGGATCAAGGCCCTGTGGCCTGGTCGGCACGATCTGATCGCCATTGATGGCAAGACGTCGCGCCGGACTCATGACAAGGGCCAGGGCCTCAAAGCTCTTCATACGCTCAGCGCCTACGCGACCAACGCCCAACTGACGCTGGCGCAACTCAGTGTCCCAGAAAAGACCAATGAAATCACCGCTATTCCTGAGCTTCTCGACCACCTTGCGGAAACGGGTCAACTTGAGGGAGCCTTGGTAACGATCGACGCCATGGGCTGTCAGGTCGAAATCGCTGATAAAATCGTCTCGCATAAGGCCGACTTTCTGCTTGCTCTGAAGGGTAATCAATCGACCTTGGAAGCGGAGGTTTCTGACTATTTCCGCACGGCACCGAAAGACGAAATTGTTACAAAGACGACCATAGAAAAGGGTCATGGACGCATTGAAACTCGTATTTATACGGCCTCAAATGTTGTCGATTGGATGGAACCTGAGAAACATTATCCGGGAGAATTGAAATTTAAGAACATCAAAACGATTGTAAAAGTCATCAATCGAACAGAGTTCAAAGACAAATGCACCTTTGACGAGAGATTTTATATCTCGTCGGCGACCCTGAACATCGAGCGACTTGCCCATGGTGTCCGTGGGCATTGGGGTGTTGAAAGCATGCACTGGCTACTCGATGTTGAGTTCGGAGACGATTTGTCACGCTACCGAACTGGTAACGGTGCCAAGAATATGTCCGTCGTGCGCCGCTTCGCCCTCGGCCTCGTCCGAGCCAACAAAACCAAGGGAAGCGTAAAAACAAGAAGAAAATCAGCGAGTTGGAATGCAGACTTCCTCCTTACCCTGCTCCAAATAAAATGAGCGTTAACCTGGATTCCGAGCCGTGAACCACCCAGAACTGGAAGGTATCTATACCTGGGATTGGGTGCCGGATAATCGGGCACTCGATAGGCTTCGGGACGCCATCAGAGATGAATATCACCGATTACGGTCGTCGATAGGGCAACTTAGTCCTGAAAGGACTGAATCCAAGAATTGCCCTGGCCCATCCTACCGACCGAGTCTCGAAGACATCAAAGCGCTCGGGGATGCCCTACAGGAAGAATATCGTGACGCCTGGACGATGCTGGAAACTCTTGATCCCGGAAATCCCGCGATCAAGAATCGTACTGACCCTTCTGCCACGCCGAGCCCTCAAGAGATCGAAGAGCTTCGAAAAGCGGTTCTGAAAACATATCGCAAAATACGGACATCGCCGCAGCCAAAGGCGACCACCAGTCCTGTCATCACGCCTAACGAATTAGAAAATAAGACCGTCGAAGAAATCACAGAAATAGCGAGACAAAAAGGGCTCATTTTATCCAAGATGGATGGAAAAAACATAGTGTGGCGTGATCCTGTAACAGGAGAGGATCGACTTCTGATTGACCATGGTCATGTTACTGCTGTAGGAATGCCATACAATAACCCTAATGCTGCTGTGGACCATGTCCATGGATATGGATCGCGCGGTCGGAGCGACAAGATTAGTGACCCTCAAACCGGCGACACACACTTTCCCTTGCGAAAATCGTGGCCACAGTGGCTCAAAATATAGAGAGAAACCCGATGAGCGACCTTTATGAAGTCCACAAGATAGAGGACGGCGATGTCCTCGTCTGGCTCGACAAAAATGGAGATTGCATATGGATCAGGACAAATGAACCCTACAATGATCCCGTTGAGATGGGGGATAAGGAGGCTGCCCGGCTTGCCAACATTCTGATCAATCTCGTTCGAGCGCGCTGGGGGGGTGGACTAGGCGGGCCGTCTGGCCGCTCCTGCATCACCGAAGGAGACAAAGGGCTTGGTAGATATTATGAACTGCCGGATAGAAAAATAATCTTTTGGGACCTGGATGGCTGCCCCGTAATGATACAAACGAAATACCAAAACAATGTGGCGATCAGTCTTTCTTTTCAGGAAGCCTTTGAGTTTGCCGGGAAGCTGATCGATATAACACGGGAGTCGATCGAAGAACGCAACGAGTGGATCAGGCAAAACATCATTGCGAAGGACGTGGCCGACGACCACAGGTAACAGGGTGACGCGAATCCAGGGTTACAATGAGAGTGCGCTAAATTCTCCAATTAAGGCGTCTCGTTGTCCGGTTTTGGTCTGCGCTTGGCTGGTTTGATCGAGCGGTCAACGCCTATATGAAGAACCGATCCTCAATTGTTCTGTAATCTTGCCGGGTGGGGCGGTCCCTAATCCTCCTCACCTGGATAAACTCGACTCTCTCCGGCATATGATACCGACGAGCCCTGATACTGACACATCGCCGGTCCTCGGGCCGCGACGGCGGCCCCGCGTCCTCGTGGACGCGAAGCCCCAGTGTGGGACTCTAGGGGGCGCGGATGCGCCCGCCCGGCGTCTGAGGGCAGCCTTGATGAGTCACCATCAAGGCCCGATGGTATCAGTCGGTCTGTTTGCCGGTATGATTGACTTCCGCCAGCCCCACGCGCACATTTGCCGAAGGTTTCCGGGACTGTGAAGGCTTCGGCGCGGGTTGTGGCAAGAGGGATGCGGTCATGGTCTACGAGTTGGCGGCCAGTTCTTGGGGGCCGGAGGAAGTCGACGCGCTGAATCAAGTCATCGCCGGCGACCGTTTTACCATGGGCGCGCGGGTTGCCGAGCTGGAACAGCGGTTTGCCGCGACTTTTGGCAAGCGCCACGGGGTGATGGTCAATTCTGGCTCCTCGGCCAATTTGATTTCGGTGGCGGCGCTCTTTTTCAAAAAAGATCGGCCCCTTCAGCGGGGCGACGAAGTGATTGTGCCGGCCATTTCGTGGGCCACCACCTATCATCCCCTTCAGCAATACGGCCTCAAGCTGCGCTTCGTCGATGTCGATTTGGAAACTCTAAATCTCGACACCCGTCAGTTGGAAGCGGCCCTGACTCCCCAGACCCGGATGATTGTGGCGGTCAGTATCCTGGGCAATCCGGCGGCCCTGGACGTCATTCGGGCCTTCGCGGATCGTCACGGGCTGTATTTCCTGGACGATAATTGCGAATCCATGGATGCCGAACTGCCAGATGGACGGAAAACCGGCACATTGGGCGACCTCAACACGTTCAGCTTCTTTTTTTCGCACCATATCTCGACCATGGAAGGTGGGATGGTGCTGACCGATGATCTGGAACTGTGCCATCTGCTGCGCGCCCTGCGAGCGCATGGCTGGACCCGCGACCTGCCGGCGGACAGTCCGTTATTCGAGCCGCGCGATGATGACTTTTTTGAAGCCTATCGCTTTATCCTGCCGGGCTATAATGTTCGCCCCCTGGAGATGGCCGGCGCGGTGGGGCTGGTCCAGTTAAGCAAGCTTCCGGGTTTTACCGCTCAAAGGCGCAAAAACTTGGCCCTGTTTCAGTCCCTGTTTGCGGGCGATGATCGGTTTATTATTCAACGGGAATATGGCAAAAGTTCCAGTTTTTGCTTTACCCTCATTTTGAATCCCGAACGGCAGCCGGATCGCAAACGGGTACTGGCCGCGCTGAAACAAGCCGAGATCGGCTATCGAATCATCACCGGCGGAAATTTTCTCCGCCATGACGTCATTCGCCATTATGATTATAGTCTTGTCGGTTCTATGACAAATGCTAATATTGCCCATGACTTTGGATTCTTTGTCGGGAACCATCCCTTTGATCTCACTCCGCAGATCGAACACCTGCGCGAGGTGCTGGATCAAGCATGTGCCTGAGCCTTCAATGTGGTCAAGGGCCCCTGTGGCCCTTGGAACCCGTGACTAGGGGACGTCAACAGCCTTGTCTCAGCGATCCGCCTTAGCCGCTCGCGGCGGCCTCATCATCGCGATCACCGTCGGCCTCGCCGTCTGTCTGACCGGCGTCTTGAGTGGTTTTAAATTCTCCAGCTTGCTGGGGCAGGCGGTGACGTCCCGCATGGAGGTCATGACCGGCACCGTGACCGCCGAGGCCGAGTTGGGCCTCACCTTGGGGTTGCCGCTGGCTAACCTCGTTGACCTGCAAGCCCTGGTCGAGCGACAGGCCGCCGACGATTCTCGTGTGGTCGCCCTGTCGATCTTCGATGAAACCGGGCAAACCCTGTTTTCGACACCCAAGGATGCGGTTGGCAGCGTCATCCCCCAGTCCTGGCGAACCGCCTGGCAAGGAGCCGGGACCGGGCATTGGATTGTGGTGTCCGGAGATCGCACCGTGGTCGGAACCATTCTGCATGGTCCCGACGGCGAAGCGGTCGGCGGGGTCGCCCTGGGCTATGTCAATAGCAGCCTGCACAAGAAGGTGCGTGGGGTCATCAAAAGTCTGATGCCCGAATGGATCATCCTGATCGCGGGGTCGGTGCTGGCGGCATTGCTGGCCGGGATTGCCACCATTCGGTTGACGGTGGGCGGTAGCAAGCCGTTAGCCGAGCGGGTCCGTCCCTTGGGGTTACGGCTGGCTGGCATCACCTTGGCGGTTCTGCTCTCGGCCTCGGCCATCACCGCCTGGAAGGCGTTGACGGCGTTCGAGCCGGTGATCCTCCCCGAAGTCACCCTGAAGGCGGCGGCAGTCGGTGGGACTCTGACCGGAGAGATCGAACGGGCCCTGCTGTATGACATTCCCCTCAACCGCCTGCCCGGCGTGGATACGGTCTTTGATACAACCTTGAAGGCCAATCCCGATATCGCCTATCTGACCTTGAGCGACCCATCCGGTCGTCGCTTGGCGGGGGCCGGAGTGGGCATGCCCGACGCGCTTTCCGAAGCGGCAACGGGTGCGGCGGCGGGGTCGTCCCAGGCTCCACCGGGGTATTTGGTGACACAACTCCCGATCACGGCGGGAACGAGCCTTCAGGGAACCCTGGATGTTGGCGTCGACCGATTGGTGGTCGCGCAGGTGGCGCGGGACTTGGCCCTTGATATTGGCTCGGTGCTGCTGGCTTCGGTGCTGATCGCCTTTGAGCTGGTGCTGGTGGTGGCGGCTCGGGCGGCCAATGCGGTGGGAACGGCGGCACGTTCTCGTCCGGGTTCGTCCGAGCCTGCCCAACCCACGGATTTGACGTTGATCCGTTTGCCCTTGTTTTTATTCTGTTTGTCCGAAGAGATATCGCGGCCATTCTTTCCGTCTTTCTCCCGAAGTTTCGCCGATGGCGTGCCGTGGTTGTCGCCGGATCTGGTGGTGAGTCTGCCGATTACCGTCTTCATGCTGGTGTGGGCGGTGTCTCAGCCTTTGGGGGCCTTGTGGTCGGAACGGATCGGTCGCCGCCGAGCCATTATCATTGGCGCCCTGTTTGCGGCCTTTGGGTTGGCCATGACTGCGATCGCGGCGACCCTGTATGATCTTTTGCTGTGGCGAACCCTGACCGCGCTGGGTTATGGCATGGTGTTGATTGCCGCCCAGGGGGCGGTGATCGACCAGACGGGGCCGCGCCAGCAAGCCACCGGATTGTCGTTAGTGATTGGTGGTCTTGTTGCTGCGGGCGTGTGTGGTCCGCTGATCGGCGGCATCATTGCCGATCAGGTTGGTTTCCGTCCGACCTTCCTGTTCGGAGCCGGGTTGGCATTGGCGGCGGCGGCTGTGGTGGCGCTGGTTCTGCCTCGGGTCACCGCGCCGGTCAAATCCGGCTCTGCGCCCTCATCCGCCGACTGGCCGGTGCTGATCCGGTTGGGATGTAACCCGCGATTCCTGGCTTTGACCTTGTTCAGTGCCATTCCGACCAAAATCGCCGCTACGGCCTTGTTATTTTATCTGGTGCCGCTGTTTTTGGGCACGGCCGGAGCGTCCAAGGCCGATATTGGCCGCATCCAAATGCTGTACTTTCTGACCTACATCCTGATTTCGCCCCTCGTGGCCTGGTTGGCCGACCGTTACGCCGCCGGTCGGGAGCTGGTGGCGTTTGGCGGCTTTGCCACTCTGTTAGCCGTCCTACCCTTGCTGATTTCCGATAGCCTGTGGGTTTCGGCTACGGCTATGGTTCTGTTTGGATTGGTGCAAACGCTGATCGGGGCTCCGCAATTGACCCTGGTCTTTCAGGTCTCAGAGCCAAGGGCAGACGGCTCTCGACCGGATGCGGTCCCGACTTTAGGAGTGTTCCGGCTGATTGAGCGGATCGGGGCTGCCGTCGGTCCCTTGATCGCGGTGATTCTGGCCATCACTCTGTCGTATCGGGAAGCAATCATCGCCATCGGCCTGTTGTGTAGCCTTTCGGCGCTGTTGTTCCTGATCGCTTTTCCCAAGGCGGCCCTGCCTCCTCCCTCGCTTCGGCCAACGGAGACCATGCCATGAGGACGCTCACCCGCCGTCGCGCGCTGGGTCTGGTCGGCGCTGCCGGTGCCGCTGGTCTGTTGCCAGGGGCCGCCGCTATGGCCGCCGCCCCCCCACCGCCCGCATCCGGGCCTTCGCCTTCGCCCGGCCCGGCATCGTCCCTTTTGCCTCGAGGCACCCAACCCTTCCATATCTATATGGTGTTGGGACGCGGTGAGGGCGAAAATGAGGCCGGATTCAAAGACTATCTGCATCGGCGGGGCATTCCAACCCGCTACACCATTCGTAATCCCCAAGGCGATTTGCGCCAAATGGCGGACATTCGGACCGATATTCATCAACAGCGGCCCGATCTGATCTACACCTATGGCACGCCTCAAACCCTGGGGATTGCTGGTCCGTATGATGCTCCGGCGTCGGATGGCTATATCACCGACATTCCAGTGGTGTTTACCTTCGTGGCTTCGCCGGTCGATGCCCGGATTGTTCGTGCCCTGGATCATCCTGGACGCAACGTCACCGGCACTATTCACATTGCGCCTATGACGGTTCAGTTTAATACGCTGTTGGCCTATCGAAAAATCAGCAAGCTTGGTGTCCTTTACAATCCAGCAGAGCATAATTCGGTGTTGGTGGTTGAAGAGTTGCGTCGGGAAGCTCCGCAGCATGGCGTGATTCTGTTGGAAGCGCCCGTGCCCTTGGGCACCAACGGGCAGCCCACGGCGGCCGTGATCCCGGACCTGATTCATAGTTTGGCGAAGCAGGGGGCCGAGATGCTTTATATCGGCCCGGATACCTTCGTAGCCGGTATCAATCGCGACGTTGTTGCGGCGACCGCGCTGGCCGACCGTTTACCGACTTTTTCGGTGACCGAAACCATCGTCCGCAAAAATGGTGCGCTGTTCGGTTTGACCAGCAGTGCCTCCGCCATTGGTCGCTTTACAGCCCTCAAGGCGGCCAAAATTCTGGTGGATGGCAAGAAGCCGGAGGACATTCCGGCTGAAACCTTGCAACGTTTCTCCATTCTTATCAATATGCCGACCGCACGGGCTCTGGAATTCTACCCACCCATGGGGTTATTAAATCTGGCTGAAGTGATCCATGATTAGGCAAAAGCCAGACTCTTTGATTTTTTCGTTATCTTCTGGTTTGGTGGCACGGGAACTCGGTCCCGATGATGCCGAGGCACTCCGGGCCTTGCGCCAGCATGTTCTGGAGACTCTCGAGAACCCGGATTATTATCGGGTTGAGGGAGAGACCGGCGATTGGATCACCGATCATTTCGCGGGACGTGGGGTGGTGATCGGCATCTTTGCCGAAAAGGCGCTGGTTGCTTATGGGGCGCTAGGCCTACCGGGACCAGGCGAGCCCAACCGGGGTGCCGATTTGCCGTTGCCCCCCACCGAGTGGCCGTGGGTTGCTCATTTGACGTCGGTCATGGTCGCGCCGAGCCATCGCGGCTACGCTTTGCATCCGTGGCTCTTGGCACAACGCCTTAAAATCGGGACCGAACGAGGGCGGCGGCATTTTCTGACCACGGTGTCGCCCCGCAATCACCCCAGTTGGGGCAATCTGGTTGCTCATGGCGTCTATATCAAACGCTTGATCCAAGTGGGTGATTTGGTGCGCTGCCTTGTTCACCGGGATACGGCGGAGACGGTTCGGTTCGAAGGGGCTGAAACCTGCCCCTGTTGGGATTTTGACCGTCAGCGGGCGCTCTTGGCTGACGGTCAATGGGTCTGGGGGAAGGACGAGGGATCCGATGGGCAGGCTTTGATGAGGTTTGGCCGACCCATTCCTCTTGAGACCGGCGAGCGATAACAATGACACAGGGCCGGTCCTCGGGCCGCGACGGCGGCCCCGCGCGCCCATGCGCGCGAAGCCAAGGGCGCGGATGCGCCCGCCCGGCGTCCGAGGGCAGCCTTGATGAGTCACCATCAAGGCTCGATGGTATATCAAGGCTCGATGGTATCACCACCAAGGCCCGATGGTATCATTGTCAGGACTCGTCGGTATCACATCTTGCAATAATCCCGCTTTCTGTCTAGCCATGAGCCTGCGGTGGACGCCCCGTCAGAGCGACCTCGGCGGCAAGGCAACCGCCGCAAAGGGGTCTTCGTGTCAGCGGCGACACCAGCCGTGACAGTTCGACTCCGTGCCTGGAACCCGAATCGGATCATTGACGATGACGCTTGGCCTTTACGATTCCGAACGTCGGTACCGGCGACGGGTATGGACGGGTTTCGTCAAATTCTTTCTATTCGTCCTATTTGTCCTGGGTGTCGGCCTGTTTGCTTACCAAATGGGTATCGAACAGTTGAAAGGGCGCGACGCGGGGTTGCGCGATGAAGTAACCCAATTGGCCCGACAAAAGGGCGAGCTTGAGCTTTACGTCGGTCAACTGCGGGAAGCCGCCAAAACGGCTGAGGCACGGGCTGGCGATCTTGAGAAACAATTGGAACACGATGTCCCGAAAGGCGATCTTGCCCAGTTGACGCAGGCCGCCGCCGAGCGCCTCGCCGCCGGCGTGGCCCCGGATCGGCTAGCCTTCGTGATCACATCCGCTCAAAACAAGAGAAATTGTCAGCAGCCTGAGACCAAAAGATTGCAGCCTTCGACGCCCATTTACCGTTCTCCCAACCGTTCGGTCGGCTTTGCCGGGAGCACCATCACCGTGACCGGGGATGGTCAATCGGCCCATGATGGGTCCGGCGATTCTGAAGGCTGGTTCGACCCCACCGCCCCGCTGACCTTGCATATCACGCCCCAAGGCGGCAAGGAAACGGTGGTCTCCGGCGTGCTGCCTCTCCACCAATCTGTTGTGGTCGATAATACGGAATATCGCTTTACGGCAGTCGCTGGGGCGAGATCCTTTATTGAAATCACGACGGATCGATGTGCCTATCCCTGAAAAAGAGCGGACTGCGACCTAGGGATCAACCGCACCCCGTCTTCAAAGAGGCGATCCGCCATGGCACGAGTTTCGATGGCGAAGGACGGGGCCATTGCGGTTCTGACCCTGGATCACCCCGAAAAGCGAAATGCGTTGAGCGACGCGCTCATCAGCGAGCTTTTGAGTGCGCTCGACCTCGTGCGGACGGACTCGACTCGAGTGGTGGTGGTGCGGGCGCGGCCGGAGGTTACGGTCTGGTCTTCCGGTCATGACATCGACGAACTCCCCTCGTCGCGGCGGGATCCGCTGGGGTGGAGCGAACCTTTGCGGGCTCTGGTGCAAAGGCTCCAAAATTTCCCTGCTCCGGTCATCGCCCTCCTTGAGGGCGGAGTCTGGGGGGGCGCCTGCGAAGTGGTGTTTGCCTGCGACTTGATCGTCGCGACCCCTAACGTCACCTTCGCCATCACGCCCGCTCGGCTTGGCGTCCCTTACGGCCTGTTTGGCCTGCAAACTCTGGCCGGCGCGATGCCTCGTGCTTTGCTGAAGGAGCTGATCTACACCGCGCAACCGATCCCAGTTCAACGGGCCTGGGCGTTGGGATTGGTCAATCATGTGGTCCCGGCGGATTCCATCACCGATTTCACGCTTGATCTGGCCCGCATCATCGCGGCCAATGCGCCGCTGACCATCGCTGCGACCAAAGAGCAGTTGGGCCTTTTAGACCAGAGCGGCGGTTGGGCTTCGGCTGATCTGGAGAGACTCCAGGAGTTGCGCCGCAGTATCGGAGAGAGTGAAGACTATCGTGAAGGGCTGGCCGCTTTTTCCGAAAAAAGACGTCCGATATTCCGTGGCCAATGACTAACACCAATGGCCTTGGACGTTGACACGTCCACAGCGCCCTCAAACGCCGGGCGGGCGCATCCGCGCCCTTGGCTTCGCGCCATGGGGCGCGCGGCGGCAGTCGCCGCCGATACCAACGGCACGGATCATTGTCTAGGGCCGTTGGTATAAGAACTGGTAATATTTTTCAGATGATCAAGGAGAGGCATAATGTTATCGAAAAACGATTGTGATACCATCGGCGACTTCTCGATTACCACTGTGGTCAACACCCCGCCTTGGTATGAAAACTGCTATGTCGTTCGGCATCGTCCAACCGGGCAGCAAGTGGTGATCGATCCCGGTGGGGAGGCAAACCGAATCGCGGCGGCAGTTTCCGAGAATCATGGCACGGCCACCGAGATTCTATTGACCCATGGCCATCCCGATCATTTGGGCGGCGTTTTCGACCTTCAGGCGGTGTTCGCTGTGCCCTGCCGCGCTCATCAAGAGGAACAGCCGATTATCGCCGGTTTGGCCAGTTGGGCGGGCGCCTTAATGCGGCAACGCCTATCTCCTCCGCGTCGACTCGAGTATTTTAGCGGCGAGCCGACCTTGAAATATGACGGTTTTGATGTGCGGGTGGTGTTCACCCCAGGCCATACCTCGGGTGGGGTCTGCTATCTCTTCGACGGCTTCGCCTTTACCGGCGATACTTTGTTCAATCAAGGGATCGGCCGTACCGATTTGCCTGGCGGTCACGGCCCAACGCTGACGGCCTCCATCGGGCGCCTGCTTGAAACGCTGGCCCCTTCCACCCGGCTCTACAGTGGCCACGGCCCGACCTGGACAGCCGCCGAAGCCCGGCCCTGGTGGGACTGGGCTTCATCCCATGGCTACGCCTGATGAGGCACTAGAAGAGCGTCCCCCCTTGGCTTTGCCCTGGCCCCACCAAAGGAGCCGGGGGCCTTTGGGAAGCGGGCTTTTGCGTCACCCTCCCTGACCTCCGGGCGACCTTCCAAGAGTGATAACCATCACCCCAGGAGTCTGCTCTGTCGGATTCTGGTCGGTCACCCGGCAATCCGGTTCCCCGCGAGCCGGTTGAAGCCCCAGCACCAAGCCACGGTCAAAATACCCGTTCAGAGGTCGCGCTGACCACCACACGCTTTTCATGTCGGTTAAATACAACTGAACATAGCGTTCTAAGAAGGGGTTCTCGGTATCCACGATAATCCGATGACATCCTCGAAGCGTCGCATTCCAGCGTTTCAAGTCCCATGACAGGCCGGTCTTAAGATCGGCCCGCTGGATGCTGGGATAGGGCAGCGGATAATGGATGCCGTCGGGATGGGTGGCGGCCAAAGGCCGAACCAAACCAAAACCGAGCTGAATTGCCAAAAATACCAAGGCCGGCCCGCGCCAAGCGCGCATCTCTGCGGTTCGCAACAGCGGCGCCACCACCAACAGAAACAAGAACGGGCCGATCATGGCGATGGCCTTACCTGCGCTCCAAAGCTTGCCCAACAGGACGAACGGCAAAGGCACCAGCAGCGCCAACAGTGTCAAGCGCAGCATCCCCGCCGTCCGATCATCGCCCCGCCAAGCGGCCTTCCAGACCACCGAAAGCGCCGGAATCAACAGCGCCCCAAGGGCAGCCAACACCGCCAGCCGCCACAGCACGCGCTCCACCAAGGGCAAATCGATCGGTGGCTGTAGCATGTAAAGCCCAACCAATCCGGTCACGAGATCAATTGGCACAAATAGAATCGCTTGCCATAAGACATCCGGCGGATAGTGGCCAGTCTTATAACCCACTGTAAAAAAGGTGGTGAGATCAGCAGGCGCCAAATAGCGTTGAAAATACAGAAACCAATCCACCGCCTGTGACATGGACGTGGTGAACTGACGGATCAGGAAGGCGGTGGTGCTGTCCCAGCACGGCACCGTCACCGCCACCGCCACCAGCAGCGCCCCCCCCACCAGCAGCGCCCGACCACGGGCCGCCGCCTGTGTCGGTGTCGACATCAAGGCCAGCCCAACCACACCCGCCAGGGGCACCAGATAGATCGGCACGATTTCCGGGTAATAGTAGAGAGCCGCCGCCAGGGTCAACGCCATGGCGCCAGCCAACCGAAGGTCATCCCGCCGAGACCGCTCCGCCCCCGCATCCAGCAGCAAAAGAGCAAATGTCACCGCCAACAGAATTTGCGGCATCCCTGCGAGCTGGCTCCAGGCGTTGATATCAAACACATACTGTAAGAAGAATCCCAAGGTCAGCGCCGCCGCCAGCGCCACCGCCAGCCTCGCTCTCGACCCGAACACCGCCACCACCACAAAAGCCAGAGCAAAGAAGCTCAAGAGCTGTAGAAATACCATGAAAACATAGGCATTCAGTGTTGGCGGCTCGCTCGAGAATGGTAGCAACGCCGCATGAACAATACTAATGGCCGGCCTTGCCAGCAATTCGCCACGCGCAAACCCGACAAAATTATTCAGTAAGAGCCCCGTTTGGTCGAGCGTCATCAACTGGTGATAGGTAAAATCACGATAACTGACGGTTCTGGCCAAGTAGTTAAACTGGTCCCAGATATTCCCCTGGAACACAAAAAATTGAGGCCCCCCGGTCCATTTCGGCAGTAGCAGCAGCCCCCCCACCGCCACGCTCGCCGCAATCCAAACCGCCCCCACCCTCCCCGGCTCCTTGGGACGTTGCCAGATCACCCGCAGCAGACCGCCAAGAGCCAAACCACCGAACGCCCAACTTAACCATCCGGTGGGAACATCCAGGCGATACAGCACCGCCGCCATGATGCCAAACAGAGCAAAGCCCAGAACCGGCGCCGCCAGAGCCCGTCCGGCTACATGGCGCGACGGTAACAGCAGCCTGCACGGCCCCCACCCGATCAACCAACATCCTGCGACAAGGATAGTCAGAAACGTAACATCGGTCATCGCGCAGAACGTCCGAGACGGTGGATTCAAGGTCCGCCATGCTACGGCATCCGTGAAGCGGACGCGACCAAAAGTCGGCAATTTCTGCCTTGGAGGCAAAAATTGCCTAAGACCGCCCTGCGAAATCTGCCGGTTTGCGTCGCGATAGACGAGCGAACGAAAGACGTTGGGTGATTTGGAAGGCTTGGCATAGCCCTTGCTGTTCGTCCGGTGCCGGCCCTTCAGCCAAGCGGAGATCGTCCATGAGCCCGTATGACAACGCTTCCACTGCCGCCTTTGGCTTGACCGAGCGGCTGGAGCCTGTGTCTTCGGCCTTCGACGCCCCCCGCGCGGCCTCTCTGCCCCCGTTTCTGTTTGATATGGACAGCACCAGCCCGAACCGCCGCCTGAGTCAGGCACTCGCTTGGGCCGCCGAAGCCCAACAGGTCATCGCCACCCAGGCCGAGCGCATCGCCTATCTCGAAACACTGACCATGACCGACGAACTCACCGGCTTGCTCAATCGGCGCGGCTTTTTCAGTCATTTCAACCGCGAATTGGCCCACGCCCAACGGGATCCAACGGCCGGCGGTGTTCTGGTAATGATGGATATGGATGGCTTTAAGGCCATCAATGACAGCTTCGGCCATGATGCCGGAGACGCCGTGTTGCGCCGGGTCGCGGCTTTACTGGGCACTCTGGTGCGGGGCCAAGATGTGGTGGCACGGCTGGGCGGCGACGAATTCACCATTCTTCTGACCAGGATCGACCAGGATCAGGGCCTCGAGCGGGCAAACGCCCTGGCCCAACGCCTCAACACCGAAACCATCGTATGGCACGGCCACACCCTGCCTTTAGCTCTCAGCGTCGGCAGTTGCCCCTACAGCGCCGACGACCGCCCCGAACTGGTGCTCCGCCGCGCCGACGCCGCCATGTATGCCAACAAGGGCAAACGGAACCCAGGCCGACGCAGCCATCGCTGAACGGAACGGCCATACCAAACCACCGGCACGTTGATGAACCGCCTCGCGCACCTATGTGCCCACCTGTTGGCACGTTAAAGCTCGCCCTCAGACCAATGGCCTTGGACGTTGACACGTCTGCGGCGCCCTCAGACGCCGGGCGGGCGCGTCGGCGCCCTTGGCTTCGCGTCCACGAAGACGCGGGGCCGCCCTCGCGGCCCGGAGGACCGGCGCCGTGTCAAAAAAATGGCCCCACCAACGGTTTCCCATTGGTGGGGCCTAGCCTTGGAGCGTCAGGACTGTTTTAGAAGTCCATGTCACCCATGCCGCCCATACCACCCATTCCGCCCATGCCGCCGCCCGAGGGCATCCCCGAACCGCCCTTTTCGGGCTTGGTGGCAACCATGGCTTCGGTGGTGATCAGCAGGCCGGCCACCGATGCCGCCCCCTGAAGCGCCGTCCGCACGACCTTGGTCGGATCGATAATGCCGGCCTTGATCATGTCCTTGTACTCGCCGCTTTGGGCATCGAACCCAAAGCTGAGGTCGGTCTGATCGATCAGCTTGCCAACCACAATCGAGCCGTCATAACCGGCATTGACCGCAATTTGACGCACCGGAGCCTGGATCGCGCGACGCACGATGTCGATCCCGACCCGCTGCTCGTCATTGGCCGGCTTTAAGCTATCGAGGGCCTTGCTGCCGTACAGCAGAGCCACGCCGCCGCCTGGAACAATGCCTTCTTCAACCGCCGCTCGGGTGGCATGAGTCGCGTCGGTCACGCGATCCTTGCGCTCTTTGACTTCCACTTCGGTCGCGCCGCCGACACGGATCACCGCGACGCCGCCCGCGAGCTTGGCCAAACGCTCTTGGAGCTTCTCGCGGTCATAGTCTGACGTTGCTTCTTCGATCTGCCCGCGAATCTGACCACAACGCGCCTGGATGTCGGCCTTGGCGCCGGCCCCATCGATAATCGTGGTGTTTTCCTTGGTGATCTGGACCTTCTTGGCCGTGCCGAGCATGTCGAGGGTGACATTCTCGAGCTTAATCCCGATGTCTTCGGAAATAACTTGGCCGTTGGTCAGAACCGCCATGTCTTCGAGCATCGCCTTACGGCGATCCCCAAAGCCCGGTGCCTTAACGGCTGCGACCTTCAGACCGCCACGCAGCTTGTTGACCACCAAAGCGGCCAGAGCCTCGCCTTCCACGTCTTCCGAGACGATCAGCAAGGGCCGGCTGGACTGCACCACGGCTTCCAGCACCGGCAACAAGGCTTGCAGGTTGGACAGCTTCTTCTCATGGAACAGAATGAACGGGCTATCCAACTCCGCCGTCATCTTGTCGGCGTTGGTCACGAAGTATGGCGACAGATAGCCGCGATCGAACTGCATGCCTTCGACCACATCCAGCTCGGTCTCCATGCTCTTGGATTCTTCGACGGTGATGACACCCTCGTTTCCAACCCGCTCCATCGCCTGGGCAATCTTGTTGCCGATGTCGGCTTCGCCGTTGGCGGAAATGGTGCCGACCTGAGCAATTTCTGCATTGGTGGACACTTTGCGCGAGCGGCTCTTGATGTCCGCCAACACCGCCTCGACCGCCAGATCGATGCCGCGCTTCAGGTCCATCGGGTTGAGGCCAGCGGCCACCGCCTTGACGCCTTCGCGCACGATTGCCTGGGCCAGCACGGTCGCGGTGGTGGTGCCATCGCCGGCCAGATCACTGGCCTTGCTGGCGACTTCGCGCACCATCTGCGCGCCCATATTCTCGAACTTATCGGCCAGCTCAATGTCTTTGGCGACCGTCACACCATCCTTAGTGATCCGGGGCGCGCCAAACGACTTGTCCAGGACCACGTTGCGCCCCTTCGGCCCCAACGTCACTTTGACCGCATCAGCCAACACGTCAACACCGCGCAACATCCGAGTGCGCGCATCAACTCCGAACCTAACTTCCTTGGCAGCCATGATGTCGTACCTTATTCTTGGAATGGGATAAACTATTGGCTCTCGAATTCAGGATATTATCAAGGCTTTACGCCTCGATAACGCCCATGATATCGGATTCCTTCATGACCAACAGATCTTCACCATCGATCTTGACTTCAGTCCCAGACCACTTTCCAAACAGAATGCGATCACCGGCCTTAACATCAAGCGCAACAACTTTTCCGCCATCATCACGGGCGCCAGGCCCCACCGCAACCACTTCGCCCTCTTGGGGCTTTTCTTTGGCAGTATCGGGGATGATGATGCCCCCCTTGGTCTTGGCGTCGGACTCCAGGCGCTTGACCACAACGCGGTCATGCAGCGGGCGGAACTTCATCATGAACTCCATAAATCTGTTGAACAGCCACGGATGCGGCGAACTGTTTGGCACTCTACACCCGTGAGTGCTAAATACCTAGGCAATAGCGAAGACCGATTCAAGAGCCCTCGCGCCGAATTCCGACTGTGCCGATTTCGGAAGCAAAAACCAGAGGCCGAAGATCAGGCGATATGGAAACGGATGATCGCGCTATCATCACCGCCAGCCTCTTCGAGATCCCCCCCCAACGCGATAACCCCGGCCTCTTCGAGAACAACCGAAGCCCGCTCCAGCAACATCGATGGCCGTCCGCCGATTCTCACCATCGTACCATTCCGGCTTTGATCGGACAGAATATATTTACCATCTCGAGCAATAATGGTTGCATGAAGACGGGAAACTTTATCATTTTTGATGACAACAAAAGAATTAGGATGACGGCCAATTTCATACGTATTGCGAGAAAAATCGACAACATATCGGCTTTCCTGGTAACTTAAGGTCAAAATCGAAGATATCCCTCCATTTCGTTTTTCTGGCGAAGCCACAACGCCGATCGAACGATCAGACGTCTGAAGGGACTCGATCGCCCGACTGGTGCTAACGGCAGAAACCAGCAGCGGAGACTGAAGGACATCCTGACGGGTTATAGCATCCAGTTTTGCTAACAACGCGTCCGTCAATTTTCGAGGAATACCTGCTAAATATAACCGCTTCCGAAAGCCTTCTTTAACCACATCACTGGAGAAAGAAAGATCATTGGCTGGTGCCAGATCGCGGATACTGTGGAGAGACGATAAGAGAGCGGCAACAGAGCCCATAATGAAAGTCGCATTACGCTTTCCTATTTCCATCGGTAGCAGGTCTAATAGGTAGCCTATTTTTCCAGCATTATGCGAGAACGTCCCGACTATGGTTTCAATGGTGGTTTCCATGGGCAAGTCTTCTCCTCGCCCCAAGGTCACCTTCGCTCTCCGGGTTAGGGCCACAGCCATCGGGCCGCCACCGATAAATCCTCCATACTCCTGCAACAAAGGGATAAGTTTCCGAAACGCGTCCGTATCGGCATCACGGCCCGATTTGGTTAAAAGTCCTTTGCCATCCAGGGCTAAGGCAATGCGGTTCAGCAACGATGCCCGGAGTTTAGGCATCGGACGAGACCCGAGCACCTCGCTCAAGGCCATCAAGGCCGGAGTATGCGCAAAACGATCGGTAACAGACCCCTCCAAGGCCGCGCACAAGGACATCAGCGCCGTCGACAAATCTCTAGCATAGCCGATGGCGGCTTTAATCACGACGTTGCCATCAACAATTTCAGAAAGAAATTCATCCAAACAACGATCGGCAGCGTCTGATTGGTCCTCTTTGAATAATTCACAAATAAATATAATTTTTTGGTTCCAATCTCTGGCGTCAATTAGACGTCTTGAAAAGGCATAGGTTATGATCCGTGCGCGATCCAGCTCGCCATAGTTATCATCAACATGCTTTAAGAATTTTGTTAATCCATTATAAGCCAATTCATCTGCAATTGGGATTAATGTATCAGAATCTTTTGCAAAATCTCGAACTTGTTGATACAATTTAATCAATTCCTGAAGACGCGATTCGACACTAACCCGAAGTTGGCGGGCCTGGGCATTAGCAATACGGCGAGTAATCTGACCAAATAACAATTCATCCCGTTCAATATAACGCAATGGCATATATTTATGAAGAATTTCCGCAGGAATCATGACCTGTTCATCACAATAGGGGCGCATGACCTTTAAAAGAGTCATGCGGCTATCATGGCTGTAGACCTCTCCGACGGTACGACATAGACAGGCTTCGTCAATATCGCCGACGACTGTAACTTTTCCACTCCCAGAGTATGCTTTTTCAAAAATAATGCTGCTGCGCCCGCTACGCTCAATTCGAGAAACTTTTACAGCCGTATATTTCGCAAGACCCAATAAATACTCGGCACGGGCAATCGCCATTTTATCATCCTGGTAAATTCCTTCAATCTCGGATTTACCGCTAACCTCAACCATCACTTCAAATGTATGTTTCTTTTCCATTTTCACAACTCCAAACCAACTCAAGTCCAAGTCAAACCAGGAAGAACAGAAAAATTCTGTCTGTCATAAACCAGCGTAACAATCCTTCAAGGTCAAAGTGCTAGTCATGATTGGCCCGATCTCAAAATTGACCCAAGACACTATAATATAGCCATTCGATACATAATAACAGACTCAACCGCACCACAAGGCGCCCCGCACATTCCAGAGTTATTGTTCATTATCAATATGTTATCAAAAACACATCCCCAAAAATCGGCCCCATGCACGAATATGGGTGCCTTTTCTCCCGAGTCTATTGTCGCTACCGGATAGAGAGTTTTCTGTCAATAGCATTACCCTCTTATCCACGAGCCAAAGGCCAAAGCCAACATAACCATTGTTCAGGACTGATATCATTGAGCCCTGATGTTATCTCATCAAGATTGCCCTCAAACGCCGGGCGGACGCGTCCGCGTCCTTGGCTTCGCGCGCATCGGCGCGCGGGGCTGCGGTCGCAGCCCAGACAATCAAGGTTGGCCTCAAACGCCGGGCGGACGAG
>CAIXKV010000237.1 GCA_903920145.1 uncultured Rhodospirillales bacterium
AAAGCAGTACGTCCTCGCCCGGATCCAAGAAAAGTCCACTTGGCTGGGGTTGATCACCGTGATCTCGGCCTTGGGCGTGACGATCTCGCCCGATCAGGCGCTCAACATCGCCACCAGCGCCGCCGCACTGGCGGGAACGCTGGTGGCGGCGACCGAGGGGTGAGTTTGAAGGTTGCGGGCGTTTTCGAATCAGGTGATGTGGATTGTCACCGTGCCGATTCCGTCGATTTCGCCCGCGACCTGATCTCCAGCCTTTAGGGGGCCAACGCCCTCGGGAGTGCCGGTATAGATCAGGTCACCTGCCGCAAGGGTAACCAGTCGAGACAGGGTGGCAATGGTTTCTGGCACGGACCAGATCAGGTCAGCGATATTGCCATGCTGGCGCAACACCCCGTTGACCGAGAGACGAATCCCGGCTTGTCCAGGATGGCCGATTTCGGTCGCGGGGCGAATCGTGCCAATGGGGGCGGACTGGTCGAATCCTTTGGACATATCCCAAGGTTGACCAACGGCTTTGGCGGCATTCTGAAGGTCGCGGCGTGTGAGATCAATGCCGGCGGCATAGCCGAACACATGGCCGAGGGCTTGGCCAGCCTCGATGTTGGCACCGCCTTGACCGATGGCCACCACCAGCTCGATTTCGTGATGCAGATTAGCGGTGGCCGGTGGGTAGGGCACGGCGCTACCGCTTGCGACGATAGCATCGGCAGGCTTGGTGAAAAAGAAAGGCGGCTCGCGATCCGGGTCCGAACCCATCTCGCGGGCATGGGCGGCGTAGTTGCGGCCAACGCAGAAGATGCGACGAACCGGAAACAAGGCGGGGCTTCCCGCCACGGGAACCGAGGGTTGTTGCCAGATCGGAAACACGTAAGTCATGCCTGTGCCCTTTCCCGTTCGATGGTACCCCATCGCCTCACGGTAAGCCTTCCCGAAGGGCTTGCCAAGGTCCAAGCAGGGCAGCCTTACGGGCGGTGCGCGTCTTTCGTCTGGAAAATAGGGACGCGGTCTTGTCTTGACCCGGCAGCTTCTCTAAAGTCGTGATTGTCGAGAACTCGTTTCCGGCCCTCTCCGCAACCACCATACAGCCAGACCATGGATTTCCATCTGCCTTCCGCCGCCGGTTGCCACTGGCTTTCCGCTTCGGCTCTGGCCGCGTCCACGGCGGTAGCCCTGGTGCTCGGCGGCTGCTCCTCCTCCTTCAATAGCGAGAAGCTAGACTTGGCTTGTCCTAAGGTCGGTATCCTCAGTGAGGCCGCCAAGGTCACGCTGTTCCGCCCCGGCTCTGGTTCGGGTCCGTCCGACGTGGTCGCCCATGCGGTGGTCGGGGATTACCGTGGCTCCTGCACCTATGACGAAAGCGGCGTCACCATCGATGTCAGCTTGGCGTTGGTTGCAGAGCGGGGGCCGGCCATGACCGACGCCCAAATCCCGCTGACCTATTTTGCGGCGCTTTCCAAGCCGGATAATAGCATCTCTGCCAAACAGGTTTTCCCCACCACGATTGACTTCCCAGGGGCCGCGCCGCGTGCCGGTTCACGCGAAGACATTCAGCTTCATATCCCGTTACCAAAAGGCCAGGATGCCCGGACCTATCGAGTATTGGTGGGCTTTCAGTTGACTCCTGATCAATTGAACTACAACCGCCGCGCTGCGAACAAGTGATAAGCCTCTGTCTGAAGCGTCCATGTTTGAGGAGAGTTGGAGTCATGGTGCGTCGTATTTCAACGCTACTCTTGGCCGGTGTCTTGTCGTCGATGGTGCCGATTGTCGCCGCTCAGGCACAGGTAGTACCCGAAGCCCGAACCTTCGCCGTCGAAGTCGACGCGGTGAGAGCCTGTGGCAGCGATCCGGTGGTGTGGATCAATAAAAAGAACGGCATTTATCATCTCAAAACCTCCCGTTGGTACGGCAAGACCAAAGACGGGGCCTTTGCTTGCCAGAGCGAAGCGGACAAGGCCGGGCATCATCAGGCCAAGGACGCTCCAGCGACGGCAACGCCGGCGGCGCCTCCTAAGTAACACCAGCGCGCGAAGCCAAGGGCGAGGATGTGCTCGCCCTTGGCTTCGGCATCTGATGGGCGGGCTGGATGGGTCAACATCAAGGCTCGATGGTGTCGGTGTGGGCATGACGGAGGGGAGCAGGGCACGATGAGCGATCGGTTCTCCACTGTTCCCCTGCCATTGAGCTCACCGGGAACCGAGCGGACGCTGGCGGTTCGGCGCTATGGCCGCCCCGGCGCCCGGCCCAAGGCCTATATTCAGGCCGGTTTGCATGCCAATGAAATACCGGGCATGCTGGTGGCGCATGCGCTGGCGCAGTTGTTGGAGCAGGTTTCGGTGTTGGGCGAGGTGGTGGTGGTGCCGGTGGCGAATCCCATCGGTCTAGACCAACGGCTCCATGGCGTGGCGCTTGGCCGTTACACCTTCGATCGTGGCGTCAATTTTAATCGCGGTTTTGCCGATCTCGATGACGTTATCGCGGCACAGGTGGCGGGGCACTTGGGGACCGATGCCGCCGACAATGTGGCCCTGATTCGGGAGGCCCAGGCGGCAGCTTTGGCGGAAAGATCGCCACAGGATGCCCTGGACGGCTGGCGGCAGACGCTGCTGTCTTTGGCCTTGGATGCCGACATTGTGCTGGATCTGCATTGCGATCAGGAATCCGTGCTGCATCTGTATACCGGCGAAAGTTTATGGCCGGCTGCTGCCGATTTGGCCGCTTGGCTTGGCTGCCGGCTGGTTCTGCTGGCTGACGATTCGGGCGGTCACTCTTTCGACGAAGCCTGTTCGGCGCTGTGGTGGCGGCTGGCGGCCCGTTTTGGGGCAGCTTTCCCGATCCCGCCGGCCTGTTTGGCTGCAACCATCGAGTTGCGCGGTCGCAGCGATGTTGACCTGGATTTGGCGGCAGCCGACGCCAGATCGCTTCTGCGGTTTCTTCAGGGCCGTCGCGTGGTCGATGGGGCTCCAGGGGCGTTGCCGGTGACATCCTGTCAGGTTTCACCACTGACCGGCGTTGATCGGGTGACGGCTCCTATGGCGGGCGTCATCTGTCACTTGGCCCGCCTCGGCGAGGTGGTGACACCGGGGCAGGTGGTGGCCGAGATCATCAATCCCACCGCCGCCGATCTCGCTACGGCCCGTGTTCCCTTGGTCAGTCGCGTTAAAGGCTTGGTTTGGGCACGGGCGGCGGCGCGTTTTGCCCAGACCGGGGATGTGGTGGTTAGCATCGCCGGATCCGAGCCGATTCTTGAACGCACCGGAACCCTGTTGGGGGATTGACGCTGATGGTGACCTGGGGCCTTTGGCCGGTTGTGGCATCCAGGGCCGATTCCTCCGCCTGCCAGAAACGAGGGAAGCGTGGCGGCTTTTGGCGGCGGCTTCTGTTGTGGATGCTGGCGATTCTTGTGGGTGGCGCGGTGGTCGCGGTGGTGCTCGACCATCTGTTCCCGCCATCTTTGGCACGCTTGAATGATGCCTCGGTGACGGTGGTCGATCATGACGGGGTGCCGCTAAAGATTTTCGCGAACAGCATCGGAGCTTGGCGGTTACCAACGGTCGTAGAGGCGGTGCCATCGACCTATCTGGCATTGTTGCTGGCCTATGAAGATCGGCGCTTTTACCAGCATGGCGGCATTGACGGTCAAGCGGTGTTGCGAGCGATTGTCCAGAACATCGCGGCGGGGCGAGTGGTTTCGGGGGCGTCGACCTTGACCATGCAGGTGGCGCGACTGCTGGAGCCTCATCGGCGTTCGTTCCCGAACAAGCTGTTAGAAATGGTGCGGGCATTGCAGTTGGAGGTGCGCTACGACAAACGCACCATTTTAGGGATGTATCTGACATTGGCGCCGTTTGGCGGGCCGGTGGAAGGGGTTCGGGCTGCTGCCTGGACGTGGTTCGGCCTTTCGCCTCGGGCGTTGAGTCCGGGTGAGGCGGCGGTGTTGGTGGCGTTGCCTCGGGAGCCAGGGCGCTTGCGCCCGGATCGGTTTCCTCAGGCAGCAGCCTTGGCGCGCAGCAAGGTGTTAGAGCGTGGTGTGGTTGCCGGGGTGATCGACTTGCAGACGGCCAACGATGCCGCCGCCGAGCCGATCCCAACTCGAATGCTGCCTTTTCCCGCGCTTGCGCCACATTTGGCTCAGGCGTTGCGGGGCCGTCATCCGGGGCAGGCCGTGGTGGCCAGCAGTCTGGACGGCGGCCTTCAGCGTCAACTTGAGGCGGTGGTTGCGCGGGAAGTGCCGACTTTGGTTGACCATGCCGGGCTTGCGATCCTGGTTGTAGATAACCAGGATCGCCGGGTTTTGGGCTATGTTGGGGCGCCCCAGGCTCATGAGGATAGTCGCAATGGCTGGATTGACATGGTGCGGGCGGCGCGCTCGCCGGGGTCG
Source organism: uncultured Rhodospirillales bacterium (assembly GCA_903920145.1). GTDB lineage: Bacteria > Pseudomonadota > Alphaproteobacteria > Azospirillales > Azospirillaceae > BOG-933. The sequence continues at coordinate 4,382 of CAIXKV010000237.1, forward strand.
GCGTTAAAGCCATTTATCTATGGCCTTGGGTTCGATGACCGAGTGATTCACCCGAAAACCATCGTTGCCGACGTGTCGACTCGCTTTGGTAACTACGCTCCAGCCAATTTTGACCGCGCATTTCACGGCGAAATGACCATTCGTGAGGCGTTGCAGCAATCCCTGAATGTGCCGGCGGTATTGGTGCTTGACCGGGTGGGGCCAGCCCGTTTTGCCGAACGCTTGCGCGCCGCTGGCGCTACATTGCATTTTCCTCGTGGCATCGTGGAACCCAGTTTGCCATTGGCCTTGGGCGGCGTCTCGATCAGCCTGTGGGACTTGACCACGCTTTATGTCGGATTGGCTCGGGGGGGCGAGGTCGCGCCGCTGAGAGTCGAACCCGTGATCATGCCCGGCAAGAGTCAAGCGGTTCCGGTAGCCTTGCTGTCGCCCACGGCGGCAGCTCAGATTCGGACCATTTTGGAGGGCACACCGCCGCCATCCGGGGTGGTGCCGGCAGAGGCCGTTAGCCGGCGATCCCCGATCGCGCTCAAGACCGGCACCAGCTATGGCTTTCGGGATGCCTGGGCGTTCGGAATCGGCCATCGTCATACCGTCGGGGTGTGGGTTGGGCGTCCCGATGGCACCCCGAGCCCGGATCACTATGGCCGTAACACAGCGGCTCCTTTGCTGTTCCGGGTGTTTGATGTGCTGGATGAAGGTGACGGGAGCGATGGCAGGGCCAATGCTGGGACGATCATCGGCCAGGATTCCGGCCAACCAGGGACGCCTCCGGCTCTGCTGCGCCGGATCGAGGCCGGCGACCCCGCACAACGACCCCTGAGCCTGTCCGATCCCGAGCAATTGCGCCTCGTGTTTCCCACATCGGGGATCGCGTTGGATCGGGACGAAGACACTGACGGCAATCCGACCCCATTGGCTTTCAGCGCCAGCGGTGGTCGTCGGCCTTTGACCTGGCTGGTCAATGGCCAGCGGATCGCAATCACCGAGACCCGGCGCGATGTCCAGTGGCGACCAGAGAGCCCCGGTTTTTTCCGGGTCACGGTGATTGATGCCGACGGCCGGAATGCCAGCGCGAATTTTGAAATTCGCTAATGTCATTGGGCTATGATGCGAAGACATCAAATTTGCCTAGACCGCCTTCTACGACCGAGATTCCAATACTTTGCTTATCGTTGACCCAAAAGGCCGAATCGAGTATCCACAAAATAAGATAAATAATAGATCGATGTATAAACCACGTGATGGAATCAACAATTTCTACAAATTAAAGTAGTCGTAATCGTGAAAATCTCAAAATATGCCGACCTCACCTTCATGGCGATCTTGACCATGGACGATATGATACCGGCGAGCCCTGATCCTGACACATCGCCGGTATCGGGCCGCGACGGCGGCCCCGCGCGCCCATGCGCGCGAAGCCAAGGGCGCGGATGCGCCCGCCCGGCGTCTGAGGGCAGCCTTGATGAGTCACCATCAAGTCGCCGGTATCGGGCCGCGACGGCGGCCCCGCGCGCCCATGCGCGCGAAGCCAAGGGCGCGGATGCGCCCGCCCGGCG
>CAIXKV010000238.1 GCA_903920145.1 uncultured Rhodospirillales bacterium
CGTGAGTTCCACGGTGTCAGCCTGTGGAGAGGAAGGCTCTGGCGGTCGGCGCAAGCCGGCCACGAAACCAGCCTCAGTGAAGCAGAAATCCAGCGTCAAACCTACCTATGCGTAGGTTTGAGCAAGTCTGGAAGAACGGTTTGCTCTTTCTGTTCGTTTGGTCCGTGCTTCCGTACATTAGAGAAATACGATACACAGAACGCCCGAGTCTCCGAGTTGCTAACCATGACCGATCTGCGTCCCGAGTTCTGTTGCGCCGACCGGCGCCGTCCCAATCGCTTCGGCCATTCGACCAATCTGTTTGGGGTTCCGACCGGGTGGTTGGGCTCCTTGGGGTTCAATGACGAGCCGGTGGCTTTACATCTCACCGGGGTTCGCTCTACCAGCAATAGCCTGTTTCGGATGCTCGAAGAGTCTGACGGTCCTGAAGATGCGGCCTTGGCTTTCGAAACCTATATGGTGGCGCTGTATGGGCTGGACCCCGAGCAACGCTCGCGTCGTGTCGAGGAGGGGCCGCGCCGCTATCGCTCGAGCTATTACCGTTTGCTGCGCGGTTGGGGGTATGACAGCAACAGCCCAGAGGGAGCGGTATTGAAGGGGTGGGTGGAAAGTCGGTTCGGTTTATTTCCAACTTTCCATAAAGAAGCTTTGAATACTTTGCTTGATGAGCCATGGATGGCTTATGTTTGTGAGAAAATGTCAAGCAGATTTCACAATAATGCAATTTTGTCACAATTGGATTTGCTTTATGAGTTTGCTCAATGGTCGCTTTCTCATTATTTTGCAGTCGGTCAACGTCATCTGACGCTGTATCGAGGTGTAAATGATTTTAAGGAGCATCAAGTTATCGAACGTCTTGATCGTCGCACTGTGGTCATGCGCTTAAATAATTTGATGTCGTTTTCTTCGGATCGGGATGCTGCCGGTTGCTTTGGCGATACCATTCTGACGGCGGACGTACCGTTGGCCAAAATACTGTTTTTCAATACGCTGTTGCCTCGGCATGGGCTGAAAGGCGAGGGCGAATTTCTGGTCATCGGGGGGACGTATCGTGTTCAGGCGACTTACCTTTAGGCCCAGGCTGACGGCGTCTCCCGATTTGGGTGAGCGGGCGCTGGGTGCTTATTTGGGCTTGGCCGTGGGGGATGCTCTTGGCGCTACCGTTGAATTTCTGACCCGGAGCGAGATCAAGGCGAAATATGGCACCCATCGCCGCCTGACCGGCGGGGGCTGGCTCAATCTGCGCCCAGGCCAGATCACCGACGATACCGAAATGGCGTTGTGCCTGGGGCGAGTCCTGGTTCGCAATCGCTCTTGGGACGTGACTGAAGCGTGCGAGGGCTTTGCCCAGTGGTTGCGCGGTCATCCCGTTGACGTCGGCAACACCTGCCGGCGAGGCATTCGCCGCTACATCACCCAGCATACCACCGCTGGTTTGTATAACGATGGCGATGCCGGCAATGGTGCCTGTATGCGCAATCTGCCGGTGGCTTTGGCCACATTGGGGCACAGCTCGGCTTTTGAAGCCTGGACGCTGTCCCAGTGCCACATTACCCACACTCACCCATTGTCCGATGATGCCACTTTGGCCTTGGGGCGGATGGTGCAGATGGTGCTAGACGGCGGCGGCGTCAGAGCGTGCCGTGAAGAGGCCAATCGGTTGATTGAGAAGCATCGGGTCTTTGGCTTTAAGGTCTATAAAGGTCAGAGTTCAGCCTATATCGTCGATACGGTTCAAACCGTACTGAATTTCTTTTTCACCACCGATAACTTTAATGATTGCTTGATTGAAACCGTGAATCAAGGCGGAGATGCTGACACGACCGGGGCCCTGGTCGGCATGCTGGCCGGTGCTTTGTATGGCGTTCGTGGGATTCCCGAAGAGTGGCTGATTCGCTTGGATCCGGTGGTTGCCGCCGAAATCCGGGAGCAGGTGCCGACGTTGTTGGAGATCAGAGGGAACGGATACGGCTCACCGTCGCCCCTCAGTGCCCAATCAGTTTAATCAGCGTCACAATCATTGCCGTTTGAGCAACCATGGCGCCGAACATCCAGCGCAGAATATCAGCCTTAGTGGCTTCAATTTTTGTTTCCACATGGGCAATGTCATTTTTTAGTTCAGCCTTCACGGCGGCGATATCGCTTTTCAGTTCAGCCTTCACGGCGGCGATATCGCCTTTCAGTTCAGCCTTTGTGTCCGCCAATTCGGCTCTGACGGCGGCGATATCGCCTTTCAGTTCAGCCTTCACGGCGGCGATATCGCTTTTCAGTTCAGCCCTTGTATCCGCCAATTCGGTTCTGACGGCGGCGATATCACCTTTCAGTTCGGCCTTTGTGTCCGCCAATTCGGTTTTGACGGCGGCGATATCGCCTTTCAGTTCGGCCTTTGTGTCCGCCAATTCGGCTTTGACGGCGGCGATATCGCCTTTCAGTTCAGCCTTTGTGTCCGCCAATTCGGCTTTGACGGCGGCGATATCGCCTTTCAGTTCAGCCTTCGTGTCCACCAATTCGGCTTTGACGGCGGCGATATCGCCTTTCAGCTCGGCCTTGGTTTCCAGGAGGTCGGCTTTACTGACCGTTTGAGTGTCCATGAAATCGGCCAAGGCTTCGACCTGATCAATGGTGAAGCCAACTTTCTGAAGTTTAAGAATCGCCGATGCGCCCACGATCGTGTCGTCCTTGCCAAGAAAGCGCCTCCCCGCGCGCAGGGCCTATTCTACCATGCCGGGTTTTGAATGTCCTATAGCTGGGGCGATGGGTTTCATCACCAGGGCGGCAAATGCGGCGGCGGCGCGGCTGATGTGGCGGGCTGGGTGGTGGAGGAGATGGAAGGGGCGGGGCGGGCATGGGGTTGGGATGGCATGCAAAAGGCCAAGGGCGATTTCGTGAACCACAATCCGATCCGACAGAACAGCGGCTCCAGCTCCGGCACTGACAGCCCGCTTGATGGCTTCGCCGCTGGGAAGGACCAGTGGTGCCGGTAAGCTGTCAGGGTCAACCCCGTGGCGGCGGAGGCAGTCTTCGAAAAGCCGCCGGGTGCCCGACCCCAGTTCCCGTGACACCCAGGGCGTTGTGACGAGAGACTCGAGGTCGATCCGAGGTTGCCCGAACCAGGGGTGATTGCGCCCGACCACCAGCACCAGCCGATCGCCTGGCACGGAACCAATGATCAGGCTTGGGTCGGTGACGGTGCCTTCTACCAGGGCCAAATCCGTTGCGCTGGCTTGGATCGCCGAGAGGGCCTGTTCGGTGTTGCCAATGGTGAGGGAGACAGCAACGCCGGGATGATCGATCCGAAAGCGGTGCATGAAGGGGGGGAGCCAATAATTGGCAACGGTGTTGCTGCCAAACAGGCACAGATCGCCCGACAGCAGATCGGACAGTTCGGCGAGCCGACGCACGGCATCGTCGGCACGCCGTAGGATTGCTCGGGCTTCGGTCAAAAGAACCAAGCCGGCTCGGGTCAGTTCGACGCGTCGCCCGATTCGGTCAAACAGCGGTTGGGCCAAATTCCGCTCCAGTGTCGCGATGGCGGCGCTGACGGCGGACTGAGTCAAGCATAGGTCTTGGGCGGCTTGGGTGAAGTGGCGGCGCTCGGCCACCGCCACGAAGATGCGCAATTGCTCCAGGGTCATCGTTGGTCCTCGTGAACCGGGGGTGAGGCTACGGAACCCATCAAGGCTACCCTAGAGGCCGGGCGGGCGCGGCCCGAGGCCCGGCGATGTATCCGTGTCGTGGCTCGTCGGTATCACGAGTCGAACAGGACGACCAAGGCCAGGCTGAAGCCCGAGATCAAGAGCCATGCTCCGGCTCCCACCAGGAGGGGCCGGAACCCCTGGGAACGCAGGCGGTCAAACCGGGCTTCCAGGCCTAACGCTCCTAACGCCGCCGCGAACAGCCAGGGGGTCGTTGCGGTTAAGGGATGGGCTAGGGATTCGGGAATGAGTCCCAGGCTGTTGATCGTCACCACCAGAATAAAGCCAACGATGAATCCCGGAACCAACGGCGGGCGAAGCATGGCCGAGGCTTCGCCAATGAGCGCCGCCGGGTTGGCATCGCTTCGGCGGGCGGCCCAGGCCATGGCTACGATCACCGGGGCCAGCAAAAGCACGCGGGCTAGCTTGCTGACGGTGGCCACGTCGCCGCTGACCGGGCCGGCAGCGTAACCGGCGCCGATCACTTGAGCGACTTCATGGATCGAGGTGCCGGCCCACAGTCCGTAAGCGTGGGGGGAAAGGCCCAGCAAATCATCCAGGGTTGGATACAGCAGCATCGAGATCGAGCCAAAAATCGTTACCGAGGCCAGGGCATAAGCCACATGCTCCTGCCGGGCGCGGACCACGCCGTTCGCTGCCGCCACTGCCGCCGCGCCACAGATGGCGGTGCCGGTTGCAATCAGGCGGGTCAGGTCTGGATCAACTTTTAGCCAGTGGCCCAGCGCGAGAGTGGTGCCGAACGACGTAATCAGGACCAGGGCGACCAGTGCCAAGTCGCCGGCTCCGATTGCTGCGAGCTGGCCGAAGGTCAGTTGCAGCCCCAGCAGCACCACGCCGCCTCGCAGTAAATAGCGCAGAGCAAAGCCCAATCCTGGTCGGAAGCGTTCGGACAGGGGCCGCAGATTGCCAATCAGCATGCCCAGACCCAACGCCAAGATCAAAGGGCTGAGGAGAGCAAGGCCGGGCAGTTGGCGTAAGGTCGCCGCCGAGGCAGCGATCAGGGCCGCAAGTGCTAAACCAGGAAACAGAATCCCCGCCATCCGGATAAAGCCGGGAACGGGAAGGCGCCTGAAGCCGAACAGGCCGGCGGTTGGAGGCGGGAGAGCCAGGGCGATCGGGTCTTGGTCCATTTGGGGCAGTCCTCCGAAGGGGAGGTCAGACCCTAACCGCCGGAAATCAATAAGAAAAACTCATAATAATTGTTGATTCGATCAGAAAAATCGATCAATTAGCCACGGACATCCTCGACCATGCGGTGCAATTTGCGTAGATCGCGGATCACCAGGGCGGTATCGCCTCGCTCAACCAAGCCGTCACGAGCCAAGTCACTGAGGACACGGGCCACAGTTTCGCGGGTGGTGCTGACGCGGCTGGCAATATCGGCATGAACCGGAATCGGGCAGATGGTCGCAGTGTTGGTCTTGGTGCGGTCGCGGCCATCGGCGGGTTTGGCTAGGCGCAGCAATTCGGCATGGACTCGGTTGTTGGCGCCAAGGGTGCTGAGGTCCATGATTCGCTCGGTTGAGCGCCGCACCATGCCGGCCATCCGGCGCATTACGGCCAACCCGATTTTGGGGTTGGTTAGAACCAGCTCTTCGAAACGGCGCGGAGATAAGAAGGCGACCTGGGTTGGGGCTTCGGCGATGACCGAGGCCGAGCGGGGTTCGTGGTCGATGGCCGAAAGTTCCCCGAAAAAGCCGCCGGCGACCACATCGTCAAAACTGATCTCCCGACCATTCAGAGAGTGGTTGACGATTCGTACCCGTCCTTCCACCACAAAGCAAATGTCCTGGGTATCGCTCAGACGGTCGACAATCTGTTCGCCCTGTTCAAAGCGTCGCCACCGGCATTGGCGGGTGAGGTGAGCGCGTTCGGTCGGATTGAGAGTTGACAGCAGTTCAATACCGTCAAGAGTCGCACGGTCTGAGGGCAACAGAGTCGGGGCGGCAGCGGTTGCGGTTGGGGAACGGGATTCCGACACGGCAGGGCTCCTCGGAGCGGTCCTCTGGGGTGGGCGGCGGGTGGAACTGGCTAGGAGTATGACTCGTTGACACCCGTAGGGTCCAGAGATCATGGCCCATAGAGCGCGAGCGCATTGTCGCGGCCTCCAAAATGATGTTATATCACAGAATGCCTTTCCGGTGATAGCCGGGCGCCCAGCAGCGAGTTTCCATGCCATGGAGAAAGAATCGCCGTCTCCCGTGCCTAACGGTTCGGAAAAGCCTGTGCCGTCTCACAAGTTGAGTCTGACCGCTCGGTTTCGTGCCTATTTTTTAGCCGGAGTGTTGGTAACCGCTCCGGCTGGGATTACGATTTATTTGGCTTGGCTGTTCATCAATTTTATCGATGGCACCATCGGAACGCTGATTCCGGTTCAGTACAATCCTGAGCAGTTTATGCCCTTCAGCATTCCCGGTTTGGGGTTGCTGGCGGTGCTGGCACTACTGACTTTAGTTGGTGCCTTCGCAGCGGGGTATGTCGGGCGCCTCGTGGTGCGGTTGGGCGAAGGCATTGTTGATAAGATGCCGGTGGTTCGGCACATTTATGGTGCGCTCAAGCAGATTTTCGAGACTGTGCTGGCCCAGCAGTCCACCGCTTTTCGCGAGGTGGTGGTGCTGGAGTATCCTCGTTTAGGTATCTGGTCCATGGGCTTCATCACCGGGCCGCCTCATAGCGACATTCAGCGGGTCTCGGAGGACGAGCTGATTACGGTGGTGGTGCCAACCAGCCCGATTCCCACCGCTGGTTATCTGCTGTTCGTGCCGCGCAAGGATGTGTTGGTGCTGGATATGACCGTCGAAGAGGGGCTTAAGGTCGTAATGTCCGGGGGCATCGTCAGCCCGCCGGATCGTCGCAAGCGCAGCGGAGCCGTAATCCCTGCGCTCTCCCGTTCATCTGATGAGGGCAGCGGGGCCTGAGTTGAGGTCTGAGGCTTGGTCGCTTCGCGTTCCTCTTCAACCCCGTCATCGGAAACAGTGGCGCGACAGTCGTGCGATGCGTTGGCGGGGTGACGGGTGGTCGCTGGGGGGGCGCGTCCAGGGGAGGGTGAGGGCCGGGGGCGGCTGTTCCCGTCCGTCAATACGCCTTAGGGCCGCGATTAGGCCGATCGGATCCTCGGTGAGGCGGATGGCGTTCAGATCGGCAGCGAATTCTTGATTGCGAGCTAACGCCAGTCGAAGCAGCGACGCCAGCGGGACGGCGACGATGAAGAGAAGAGTCTGGAACCATGAGAGAGGTGAACTGCCCGAAGCGAGACCGATCGCCAGCCCGGAAAAGAGGGATATTTGGGCGGCACTGCGGGTCAGCTCGGTGATCAGGTGGGTGAGGGCGAAAAGCCGGGTGTCGCCAGCCTCTAGGTGAGCAATTTCGTGAGCCAAGATCGCCCGAACTTCCCGAGCGGAGAGCGCGTTCAGAGATTCGTCGGATAGGGCGATGGCGGTGTGGTCGGCACAGCCTGCCGCCAGAGCGTTGATGCCGTGGTCGGGGAGCCGGTAAAGAACGGGCGCTTGCCCCAGTCCTGCGCGGGCGGCCAAACTTGACACGGTTGCGGCCAAATCCGGATGGGGGAAGGCGGGGATACCATCGAGTTTTGATGTCGACAGATTCAAGCTGCCCTCAAACGCCGGGCCGCAGTCGTGGCCCGATACCGGCGATGCATTATGGCTATGGCTCGCATGTATCAGGGGAATTGCATGGCGACGAATCATAATGACGTGAGCCGGAAGGTGGCAGATACCGCCAAAGCCCATCAGCACCAGGGCCAGAGCGACCACCGTCAATGGCCCTCCGCCTAAGGTCCAGGCGCATCCCACCAGTAACCCCGTGATGGCCACGAACAGCGCGACCATGCGTTGTCGCGATCGGTGGTGGGCGCGTTCGAGCCTTTGGAGAGAGGGGGGGGATAGCGGTGGTGCGCGCTCATGCGCGCGAAGCCAAGGACGCGGATGCGCCCACTCGGCGTCTGAGGGCAGCCTTGATGTGTTACCATCAAGGCTCGACGGCATGCTGCCCATAACAGACTTCCTTCCTCATGACGAGCAGTGAGGAAAAAAGATCTGGGCCATTCCTCCTTGTCCTCAAGGCCACCCCTGCGAAGGCGTTGGAAGCTGGAATGCCAAGCAGCTTCACGGGCTTTGGCCGCATCCGCAAAGGGCAAGCGACTCGGGGAGAAGGGGCCAGCTTTCGAAGCTAGCCCCCGACTATAGGACAACAGTCCTAGAAGACCGATTCGGACACCTTTCGCACTAGAAAATCGCGGAAGACCGAAATGCGCTTGGAATGCCGAAGCTCCTCGGCATAGACAAAATACGCCTCCAGCTTAGGAGTCTCAACTTCTGGTAGAAGTTTAACGATATCAGGTCGCCCTTCGACCATATAATCAGGCAGGACAGCAATACCGAGTCCGCTCTCGACAGCCCGGAAGATGCCATACATGTTGTTGATGCGCAGGATCGGTTTGGGGGCGGTCTGCCCAGTGCCGCCGAGGGTCAGGAGCATGTTGATGTCAGCGATTCCCGTCCGGGTATCGTCGGGGAGGGCGATGATGTCATGGTTTTCGATGTCTGCCGGCGTTTTCGGGGTTCCGCGCCGCTTCAGGTAGCTGATATGGGCGAAGATGTGAAAGCGCAGGGTCATCAAATGGCGTTGGATGAGGTCGGGTTGGCGCGGCGTATTCATGCGGATCGCCACATCGGCTTCCCGCATTGCTAGGTCCAGTTCGCTGTCGTCCACCAACAGGGTGAGTTGGATATCGGGGTAGAGGCTGAGGAACTCGCGGACGCGCGGGGTGAGCCATGTGGTTCCGAACGCGACCGTGGTTGTAATTTTAAGGGGCCCCTTCGGGTGCTCGCGGCTTTCCAGAAGGAGCGCCTCGGTCATTGATAGTTTGGCGAAGACCTCGCGAGCCGTGCGATATAAGAGTTCGCCTTGCTCAGTCAAAATCAGGCCGCGCGCGTGTCTGTGAAAGAGCGGCACGTTAAGGCTTTCCTCGAGCGCGCTGATCTGTCGGCTGACCGCCGATTGGCTGAGATTAAGGGTCTCGCCGGCGTGCGTGAAACTTCCCGCTTCGGCAACAGCGTGGAAGACTCGCAGCTTGTCCCAATCCATTGTGCCCCCATTGATATCCCGCTGACCCGTTCAGCCAATTTGGGCAAGAAAGCATCATCCGGCAATAAGAAACCTTCAGAAAACTTAACCAGACGGTAATCGAGGGCGGAGGGAGCCTCTCGGTGGTGATCGATGGCCAGGGACGGGGCTCTTGTTCCGGGGGGCTGGGTTTGCGACAGTTGTTACCATCTGCGGTTCCGACCGCAGATGGGGTCGCGAGGCGGTGGGGGCGAGTGGTGTCAAAAATCGAGCGAGTCGGCGTGGTCGGCGGTGGGGCGTGGGGAACCGCGATGGCGGTGGCGGCGGCGTGGGCCGGACGTCAGGTGGTGTTGTGGGCGCGCGAGCCCGATGTGGTGGTGGCGATCAACCAGCATCACGAAAACACGCGGTTTCTACCCGGCATTGCGCTGCCGCCGGTCGTGCGGGCCACGCCGGATTTGGCCGAAGCCGGAGCGGTTGATGTTGTGCTGCTGGTGGCGCCGGCCCAGCATTTGCGGGCGGTGTGCCGTGACCTAGGGCCCGCACTGGCCGCAGGGGTGCCTCTGGTGGTGTGTGCCAAGGGGATTGAGACCGGCAGCGCGGCGTTGATGAGTGAGGTGGTTGCGGCGGTTCTGCCCGGCGCACCCCAGGCGGTGCTATCCGGCCCGACCTTTGCCGCCGAGGTGGCGCGCGGCTTGCCGACAGCGGTGACGTTGGCGGCGGCGGATGCCGGCTTGGGGGCGCGGTTGGTGGCGGCGCTGGGCAGTCGGCTGTTCCGGCCTTATCTATCCGATGACCCGGTGGGGGCTCAAATCGGCGGAGCGGTTAAAAATGTGCTGGCCATCGCCTGTGGCGTGGTTGAGGGGCGGCGTTTCGGAGATAACGCGCGGGCGGCCTTGATCACCCGAGGGTTGGCCGAAATGGCACGGCTCGGCGGCGCGTTGGGGGCGCGGGCCGAGACCTTGATGGGGTTGTCAGGATTGGGCGACCTGACCTTAACCTGCACCAGTCGGCAGTCGCGCAACATGTCGTTGGGCTTTGCCCTTGGCGAGGGGCGCGGGCTGGCCGATATTCTGGCCGAGCGGCAATCGGTGGCCGAAGGCGTTCACAGCGCCGCCGCCGTGGTGGCGCTGGCGGCGCGCTGGGGAGTTGAGATGCCGATTTGTCGGGCGGTGGATGCCATCTTGAATCACGGTGCGGCCATTGAAGAAACCATTGACGGTTTGCTGGCCCGGCCTTTTCGGGGGGAGACAGCGCGGCCCTATGATACCCTCGAGCCTTGATGTTGACTCATCAAGGCTGCCCTCAGACGCCGGGCGGGCGCATCCGCGCCCTTGGCTTCGCGCGCATGGGCGCGCGGGGCCGTCGTCGCGGCCCGATACCGGCAGTGTGTCATCGTTATAG
>CAIXKV010000239.1 GCA_903920145.1 uncultured Rhodospirillales bacterium
CTATAACGATGACACACTGCCGGTATCGGGCCGCGACGACGGCCCCGCGCGCCCATGCGCGCGAAGCCAAGGGCGCGGATGCGCCCGCCCGGCGTCTGAGGGCAGCCTTGATGAGTCAACATCAAGGCTCGAGGGTATAAGGGCCGCTCGCCGATCCGGCAGCAGCGGACAGGGGGCCGTCGATAGTATTCGGGTTCAATATCTCCTCAAAAGAAAACATTTTATTTATTCGCTTGGTTATCGATCGGATCGATGGGGGCTCTCTCGTGCGTGTACCTTGCAGAGAGATTGCATTCGCAGAGGAAAAAGGCATATTCATGGAATGCCGGTGGTGAGCGCGACGGGAACTGTCTGTCGGTTTGGTGCGGCAGGGCCGGGTTTATTAGTGCTGAGAATAAAAATAATAGAGTTTCGAGAGGAAAGTGATGGTGGAGATACAAATTCAGGTTGAAAATCCACAAATTGATATCGAAGGTCGCTGGGAAGTCATTCCTTGGAGTAGCCGATATCTTATTGGTCATCACGACATTGATGCAGATCATCAAAAACTATTCGAACTATTTAGTGAGTTTGTGTCAACAGTGAATGCCGGATCGGATATCTCTGCTTTATCCCATATTCTTGACGAATTAATGAAATATGCAAAATATCATTTTTCTCGAGAAGAGCAGTTGATGCGCGATAGAGGCTATCTAGACTATCAACGACATAAAAAAATGCATGACACTTTCACGCGCCAAATTACCGAGGCCGGTTCTCGTCTCGCCGTTGGCGGTAGCATGAGCGCTTTTTTACTCAGTTTCCTGAGCCAATGGTTGGCGGGGCATATTCTCGGTGCCGATCGCAAGCTCGGGGCTTTCCTCGCTGCCGATGAGGGGGGGCAAGTCATAAGCCGGCCTGGGTCATAGCCGGCCTGGGTTGACGAAGAGCGCGCCCGTGCGCGCGATGCTAAGGGCGCGGAGGCGCCCGCCCAGCGTCTGGAGGAAGCTTCGATGGATCAACATCAAGGCTCCATGGTCACGATTCCTTTGACGGTTTGGGTTCGGTGCGTAGATCGGCGAAACGGGCTTCCATTGTTGCAATCAGGGCGCGGGTGGCTTTGGAGAGGGCTGGGTAGTGGGCCAGTCCTTTCTCCAGTTCGCTTTCACGTCCCATAATCTCAAGCTGCACGGCCAATCTCATGACGGCGGTGGCGCCGAAGCTGCCGGCGGTGCTGGATAGGTCGTGGGCCTCGGCGGTCATCGCGCGGAGATCCTGACGGGCAACCGCCTGATCCAGCCGATCGATGCGCGCAGAAATGTCATTGAGAAAACAGGTAATAATGGCGCGAACCTCGGTTGGGCGCACGGCTGTTAGCAGTTCGTTGAGCTGCTCCTCGTCGATCACCACGGCGTCGTCAGAGGAAGATTCGAGGAGATCAGGCTCATCGATGGTCTCTTTGACTTCGATTCCGGTTTGATTCGGTGCCCAGTGGGCCATCATGGTGATCAGCTCTGCCCTGTTGATGGGTTTGGCGAGATAGTCGTTCATGCCGGCCTCCAAACATTCGATTCGGGTCTGAGGCATGGCGTGGGCGGTCAGAGCGATGATCGGAACCTCGGCTCGAGGGCCATTCAGGGCGCGGATGCGTTGGGCGGCTTCCATCCCGTCCATGGTCGGCATCTGCAAGTCCATCAGGACCGCAGCGTAATCCCGTGATTGTGCCAATGCCACGGCCTGGACTCCGTCTTCGGCCAAGTCTACCCGGTACCCGGCGCCTTGCAACAAGGCCATGGCAAAGAGTTGGTTGGTGCGATTGTCTTCGGCTAGGAGCAACAGGGGGCCGGTGGGCTCTGCTGTTGTGGGGTGAGGTGCGGCTACGGCCAGGGTTTGGGGGCTGGTTGCCGATGGCGACGGCGCAAAGGTCAGGGCCGGGCAGGAGGCGATGGGGTCGTCAGTCAACGGCCCTTCAAACAACCGGGCCAGACAGGCCCTCAATCCACTGCGCCGAATCGGTTTGACCGCAAAGAGCAGGCGACACGGGGTCTCGCAGGTTTCACAAGGGCTGGAGCCGCGCGGGCTGTGGGGGTCGCGAATCCCGGCGGCCCATGACAATGGCACATCGTCGGTCTCCGACCGTGATCGCGGTTGCACGGTCTTGTGGACGCGGAGCCAAGGGTGCGGATGGGTTCGTCCGGCGTCCGAGGGCGGCCTTGATGTGTTACCATCAAAGCGCCATGGTATGAGGCACAGGATCGGGCATTCGGGAGGGATCGGCGGGGTTGTGGTCGGAAGGCCGCTTGGGGTGCCGTCACCAGCGCCGTTCTCCGTGCCGTCGGTGTCGATGATCACCGCGTCGAACTCAGCCTCGTCACGATCGGATCCCGCTTCGGATTCGCTCTGGGGAGGGCCAAAATGGCCAATCCTCACCGATAAGCCCAGGGATTCCAGGTGGCGAATCAAGACCCGGCGGCGCAAAGGGGGCGGGTCGATCACCAGAATTCTGCGTCCGTTCAGCAGAGCCAGCGGCGGGTTGGGCGCGTGCTGTTCGTCGGCGATTCGCTTCAGGGGCAGGGTGACGCGGAAAGAGCTGCCCTGGTTCACCACACTGTCGACGGTGATGGTTCCGCCCATCAGGGTCGCCAGTTGACGAGAGATGGCTAGCCCCAGTCCAGCGCCGCCGTAACGGCGGGTGATCGAGCTGTCGACCTGCTCGAATTTCCCGAACAGTCGATCAAGGGCGGCTTGGGGGATGCCGATTCCAGTGTCGCTGATTTCAAAATAAATCTCGTGCGGCCTTGATGAGTCAACACCAAGGCTCGATGGGATGACTTCGATGGCGACATGTCCCTTTTCGGTGAATTTGATCGCATTGGCGGTCAGATTGACCAGAATCTGGCGCAGGCGAGTTGGATCGCCGAGCACGGGCTGGTCGAACTCGGGGGCGACAAACAGGCTGATCTCAATGCCTTTCTCCCGTGCTCGGGGCCGTAGCGGCTCGATCACCTCGGACAGCAGTCGGGATAGGTCGATCGGTAGCTCCTCGATCGTCATCCGGCCCGCTTCCAGCTTCGAAATATCAAGAATATCGTTGATGATGGTCAAAAGGGCCGTGGCAGAGGTGCTGACCGCTTGGGCGAATTGGTGTTGCTCAGGGGTCAGGGCGGTATCGAGCAGTAATTCCGTCATGCCGATGATGCCGTTCATGGGCGTGCGAATCTCATGGCTCATGGCCGCCAGAAACTCGGATTTGGTGCGCGCTGCCGCTTCGGCTTCGGTCTTTGCCCGGCGCAGGTCGGCCTCTTGTCGCTTCTTGTCCTCAATGTTGGTGATGGTGCCGACCAGCCGATAGGGGTGACCATCGGCGGTCTTCACCGCCTTACCCTTGGCTTCAACCCAAATAAAATCCCCGCGCTTGTGGCGTAGCCGGTGTGGGTGAATATAGAGGTCGGTTTTGCCGTCAAGATGGTCTTGGATGTGCCGATAGGCGGCCATCAGGTCATCGGGGTGGATGTTGTCGGTCCAGGTGGTGGCGGTGAGTGGCAGTTCGTCGGCCTCGTAGCCAAGAATGTTGAACCAAACCGGCGAGAAGTAAATCGTGTCGGTGCGGAGATCCCAGTCCCAAATGCCGTCATTGGTCCCGGAAACCGCGAGGTCAAAGCGTTCGCGCGAGCGGTCGAGGTCTTCAGCCAGAGTCAGGGTCGCCGCCGCTTGGCGGGCCAGTTGTTCTTGGGCATCTCGGAGTTCCTGCTCGTATTGAACGCGCTCGGTCACATCACGGGATGACGTCACCAGCGCCGTCCCGGAAAAGAGATGCCCGGCATCGATCATCGCAACGGTGGTTTCCAGCCACACCGAGAACCCGGTTTTGTGGGTGATCCGGTATGATACCGATTGGACTTGGCGATGAGTCAGGGCCTCGCTGTGGGCGCGACGGACGCGGGCCTCGTCGCTGGCGTCCACCAGATCGTAAAAGCTTCGGCCCAACAAGGCTTCGGGGGGATGGCCGAGGATGCGTTGGCAGGAGGGCGACAGATACAGCAATTCGCCGGTAGGGGACTGGAGCGAAACCAGATCGGCGGCGTTGTCTGCTAACAGGCGAAACCGCTGTTCGCTTTCGGCCATGGCGGCCATGGCCTGCTTTTGCGCCGTGATATCGGTTCGGATGCCGACGATGCCGCCGTCACGAGTTGGGTGGTCACTGACTCGTAACCAGCGACCGTCACCGAGCCGCAGTTCAACCATTCGGTCTTCGGGCCGGTAGGCGCCGGGCCGGGGATCCCCGGATTCCTCCAAGGTTCGGCCACGGGCGCGCCGCGCCGCCAGTTGTTGGGCAACCCAGGCGTCAACCCGACCGATCGCGTCGGCATATTGCCCTCGTTCGGCACCGATTCGGATAACATCTTCGAAACGGACGCCGGGGACCATCAGGTCACGGCTCAGGGCATGGAGCTGACGGTATTTTTCGTTGCACAGAACCAGGCGGTCATCGCTGTCGTAGAGGGTAAAGCCTTCCGAAATCGCTTCCACGGCATCGCGGAGCAACTGGCGGCTGCGGGATTCCTCGTTTTCGACGCGGCGTCGCTGGGTGATGTCGGTGACCATGATCAGGGCGCCGATATAGCGCCCATGGTCGCATACCAGCGGGACTGTTGACACCAGCGTCCACAGGTCGGCGTCATCTCTGCGCCGAAAACGGAAGTCGAAGCGTTCAGCAATGCCCAGGCGGCGACGGGCCAGAAAGCGGCCCGCGTCGATTCGAGCCTCCTCGTCTACGAACTCCAAAAGCGAGCGGCCCAGCATCTCGTCGGGCGTATAGCCAATCATTTCGGCCATGGAACGATTGGTGAAGGTGGTTCGGCCCTCGGCGTCGAGGGTCCATATCCCTTCAAGCGCGGTTTCGACAATGCTGCGGTAACGACGCTCGGTGGCGCGTTGTTCGGCTTCGGTCCGTTTGCGTTGGGTGATGTCCCGCAGAACGCCTGTGAACAAACGCTCGTTCCCGATGGTGACCATGCTGACCGAAAGCTCGAGGTCTACCGCATCACCGTTGCGGCGCTGGCCCCGGACTTCGCGACCGATGCCGATGATTCGCGGAATTCCGGTGGCTAGGTAACGATCAATGAACCCTTGGTGCCGGGACTGATCCGGTTCCGGGATCACGCAGGCCACCGGAGTCCCGATGGCCTCGGTGGCCGGCATCCCGAAAATCCGCTCTGCTGCCGTGTTGAAGCTTCGGATGATGCCGGTTTGGTCAATGGTGATCACCGCATCGACCATCGTATCGAGAATCCCCTGCAACCGGCTTTCACTGTCTGCCAGCGTTGGGGGCGATATCGACTCGGGGGCAGGGCTGAGGCTGGGGGGGGATTCGTGATCTTGGAACAGGGCTGAGACCATGATTCGGGGGACGGTACCCGCAAGGTCATATAATGGCGTTGCCACCAGCGATGACAGACGGTTCTGGGTCTGACTGTGGGCGTGGATAGGGGCCGTTGCCGGCGCCCGCGTGGCAAGACAGCGCCGCCCAACCGCAAGAATAGCCGCAGACAGCCCCGGAATCTGGTCGAAGGCCGTCACCGCCGCCGCATTGGTCACCAACACCGACTCCAGCTCCAGCGAGAGCCCAGGAACCGCGAGGGCGGCGGCGTCAAACACCAGCGTGGGCACGGGGATGGTGGCGAGTGCGCGGCGAAGGTCGTCCGGTGAGCAGATGGCCAGCATGGGGTCTCGTTTCGGGCGAAAGGGCGTCGGGGCAAAGGCAATCAGATCGGAAAGGGCGACAACCAGAGGCACGCTAGCACACCCGGAGACCGTCCCGGAGACCCTGTGTTGGTTCAAATTTGATCTCTACCGCACCGCAGCCATTGCCGTTATCCCGGCGCGTGATATAAACGCGCGTTTCGGCGATACAGCGGTATGAGGTTGAGTTTGCCCACCGACGCTTCGGTTCTGATCCTGAATGGTCCCAATCTGAACATGCTGGGAGTGCGCGAACCGGCGGTATATGGCTCTCAAACTCTTGACGAGCTGGAGGCTGCGTGCCAGGAACGCGCCGAGGCCCTGGGGTTGGTCATTGACTTTCGCCAGTCCAACAGCGAGGGTGAATTGGTCGGCTGGGTTCAGCAGGCGCGAACCGTCAACGATGGTATTATCGTGAACGCCGGTGCCTACAGCCATACCTCGATCGCTCTCTTGGATGCCTTGACGCTGGCGGAATTGCCGGTGATCGAAGTTCATTTGTCAAACATCTTCCGACGGGAATCGTTTCGTCATCACTCATACGTGTCTACGGTGGCCAAGGGTGTCATTTGCGGTCTTGGCGCTCAGGGGTATTTGTTGGCGTTAGACGCCATGGCATCGATTCTCGATCAAGTTTAGGCAACAGGATTTAAAGTATGGCGAGTTTTGATATAGACGGCGATCTGGTTCGCAAGCTTGCGGATCTGTTGCGCGAGACCGGCTTGGCCGAGGTGGAGTTCGCCGAAGGGGATCGGCGGATTCGCGTAACCCGCCAAGCCGCCGTGTCTACGGTCAGCGTGGCGCCACCGCCGCCGCCAGTGGTCGTTGCCGGGGCGGCGGCACGTCCCGGTCAGGGGCCGCAGGTGCCAGCGGGGGCGGTGACGTCGCCGATGGTTGGGACCGCCTATGTTGCGGGAGAGCCGGGAGCGCCTCCCTTTGTCAAGCCCGGCGATCCGGTTAAGGTCGGCCAGACGGTGATGATCATCGAAGCGATGAAGGTCATGAATCCGATTAAGGCGCCGAGAAACGGGATCGTTGGCCAGGTTCTGGTTGCCGATGCCCAGCCGGTTGAGTTCGGCGAAGTTCTGTTGATCATCGAATAATATATTGGTCGATCCCATGGCCGCTGGCTTGTTCGAAAAGGTGCTGATCGCTAACCGTGGCGAGATTGCGTTACGCATTCATCGTGCGTGTCGCGAGATGGGCATCCACACCGTGGCGGTGCATTCCACCGCCGACGCCGACGCGATGCATGTCCGGTTAGCCGACGAAAGCGTCTGCATCGGTCCGCCATCGGCTCGGGAGAGCTATCTCAATATTCCGGCGATTCTGTCGGCGGCCACAATTACGGGCGCCGACGCCATCCATCCCGGAATCGGATTCCTTTCGGAAAACGCTCAGTTTGCCGAAATGGTGGAGGAGCATGGCTTCACCTTCATCGGCCCGACTCCGGAGCATATTCGGATTATGGGCGACAAGGTGACCGCTAAGAAGACCGTGCTAGAGTTGGGGTTGCCGGTGGTTCCGGGCTCTGACGGCGCCGTCACCAGCCTGGAAGAGGCGGAAGACGTGGCGCGCCAGATCGGCTATCCGATCTTGATCAAGGCGGCTGCCGGTGGCGGCGGGCGCGGCATGAAAGTGGCGCGCAACCCCGAGTCGCTGCGTGAAGCCTATCAGTTGGCTCGGGGCGAGGCGCGGGCCGCGTTCGGCAATGATGAAGTCTATATGGAGCGGTATCTGGTTCGACCGCGCCATATCGAAATCCAGTTGCTGGCCGACATGCATGGTAACGTCGTTCATTTCGGCGAACGGGACTGTTCGGTTCAGCGTCGCCACCAAAAGGTCATCGAGGAAGCCCCGTCGCCGGCCCTGAATGCCGCCCAGCGCGAGCATATCGGCAGTTTGGCCGCTCGAACTGTTCAACAGTTCGGGTATCGTGGCGTCGGGACCATGGAGTTTTTATTTGAAGATGGGCAGTTCTTCTTTATTGAGATGAACACTCGGCTTCAGGTCGAACACACCATTTCGGAGATGATCACCGGCATTGATCTGGTGCGCGAGCAGATTCGGGTCGCGACCGGGGCGCCGTTGGGCTACGACCAGAACGATATCCGAATCCAAGGGCATGCGATCGAATGCCGGATCAATGCCGAGCATCCCGAGACATTCGCGCCATCGCCAGGGCGAATCGATGGCTACCATGCGCCGGGTGGTCTTGGGGTCCGAGTCGATAGTGCGCTCTATGACGGATATCGGGTGCCGTCCAATTACGATAGTCTGATCGCTAAGTTGGTGGTTCATGGGGCGTCGCGGAATGAGTGCTTGATGCGTCTTCGCCGGGCTCTCGAGGAGTTCGTGATTGGTGGGATTGAGACCACCATTCCCTTGCATAACCGCCTGATTGTTCAGCGCGACTTCATCAATGGCGACTATGACATCCATTGGCTGGAGAATTTCTTGGCTGGTAAACGCTAGGAATCGCTGGAATTCTTTCGGAATTCTATTGGCACGAGGTTGCTGGGGTGCAACCTCGTGTTTTTGCGTGGCCGTACATTATCTGTTGATTTTTCGGAAAATTTAATAAGACGAAGGGGGCGATCTAAAGAAACAGCGTTGTTGTAAAAAATAAAAGAGCGATGTGGTCGCGGCGCTAATGCTGCTGTAACCTTTAAGGGTCAGAGTTGCTTTCATCGCGCCAGAAGGCGCTTTTTATCAGGAGAAAACCGATGTCGATCGGAGCCGTCAGCAGCACCACCCCGTCCGCGCCCGTCCAGTCGGTTCGTCCCGCAGGCCGGGATAACGATGGCGACGAGGCCACCGAGTCCAAGGCTGCCAAGGCCAAGGAAGCCCAGTCCACTGCGCTTGCCACCAGCGGCAGTCGCGGCACCAAGTTGAATGCTTTGGTCTGAGGCCGACACAAGACCCTTGTGTTTCCGGGGGCATCGCCCCCGGATTCTTTGGGACTAGAGCCTCGTGGGCCACGCCAGTCAAATCGGCGGGCAAGATGCCGGCGTTCTTGTTGGATGAGCTGACGCAGCCCATTAGGGCCGTTCTGTTGTTCTCGGGTTGATTCCAAACGTTCGCCGCGCAAGCCCCGTCCTTGAGGCGAGGCGTTGTGTCGGGCTTTGCGTCCTTCGGTGCGTGGCGGCAAAAATAAACAACTCGCTCTCGGGTCGTTGGTTTCTTTGTACTCGCTCCCAGTGCTATTCTCGTCGGGCATCTTTCAGAGCCTGAGGTGATGAGATGAAATGGCATGTCCTGGTGGTTGCGGCGATCGGTTTGGCGATGGCGGTGCCAGCGTCGGCTCAACAGAAAAATCCCAACGCGCTGCTTCAGCAATTGGAAAACACCAGCCCTGACGATTTGGCCGCCCAGGCCAGCGAGGCTTTGAAGGCCTACAACCAAATGACGCCAGCCCAGCGGGCCGCTGCCGAAGCCGCCGCCCAGTCACAGGTTCCAGCGTTGATTGGTGCGGCGACGGATTGGTGGAATACTTTGACCCCGGAACAAAAAGCCGCTTATGAAAAGTCAATACGAGGCATGTCCGGGGCCATGAACGGCAAATAAGAGGCCTGCTTGGTCTTTGTCGGCATAAAGGGGGCTTTAGCCGAGCGATGAAACGACCGGAGATCACCGACGAGAAGTTGGCGCGGCTTTATGATTTGTGGGTCGAGAGATGCGCTGGGCGATCATTGCCAGAGCGGAATGATTTTGATCCGGTGCAACTGAAGCCGTGGTTAGGGAATTTGGCGTTGATTGAGGTTGGTGACGAGAGGCGTTACCGCTATCGGCTCTATGGCACCAATTTCGTATTTCGTTTCGGAGTCGAGATGACGGGGCGAACACTCGACGAGTTGCCTTCCGAGCAGTCGGCGGCGATTCGTCGGGATTACGACGCCGTGGTGCAAAGCGGCCAGCCTTTGTCCCGGCGGTATACCAACAGTTTTGACATTATCGACATGCATCGCCGCCTGGATTCACAACGGCTGGAAACCTGGGAGCGTTTGGTTTTGCCCCTTGCCAATGGCGGAAATGGGGTGGCTATGCTGATCGTTGCCGCTTATCAGATTTAGCGATTCGGGTAATACCGGCGAGCTATAACAATGACACACTGCCGGTATCGGGCCGCGACGACGGCCCCGCGCGCCCATGCGCGCGAAGCCAAGGGCGCGGATGCGCCCGCCCGGCGTCTGAGGGCAGCCTTGATGAGTCAACATCA
>CAIXKV010000240.1 GCA_903920145.1 uncultured Rhodospirillales bacterium
CGTGAGTTCCACGGTGTCAGCCTGTGGAGAGGAAGGCTCTGGCGGTCGGCGCAAGCCGGCCACGAAACCAGCCTCAGTGAAGCAGAAATCCAGCGTCAAACCTACCTATGCGTAGGTTTGAGCAAGTCTGGAAGAACGGTCTTAATATCAAGGCGCGCCGCTCTCAACTCTTTTGGCGGAACCGATGCCTCACCAATTGCCTAGCCGCCAGCACCAGGAACGTCGGAACGATCACGGCATAACGGCGCCATAAGCGCCGGGGCTCGACGAGCAATCGGTACAGCCATTCCAGCCCGATCCCATGTGTCCAACGCGGAGCCCGACTCTTTAAGCCGGCTTCAACGTCAAAGGCCGCCCCCACGCCAATCAAAATGGCGGCGTCCAGCCGGTCCCGGTGAGCCGCCATCCATCGCTCTTGTTTAGGCGTGCTGAGGCCAACCCAGACCACATCTGGTCTGGCTGCATTGATGGCGGCAACCATCTCGGCATCCTCTTCCGGGGTTGGAAGCCGGAAAGGGGGAGAGAGTGTGCCGACCACCTGAAGCCCAGGGTAGCGGTTGGTCAGGCGGTCCCGCAATTGCTCCGGCACGCCGGGCGCCCCACCGTAAAAGAAATGGCGATATCCCCTGTCGACGGAATGGGCGGCAAAGGCCGGCGTAAGATCAAAGCCGCACACGCGCCCCACCGGCTGCTTCGAAAGCGCCCGTGCCATCCACACCACCGGCATACCATCGGGCACCACCAAACCGGCGGCGTTATGGATAGCCATCAAATCCGGGTCCGACTGGGATTCAATCACACCATGCACGCCAGTTACGCACACATACTCTTTCCGACCCTCGGCCTCTTTCCGACCCTCGGCAATGCAGCGGTCCAAGGCGGCTATGGCCCGGTCCATATCGAGCAGGCTAATCCCAACCCCAAGAACCGAGACTTTCAGGGGAAGCGGCTCGGCGGTCATGCCGCCCATCCATCGTAACGCTCGACGACAAAGCGGGGGTCTGGGGCTCCGCCTTTCAATTCATCATAGATCCAACGGTAGGTCTGTTCGATTCCATCGCGCAAGCGGATCGAAGGCTGCCATCCCAAGGTTTGAGAGATCAACATATTATCACTGTTCCGGCCTCGAACGCCCTTGGGGGCGTCAAGATTATAGCGTCTGGTTAATCGCACATTGGCGATCTCTTCGACGAGATCCACCAGTTGATTGATCGTGACCATTTCGTCGCTACCAATGTTCAGGGGCGCCGCGCACGCGCTGGACACCAGCCGCATCGTTCCTTCCAGGCAATCGTCAATATAAGTGAAACTGCGGGTCTGTTCGCCGTCGCCCCAGATTTCGATTTCGGGACGATTGGCTAGTTTAGCCGCAATCACCTTTCGACAGATCGCCGCTGGGGCTTTCTCTCGCCCCCCATCAAAGGTTCCCAACGGGCCATAGACATTGTGGTACCGCCCGATCCGGCAGACCAAACCGAAATCCTCATGGAAATGGCGGCACATCCGCTCGCTGAACAGCTTTTCCCAACCATATCCGTCCTCTGGCATGGCGGGGTAGGTATCGCTTTCCTTGAGGGCGGTGACATTGGCGTCATGCTGGCGATAATCGGGATAGACACAGGCCGACGAGGCGAAAAAATAGCGGGCGACGCCCTCCCGCCGAGCCGCAATCAAAAGGTGCGTGTTAATCAAGACCGACAACATACAGTTGGCTTTATGCGCTTCGATATACCCCATGCCGCCCATGTCGGCGGCGAAATTGAGCAGCACCTTAGCGCCCGCGACGGCAGCCAAGGCCGCATCCGGCTGACGCAGGTCCGCCTGTCTTTCTTCGACATCGGCAAAGCGTTGAAACCACAAATCAAGAGGCTTGATATCCACGCCGCGCAGCCGACGGAAACCCTGGCTGCGTAGGGCGGCCATGACATAGCCGCCGATAAATCCCCCGGCGCCGGCCACGACGATCAGGTCATCCGTTCCGGCGAAGTCCTCAAACCGCGTCATTCATGCCTCTTCCATCAGTTCGCCGCGTCCATGCCGCGACACGGGACCGCTACCAGGCGCCGTTTCCCCCTAAAACCACCCCAACCGTCCGCCCCAGGATATGGATATCCAACCAAAGTGACCAGTTTCTGACATAATAGATGTCATGAGTCTGCTGCTGGTTCAGTGAAACCGCACTGCGCCCGGAGACCTGCCACAGCCCGGTAATCCCTGGACGGACGCGCCAGCGCAGACGCTCGGTCAACGGGTCCAACCGATCCTGGTGATAGGGCGGCAGCGGTCGTGGGCCGACCAGGCTCATATCCCCCCGGATGACGTTCCATAACTGTGGCAACTCGTCGATGCTGTAGCGGCGCATGATCTGTCCGATCACCGGAATCACCCGAGGATCATTGCGGATCTTCATCGAATGGTTCCAATCGGCGCGGGCTCCTTCGGAGCCGGCGATCAGTTCGCCGAGCATGGCGTCGGCGTTGGGCAGCATGGTTCGCAATTTCCACATGCGGAATGGCCGGTTCTCGAGCCCACCCCGAGTTTGGGAAAAGAACACGGGCCCCGGCGACACCGTCACCAGCAGGGCGGCAAAAAGGACGATCACCGGGAGGGCCGCCACCAGCAACAGGCTGCCCAGAACCAGATCCACGGCGCGTTTGACCGTCTGATTCCAGGGAATCAGCAGATTGCGCCTCATCTCCAGCCCCAAATGGGTTCCGAGGTCGCGCACCGAGACCCACAGGCTTTGCACACCGCTCAACTCGGGCACCAACACCACCCGCCGATAAGGCAGGTCATCGGCCAGGGGCGGCAAACCCATCAGGCCGTCGGGCAAGGCCAACAACACCAGAGACACGCCGGGAATCGGCGCCTTAACGGCGGCAAGGTCGCCTTCGGCCACGGGAATCCAGCCCAATTCCGGATGCTCGGTGAGGGCCGCCACCACCCGGCGCCTCTGAGGCTCCGGCCCCAGCACCACCACCGCTTCGCCCCACCACCGCCTTTGGATCAACAGATATCGGGCCAAGGCGTCCCAAACCGGGATCGCCACCAGAGAGATGAGGCCCGCCATCAACAGAATGCCGCGCGACCATTGGCCATTCTGGGCCAGATAGTCAAATAGCGCCATACTGCCAAAACACAGGGCGGTGACAACCACACGCTTGCGCAAGCGTTCAACGCCGGTCAGCCCGTAGCCAGGATAGAGACGGGCAATGGCATAGGCCGGGGGCAACAATAGGACTGCAATCATCACCCCGGCATAAACATGGAACCAGACCGCGATGGGGAACCATGGATTGGCCAAAACCCGCACGGCCACGGCCAAAAACAGCGCCCCGTAAAGCACCATAAGGTCGCCCACCACCAGGAAGGCGACAACCGAGGCCATCGGCAGGGCGGTTCGCTTGTCGTCGAGGCTAACCACCGTCATGTGCGGCAGCCGACTGTTGCGAAAAAAGATCGTCGCTGGTTCCCCAGGATTGGGCAAAACCCACGCCCAGCAGTAAAGCCAAGGTGGCCGCGATGGCCGGCATCTGGGCGCTGAAGTCGACAAAGCCATGCCCGCCGATCAACGCGGCGGCGGCCAGGGCAACCGCCGGGTAAATATGGTCGCGACGGCGACGCCACAGGCCACGCAAGCAGGCGATCACCACCGTCGCCAAAGACAGATACAGCAAGGCCGCCCCAGGGACTCCCAGGTCCATAGCCATCTCAAGATGAACATTGTGCGCGAAATCCCAAACCATGGGCGCCGATAGCGAGGGATCCCGGTACATGCGGAAGGCCGGCAGGAAAGCCCCGAAGCCATGGCCAAGCAACGGCGCGTCGGCGATGGCGTCGGTGGTCAGACGATAGAGGTTCGCCCGGGAGACATCGGCGGTCTGGATTTGGGTGGAGGTGTCGGCCAGCCGTTCAACCGTTCCCTCACCGCTCAAGCCGAGAACCCCCAAGCCGACCACGAGGACCACCCCCGCCGTGACAAAGGCAACACGAGGCCGAATCAGGCGGGCGGTCATGGCTGCGGCCATCAGCACCAGCACGCCCAGGCCGGTGCAGAGAAAGGCGCCGCGCGAATGGGACAGCAACAGCGCGCTGCCGATCAGCACCGCCCCGACAAGAAATGGCATCGCCCGGACCAACACGGTTTCGGCCAGGTCATAGGCCCGTCGGGTGGGGGCTCCGCCCCGAACGGGCCGCAAGGCGTGCAAAAACAGCCCCATGCAGCACACCACGCCCAAACCGGCATAGGCCCCATAAGCGTTCCGATTGACAAAAGTCGAGGTCAGATCGCCCGAGTAGGCCCATTTTTTCAGCCACAAAATTTGCTCCCACCCCGCAAAATGGTCGAGGAGGCCGTAAGCCGCGTAGACAGCGCCAGCCACCGCCACCGCCACCAAGGCCTCACGGGCCCGCGTCCGATCCCGCCCCAACTGCACCGCCAACCAAAACACCCCGCCGTAACAAGCCAAACGCAGCAGGGCATTGCGGGTTAATTCCGGGTCAATGGAGATGCTAGCGGCAACCGGCAGCCCCAGTGCCGACGCGGCTTCATTCCAGAGCGGATGCGCCCAATCGGGAGGAACGCCCGGCAAGGTTTGGACAAAAGCCCAAACCAACACCAGCGCGAAGGGAATCGCCACGGGCCACAGCCGCTCCATTGGAACGGGCGCTCGCACCCGACCCGTTATCACCAGCAGGCACCACAGAAGCAGCAGGCCCCCGACCAGACAGGCAAACAGACTCCAAGCCCAGGGACGGTAGCTCCCCAAAGGCAACGGCGATAGCAGCACCAGACCCAGGAGCAACCGAAAAGCCGACGCATTCGTCGGAAGAAACGCGGTCATATCCGTTGCCTGTCTGTTGATCAGGTCGGGCTTCCGAAGAAGCCCCTGTTCTCGCCATTTAAGGAGTTATTTTGTTGCTGTTGCTGTTGCTGTTGCTGGGTTTGTTGTTGCTGTTGTTGCTGTTGGGTTTGTTGCTGCTGGGTCTGATTTTGCTGAGAGGAGGACTGGATTTGGGGCGGGAGCTGGATTTGAGGCTGCGGGTTGGCAAGAATGGCGTTGATCGAGGCGCCATTGTTGGCATTGGCCGCAACCAGAGCCGCCGCCTGTTGGGCACCCTGGAGGTCCGTTCGCACCGTTGCCGTGACGCTCGGAACCGCCGCCGTCACCATTTGGCTGTTGGCCGCAGCGTAAGACCCGGACATAACGTTAATGGCCGATGCCGGCGAGGTTTGGTAGACCGAGGGCGTGGTGGCGATTTGAGCGGTTGAAACCGCCATCGCTGCGACCGCCGTTGGCGCGGTTTGCTGGGCCTCGGGCGTCACCATGATGCGAGCGGCGGTGACCGCCACCTGAAGCGAGTTGACCGGCGCTTGCTGAAGCACCTGGGTGGTGTTGACAGCTTGGACAGCCGCCGCCGCGACATCCATGGCCGCCGAGGGCGAAGCGGCCAGGGTCTTTTCGGCGTTACCGATGGCCGAAGAGGCGATGCTGGCGGTCAGGGTGGAATTTCCGGTGTTAGCCGCAGCCTGCACGGTGGCTAGGGCGAGCTGGGCAGAAGCTGTGGGCACGGCCTGTTCCACGGCAGGACTGATGAAAATACGCGCCGCCGTGGTCAGCACGGTTTCGGTTTGAGGCTGCACTTGTTGCTGGGCGTTGGCGGTTCCGACGCTGGAGACTGCCGCCGCCGCCACCTCTACAGCCCCCTGGGGATTGGTCGCCAGCATTCGTTCGGCGGCCTGAACGACGGCGACGGAGAGCTGCGCGGCCTGTTGCTCATTGCCCCCGGCCAAAACAGCGATGGCTTGTTTCACCGCGTCACCATTGCCGGACGCAACCGCCGCCTTGAGCGCAGGCGGAAGCGCGACAGCTTTGGCCTGGGTTTGGGCCACCGCCGCTGTCGACAGCCCCAGGGTGGAAATCAGCAGTGCCGTAGTCACAAAACGAAAAAACGCCCGCATCATCACATCTCCCCTGGTTTACGCGCCGCCGACCACCCATTGCACCGGCTTAGAACCGGCGTTCCAGAACCTTGATAATGTCACCGGGCAGGATCGGCGTCCGTTCCACGGCCCGGTATTCCTTCTGGGCGCCGTCTTCTTGTCGGACCAGCAGCACTTCGCCTTCTCGGGCCCGATAATCATAACCACCGGCACGCGCGACGGCGCTGAGAACCGTCATACCGATGACGTAGGGAAATTCACCCGGCGCTCGCACCTCACCCAGGACATAGAAGGGGCGGAAGGTCTGAACCTCGACCGCAACCTTCGGATCCTGCATGTAGGCATCCTTGCGCAGCAGGGCCTCAATACGCCCCCCCAGTACGGCGGCGGTGATGCCATTGGCAGGAACATTGCCCAGCAGCGGTAGGGCGATATTGCCCACGGCGTCCAGGGTGAAAGAGCCGGACAGGTTCTCTTGGCCAAACACGGTCAGCCGAACCTGATTGCCGGGTTCCAAAAGATAGCCTTCCGCCGGGCTGGCGATTTTGGAGGGGGCATCTTCGCTTGGAAAGCTTGGAAAGAGGGCGCACCCCCCAACCAGAAGCGCGAGCAGAACCGCACATCGACCCATCACGCCGATACGCCGGAAAACAGAAAGATCAGGCATCGGTCAAACGACTCCTGTGTGCCTTGTGGCGACGGCTGCCGTTCTTGGCATCAGCCTCTCAGCGGGACTATTATGCGTCTTACCGACAAACTGCAACAGGTTGATGGCGGCTATAAAACCGTTGCGGTTAACACTGCGCATGTGAGGCCGTTTCGATTAAAGGTGTGAAAGCCAATGAACCTCAGCATGGGATCATTTTTCCGCCAGGTCTTCGGCTCCATCAGCCCCTCTTCCCGACCGGAGGAGCGTCCCGCCGCCCCGAACGGTTGGTGTCTTTACGCCATCGGGGACATCCATGGTGAGATTCGGTGCCTGGAACGGATGCTGGCGGCCATCGACCAGGATCAAAACCTGGATGCCGGAGGCAACCGGCCTCTTTTGGTGTTTCTTGGCGATGTGATCGATCGCGGCGCTGATAGTCGCGGCGTTCTGGATCGTTTGTGCCGCCTGAAGGCGGCGGCGGTGGACGGCAGCGGTTATGCGTGCCATTTTCTGAGCGGCAACCATGAAGCCGCCATGCTCGACTTCATCGCCGATCCGGTTGCCGGGGCCGAGTGGTTAAGCTTTGGCGGTGCCGAGACTCTGGCAAGCTATGGCATTCGCGCGTCCACCGGAATTTCTGATCCTATCCGCTGCCGATCCCTCCGGGACAGCCTGAACGAGCGCCTGCCGTCCACTCACCGGAGCTTTCTTCAGTCCCTGGACCCGATGATAACGCTCGGCGATTATCTCTTTGTCCATGCGGGGGTTCGTCCTGGCGTCTCGTTGGATCGCCAAAAACAGGAAGACCTTCTGTGGATTCGCGAGCCATTTTTGTCATCATCTCGTTTTCATGGCAAGGTCGTGGTTCATGGCCACACCCCAGTTGCCGAACCTCAGATTCTAAACAACCGGATTGGGGTCGATAC
This sequence comes from uncultured Rhodospirillales bacterium, assembly GCA_903920145.1. Lineage (GTDB taxonomy): Bacteria > Pseudomonadota > Alphaproteobacteria > Azospirillales > Azospirillaceae > BOG-933. Next base: position 7,520 of record CAIXKV010000240.1, read on the forward strand.
CGGCGCCTATGCCACCGGCACTCTGACCGCCGTGAGGCTATGCGGGCAAGACTGCCGACTTCTTGCGGTGTCGGGATAGTATGGCGCTCTCACCACAGCGCGCCAAACAATCCCTTAAGGAGAAAACTGTGCTTGGCGAAAACAGCCGATAGATGGTATCGCGGCCCGAACCGATGTCCATGGCCTACGGGTGGTAGTATGACGATCTCTTTTAGAACGCTCGGGATTCCGTTACGATCACTCCGTTCCTGTGCGATGGTTGCGGCGGCGGTTGTTGGTGTCTTAGCCACCAGCCCTGGGGCGTTTGCGGATTCCGGAACGTCCTCGCAGGCCGCGCAAGACGACCACAGCAACAATGGCGCGGCTAAGGTCACGCTTCAGACCACCGATAATCCCGACACCAACGAGCCGGATTCGCAACGGGTTAACGACAGTTACCAGCCCAAAGGCATCCCCGTTGGGGAGTTCATTTTTCTACCTAAAGTCGAGACCGACGAGAGCTATAACTCGAACGTCTATGCCACCCAGACCAATGTCAAAGCGGATTGGTTGACCGCAATTCGTCCAGAATTGGATTTGCGCTCGCAATTTAGCGAGCACGAGCTGAATTTTTCGCTGGCTGGCGATCGGGAGATGTATAGTACCTATTCAAAAGACAATCAGACCAATGGGGCGGCGACGGTCGATGGTCGCTATGATTTTAACAAAGATGCCCAACTGAGTGTCTTTAGCCAAGTCTACGCCCAGCACGAAGACCGCACCAGTCCCTATGCTGTCCAGGGGGTGGAGCCGACGCCAGTCCAGGGCATCCTGAACCATGTGACCTTCAAGGACCAGTTTGGTCGCTTTTCTCTCCTCGGAGCGGCGGAGGTCAATCGCCTGACCTTTGACGACGTGATGACCTCGACTGGAAGTTTGATTAACAACGCCGACCGCGACCGTTGGGAGTTGTCCTTGCGCGAGCGCGGAGCCTACGAAATGTTCCCCGGTTATGCCGCCGTTCTTCAGGTCACCGAGAACACGCATATTTTTGACCGGACGCTTGACCATGAGGGCTACAACCGGAACAGCACCGGCTACCGAGCAGAGGCCGGCCTTGGGGTTGACATCACCCGCCTCATTCGCGGTGATTTCCTGCTCGGCTATTTCCAACAGGACTACCAGGACTCGCGCCTTCCCAACGCCAGTGGTTTATCCATGCGGGCGCTGTTCAACTGGACGCCCACCAAGCTGACCATCGTGATCCCCAGCATCGACCGTACCGTCACCGACACCACCCAGTTGGGGGCATCGGGCCTTGATCGTAGCGCCTTCACTTTGACGGTGCGTCACGAATTGGCTCGCAATATCGTGCTGACCGGGTTTGGCGCCGTGTATTATGATCAACTGACCGGGGTCCAGAATCAGGACGATGTCACCTACGAGGCCCGGACCAAGATCATCTATGCGTTCTCCCCGGAACTTTATGTCGGCGGGGAAGTCGGCTTTATGTCCAAGCGTTCGGAGGCTCAACTTGCCAGTTTTGACCAGTTGACCACCATGATCAAACTGGGGGTTCAGTATTAAGCAACGATGTTCTCCAGTTGTGATGGAATGCCGACAACGGTCTTCAGGCTAGGAAAGTTTTTTAGGGACGATGACTGATCACACGCTGCTCTCTTCGACTTCTCTTGTCGTCGCTCCCGTCCCTCCGGATCCACGGCAGAGTGTCCGTTGGGCGTGGCGGCTCATTTGGCGGAGCCGCTACCTGATTCTCGCCTGCCTGATGCTTGGCGTTGTGCCGACGGTTCTGTTTTTGCAGCAGGTCACGCCGCGCTATACTAGCGCGGCGCTGGTCATGATTCAGGCTCCCGATACCAATGACGTCCTGACCGATCGCACGGCAGGCATGAGTCGGGCGCTGTTGAACGAAAGCGTGATGACCACCGAAGCTGATCTGATCGGTTCCGGAACGATTGCGCGCCGGGTGGTTGCCAAGCTGCATCTTGACGAAGACCCGGAATTCAACAAGAAATTGGCCAAGCCAAAGGCCCTTGACGTCTTCCTAACCTCGATCAACCCGCTGTCTTGGATTCCCTTGCCCGGCGGTAACGGAGATATGACCAAAAGCTTAAGCCCGGCTGCACAAGAAGACGTTGCTCGGGATAAAGTGGTCAATACCGTTCTTCGCAATCTTAAAGTCACCTCTCAGCGCCGCTCTTATATTATTTCTGTTCAGTTTACGTCAGAAGATCCCGAAAAAGCGGCGCGAATCGCCAATGCCTTTGCGGAGATGTATGTTCTGGATCGGCTGGAATCCAGTTTCGAAGAAGCACACCGCATCAGCGATTGGCTGGGCGAGCGGCTGCAAACCTTGCAAAAGGACGTGGCGGCTGCCGAAAACGCCGTGGAGCTTTTCCGTTCAGAGCATGGACTCCGGCAAACCGGGGTTCGTCAAACCACCATCGGCGAACAGCAGCTTTCTGAGTTGAACTCACGTTTGGTTATTGCCCGTTCCGATCTTGCGGAAAAACAAGCCCGGCTGGGGCAAATTCGCTCTTTGGTCCGTTCGCATGGCAATGTCGAGACATCGTCGGATGTCCTGCAATCGAACCTTATTCAACGATTACGCGAGCAAGAGTCCGCCAAATCCAGCGAATTGTCCGACGCCATGAAGACCTATGGCGATCGTCATCCTAAGATTGTTGGCCTCCGTGCTGACTTGGCGGATCTACGCAGCAAGATTTCCGAAGAAATTCAAAAAATTGCAACGTCTGTTGCCAATGATGTCGAAGTCGCCAGTGCTGGTGTAAATTCTCTTCAGCATGAATTGGACCAACTGCGGCACCAAGATAACACCAACAACGAAGTCGGAGTGCGTTTGCACGAGTTGGAACGGCAGGCCGAAGCCAACAAGACCCTCTACGAAACCTTTCTGGCCCGTTTCAAGAATGAAGCCGAACAGGGACACATGCGACGCGCCAACGCTCGTGTGGTGTCGGTGGCCAGCATTCCGATTGCGCCCTCTTACCCACGGAAATTGGTGACGCTGTTTCTGGTGACGGTGTTTTCCCTGGGATTGGGCCTGACCATTGTTTTCCTGCTGGATCGAATCGATAACGCGGTACGCTCTGCCGACGAAGCCGAGGCCCTGACCGGATTACCAATGCTGGCCATGGTCCCGAGCCATGCTAGCGACAGCAGTCGCCCGATTGATGTGCTCCTCAGCCAGCCGCGCTCGGCCCTGGCGGATGGGGTCCGCAGCCTGCGTACCGCGCTGCTCACCGCCTCCGGCACCGATCCCAACCAAATCATTCTGGTGACGTCATCAGAACCGAAGGAGGGCAAAACCTTCGTCTCGCTTTGCCTCGCGTTGATGGTTTCCAAGGCCGAAGATCGGGTGCTGCTGATTGATAGTGACGTCTATCGCCCGCGCCTGCACAGCGCCCTGAATTTGGACGGTGAGCGGGGATTGGCCCAGGTCTTGGTTGGGGATCTGCGGTTTGAGGATGTGGTGCAACGAGGCATCGGCGGCTCTCTTGACTTTCTCCCCGCCGGTCGTCACGCCAATTTGACCGAAGTGCTGCAAGGGCCGCGCATCGAAGCCCTGTTTGCCGCGTTGCGGACCCAGTACACACGGATCATCGTCGATTCTCCGCCAGTTCTGGCCGTGTCCGAAGTCCGGACTCTGGCTCGTCTCGCCGATCGGGTCATCTATCTGGTGAAATGGAGTGCAACGGCCCGCGATGCCGTCCGTAACGGGATCAAACTGCTTCGCGCTGCCGGCGGTAATCTGTTCGGCGTCGTACTGTCCCAGGTAAACCAGCGGAAACATAGCCGCTATGGATATCGCGATTACGGACATTATTACGGTCGATATCGTGAATACTATGGCGAATAACTCGGAAGCGTCACGCCCGGCCTCCTCTCCCCGATCTCCGTCGGCCTGGGGGGCGGCCCTGGTGGCCGGACTGATCGGCATCTTGCTGCTGGGGGTGGCGGTGCCCCGACTGCTGGCCGCATCACAAGGGTTGAACGCTCGCGAGGTGGTTTGGGCCCTGTATGCCGGCGCAAAGGTGGCTCCGGCGACCTTGACCCAGGCTTCGGCAGACTTGGCCGCCGCCGACACCTGGGTTCGGGACGGCGAACGAGAGGGGGAACGCAGTCTGCTGCTGATTCATCGGGCGATGCTGGCACCGACGGCAGACGAACAGGCGGCCTTGTGGACCAAGGCCGAGGCTGCGGCGGCTTCGGCCTTAAGTATCGCTCCAGGGCAGCCGAGCCTGTGGTATCGCCTCGCGGCGTTGCGCGAACGGCACGGCGATCTGTCCGGTGCCGTGGCGGCCCTGAGGTTGTCGATGCTGTCGGGGGCTTATGCCCCGGACCTGATGGCGCCACGGATCGAACTGGGTTTAAAATTGGTGTCGGCGATGAACCAGGAGACCCGCGATCTTTTGAAACGGCAAATCCGCCTGAGTTGGGCCGCTACGCCCGGCTCTATTGTCGCCCTCAGCGCCAAACCCGATGCCGGCCCCTTGGTGCGTGAGGCGTTGGATGAACTGAGCGATGCCGAGTTGCTCCAATTTCAACATCTGCACGCTCCCAAACGAGACCCCGCTCCGGGACTGACTCCCTGAAAGCTCTGGTTGATGCGTATTCTGCTGGTTCATAACTTTTATCGCCAACCCGGCGGTGAAGATACGGTGGTTTACGCCGAAAAAGCCCAACTCGAAGCCTCTGGCCATCAAGTTTATCCCTATTTTATTTATAATGATAGCATTAAAAGTATATCTGATAAATTAAAAACCTTTATGAATGTTACATATAATGTCAAATCAAAGTCTATTTTGGCTAATATTATCAAGACATTTCAACCAGATTTGATGCATGTGCATAATTTTTTTCCGTTGCTATCCCCATCTATTTTTGATGCTGCTCAAGAAGCGGGGATTCCAAGCCTTTTAACATTGCATAATTTTCGGATTCTATGTCCAACTGCAACTTTATATCATAATGGGCGAATCCAAGAGCGAAGCTTGACAGGAGCCAGTTGGTGGACGGTGTGGCAACGCACCTACCGAAACTCTCTGTTCGGGACTTTAGCCGTTGCGCGCATGGTCGAATATCACAAGAAAAGGGGAACTTGGCGCACCCAGGTTGACCGCTTCATCGCCTTAACGCCGTTTGCCCAGGCCCGTTTTGTGCTCGGCGGACTTCCGGTCGAACGGATTGTGATTAAACCCAATGGCGCCCCCTCGCCGATCCTGCCGGCTCCGGCGGACGAAGTGCAGCCCCGTGCCGGCGTGCTGTTCGTGGGTCGTTTGTGCGAGGAAAAAGGTATTTTGCCGCTGGTCAGGCTCTGGCGCGATCTCGGGGTGACGTTGACTGTGGTCGGGGACGGCCCGTTACGACCTCACCTTCTGGCCGAAGCCGGACCGGATGTGCGTCTTCTGGGGCAGCTTGACGCGGCCGGCGTTCAAGACGAAATGCGTAAGGCGGCGCTGCTGATTCTCCCCTCCCTGTACTACGAGATGCTCCCGCTGGTTCTGATCGAAGCCTTAGCCGAGGGATTGCCCGTGGTGGCCTCTCGTTTGGGAGCCATTCCCGATATTATCGAGGACGGCATCACCGGCCTGTTATTCGATCCGTTCGACCCCGCCGACAGTGTGCGAACGGTGCGCCAAGCCTTGGCCGACCCGGAACGCTTAGACGCCATGGGCCGCGCGGCACGAGCCGCCTATCAGTGCCGTTACACCGCCGACGCCAACCAAGTCGCCCTACTCGAGATTTATCGCGATGTGCTGGCGACTCATCGGCAGGGACTGGACAGTCGCCCTTAAACCGTCATCCACCGAAAAGGGCGGACTCCAGGCCACCGCCGTTCTGAAGGCGGAATCGTCAACCTCCAGCGACCCGCAGACCCGCTCATAAATCCCGCGTGCCCCCAGCGCCACCATGACCCGCCGCAACAGGGCCGGAGGAACCGAAAACAGGCGAGCCCGGCGGCCCGCATGATAGGCCAGTCGGCGGATCAACTCGGGAACGGCCAACGCCGGACCATCTTGAATCAAAAAGGCGCGGTTGACGGCACCGGGATGATCCAACGCCCGGCAAACCGCATCGGCCAAGTTGCCCACAAACACGAGGCTGCGCCGATTATCCACGGCCGCCAACGGCAACGGGAGTCCCGATCGACTGAGACGCAGTAGCTTCAAGAAGTTCGCCCCGACGCCAGGACCGTAGACCAGCGGTGGCCGCAGCACCACCCACGCCATAGCCGAACCGGCGACCTGACACAACGCGGCCTCGGCCTCCAGCTTCGACCGACCATAGGGATCCGAAGGCGCGGGCGGCGTTGCCTCGGTCAATGGGACAGCCCCCCCACCATCCAAGACCCCGCCATCCCCCAAGGCTTTAACACTGCTCATCAGCAAAAAGCGCCGAACGCCGGCAGCGACGGCGGCTTCGGCTAACTGCCGGGTGCCTTCGACATTGGTCCGGTGATACTGAGCGGCGGCCTCGGGGCCGGTTTCACCCATGACATGAACTCGAGCCGCCAGATGCACCACCCGCTCCACGCCGTCCAGAGCCTCCCGCCAATCGGTGGTGGAGCCCAGCTCGCCCACCGAGACCGCGTCAACTCCCGCTGGCAACAAAGCCCCAGAGCGACGCAGGGCCGCCCGAACCCGATAGCCCCTAGCCAGCAGGCCGGGCAGCAGAGCACGCCCAACAAAGCCGGTGGCGCCGGTCACCAGGACCAGAGGAGCCGTCATATCGGCACCGAAGCCGCCCGCCGGGCGGGTAACCACCACAACAGCCCGACAACCGCCAACAGCCCACCGGCCAAGGCCCAAGGCTCCGGCACGGTCAACACCAGGCCAAGCAACGCGCTATTGGTCACCAGCACCGCCCGCACCACCTGGGCATGGCTACGCCCGTTTTGCACCGCCTTTTGATAGAAATGCTCCCGATGGGCCTGCCAAATCCGCCGACCGGCGGCCAATCGGCGCACAAGGGTCAGAGTGGCGTCGGCTAGAAAATACAGGGGCAACAGCAACGCCGCCAACCACAACCCGGCAGCGGCGGCGCTCAACAGCAGCCAGCCCAGGGCAAACCCCACCGGCACCGAGCCGATATCGCCCATGAACACGCGGGCCGGCTGCCAATTCCAGACCAAAAAGCCCAAGGCGGCGCCAGCCAGCAGCAGAGCCGGTTCAGTCAGGGCTGGAGCCCCTCCGGCAATCGCCGCCATCAGCGCCAGCCCGATCGCAACCGAGGCGGCTTCGCTGCCAGCGAGGCCGTCGATCCCATCCATGAAGTTGAACAGATTGATGAACCACAGCCAACACAGGGCCGCCAGGACATGATCCAGATTGTCGGGGAGCCATCCTTGAAACACGAGGCGATCCCCCAACGCCCACAGCCCCAACCCCACCGCCCCCCCCTGAACCAGCAGGCGCGGCAAGGGCGGCAAGCCGCGACGATCATCAAGCCAGGACACCCCAGCCAGCCCCACCAGCCCGACCAACAGCGCCGGAGCGACCCCCAGCGCCCCCCATCCCGGCACCAGCACCAGCAGAATCCCCCAGCCGCCGCCACGAGGGGTCGGGATGCTGTGGCTACTCCGCTCGTTGGGGTGGTCGAGGATGGATTTTTGTCGCAAAAAGCGTGTGACCAGACCCGTGGTGATGACACTCGCGACGGCGGCGATTGGGAGCAGGAGCCAAGACGTCATGATGCGGCACTCATCAGCCAAAGGCTTTTTGTGGGCTCTGTCCACGCTCGCAAAGGGCCGGTCGGCTCTTTGAACCCAGGACGGTTTCGCCCTCTCACCGGGCCGGGTTCACCGGATGCTTGCGCACGGTGCGCGCCAACACCACCGTAACATTGTCGTGACCGCCCCGCGCGTTGGCGAGGTCCACCAGCCCCTTGGCCGCCGCTTCCAGATCGGTGACTTCGCGCAAATAGGCGACAATGTCCTCGTCAGACACCATCGAACTGAGACCGTCCGAGCAAATCAGGAACAAATCCCCTTCAACCACCTGCTGTAAACTGACCTCGGGCTCGACCTCGGTCGAGGTTCCAAGCGCCCGGACAATGATGTTCCGATGGGGCGGCTGCCCATGAGCGCCATTGTCGAGCCAGGCTTGATACAGGCTGTGATCTCGAGTGAGTTGGCGCAGTTCGCCGTCGCGCAGACGATAAAGCCGGCTATCGCCAGCATGAAAGATGACCACCCGGTCGGCATCGGGCGTGAGCCACAGGCCAACCACAGTGGTCCCCATGCCTCGGCCTTCGGGAAAGCCCCGTTGCTGGTTTAGGGCGATCAGATGGCGGTTGGCCCGAATGACCGCAGCCCGAATGGTGGCGATGGAGCGGCCAACCCCTGGAGCCGGAGGGGCCCGGAGAACGGGAGTCGCCTCCAGGCGCTCATTGACGGTATCGTCGGCCTCATCGAGGTCGTCGTCGTCATCGTTGGTTGGTTGATATTCGTAGACAAAGTCTACGATGCTTTCTACAGCGGTTCGACTGGCCACATCGCCGCCGGCATGCCCGCCCATGCCATCGCAAACCAGTGCTAAACCAGTTTCCCGATTGATATCAAAGCTATCTTCGTTACGCGACCGCAAGCGCCCAACATCGGTCAGGCCGGCGAACTCCAACTGCAAGGCGACAGGATCGGTCATCGGAGAACTCATTGCGGGCAAAAAGGACGTCTTCGGGGCGAGTTTAGCAAAAACGATACCGTCTTGGTATGGGCCATCGCCGGTTTGGCACACCACCGCCCAAAGGAATACCCCGTCCTGGGACTCTCGGCTACGCTGTTTTTTCCCCAAGTGCGGGGCCTATACCAAATCTCACCGATCGAGATCCGATATCGGCCCGCAACGGCGGCCCGGCGTGCCCGCCCGGCGTTTGAGGGCGGCCTTAAGAAGAGATCACCATCAAGGGTCGATGGGCGATGAACCACTGCGGTGGGACTGGACAGGCGACGCCAACAAGACTTACCAATCAGAGCCTGCCAATCGGGACGGGAAAGGCGACAGCCTGTGATTCCGCTTGGTATTATGCCCTGTTATTCTCCCTGGGGGAAGGAACCCGTTCGATGGCCGTCAAGATTGCCCTGTTCGCCAACAAGGATAGCGCCCAGATTGCCGAGATCGCCGAGGCGGTGGTTGAGGCGGGCGGTGAGCCGGCGGTACTGGACATCCGTTTGGGGGGCAGTGTCAGCGATTCGAACCAGCCGGACATCACCTTGGGGCCCGATCAGGCCCGTTGGGGCGGCGTCGATTTCACGGATATCCGGGCCATGCATATCCGTTGCACCGCTCCACGCACCTTGCCGACCCTGCCGCCGATCCTGAATCCGCAAACCCATGCCGAGTATCGGGCCGCCTTCATCAAAGAGCAGGCTTTTCAGGCGGCCACCTACGCGTTTTTTGAGCATCAAGCGGCGCGGGGCAAGTTGGTGGTTAACCGTTTGACCACGGCTTATGTTGACCATAACAGCAAAAGCCAGTTTTACGAGAAACTGCGCTTGGCTGGCTTTCAGACTCCCCGCAGCCTGACCACCAACGACCCCGAAGCCGCCGCCCAATTTCTGGACCATGTGGGGCCGGCGGTGATCAAGCCCATGATCGGCATCGGCTCGACCCGCATCGTGACAGCCGAGGACCGCGCCCGCCTAGACGAACTCACCCGCTGTCCGGCGCTGTTCCAGGAACAGGTGATGGGGTCAACCTTGCGCATCCATGTGGTCGGCGACAGCATGGTGTTGGCGCTGCGGATCATCGCCGAAGGGGTGGACTCGCGGACCGGCACCAAGGATTTTGAGGAAGTTCGCCTGGATCCGGCGGAAGCCCAAGTGATGGTGGCCGCCAACCGAGCCCTGGGCCTGCATTATGCGGCCTGGGACGCCATCGAAGGCGAAGATGGACGGTTGCGGCTGTTGGACTGCAACCCCGGCCCGTTCGTGATGTGGCTGCCTCCGGCGGCGCGGCGCACGGTGTTCGGGGGACTGGCCCGTTATCTGGTCACCTTCGCCGAGACCGGCAGCCTGGCCGCCGCCGCCGGGGCCGTTCCCTGAAAACAAACGGCGAAGCCCGCCGGTATTACTCCCCGTCGCCATGCCACCACCGAAATCACGATCGCCTGCCCCCAGATCACGGGATGCAGAACCAGCGCGCTCCAAGCCGATGGCAGCGCCCAAAAGGCCAGCACGCAGCACGGAACCACCGCCACCAAGGCTCCACCCTGAAGATAGACAATATCCTTGGTATGACCCATCGCGATTAAGCCGTATAGCATCGGAGAGACAATCGCCACGGGAATCAAGAGGGGAAGAAGCCACCGAAGCAACGGCCCTACTGCCACAAAGTCCGGCCCCAACAACAATGGCGCCAGCCAATCGGCGCAGGCCATCAGGATTGCCGTTCCCATGACCGCCACGGCCACGGCCAACAGAACCAAAGACAGCGTTGCGACACGGGCTCGCGGTGGGTCGATCGCGTAACGATCAGCCAAGGCCGGATAAATCGCCTGTAACGCCATTTGAAGCAACCCGCACAGCCCAAGAAGCAAGCGCATGGTCCCGGTCAGATAACTGACCTGCTCCACCGACACCCACAAGGCCGCGATTAAAACCGGCGTCTGCCACACCGAAATGGATAACAGGGTGGCCAACCCAACCCTCAGGGACGGCCCCAAAAGAGGCCGAATACTGGAATGGATGGGCACCGTGCCCTGCGCCAATCGGCCCAGTCGATGCCGAGCCACCGCCAGGGCCAGGGCCGCCGACACCGCTTCGGCCACGGGCACTGCCAGCGGCGATGGCCACACCGCCAGCAAGCCCCACAGCAAAACCAGCATGCCCCCGGCCTGAACGGTGCGGATCACGCCCTGCTCGACGGCTCGCCACAGGCCGCGCAACGCCCAGGCATATCCCAACGTCACGATGACCATGGCGCAGGTTTGGACGGCCACTTGAGTCACGATGGCCGGATTGCCATGACCCAATATCAGCCCGGCCAGCATCAACACCGGAGCGGCGGCCATCGCCAGATACAGCTTCAGCCGGGTTACTTCGGCAATGATACCCTCGAGCCTTGATGGTGACTCATCAAGGCTGCCCTCAGACGCCGGGCGGGCGCATCCGCGCCCTTGGCTTCGCGTCCACGAGGAC
>CAIXKV010000241.1 GCA_903920145.1 uncultured Rhodospirillales bacterium
CGCCCGCCCGGCGTTTGAGGGCCACGTTTTGGGCCGCGACGGCGGCCCCGCGCGCCCATGCGCGCGAAGCCAAGGGCGCGGATGCGCCCGCCCGGCGTTTGAGGGCCACGTTTTGGGCCGTGACGGCGGCCCCGCGCGCCCATGCGCGCGAAGCCAAGGGCGCGGATGCGCCCGCCCGGCGTTTGAGGGCACCTTGATACATCAACATTCGATGGCAGGGCTGTTGCTGCGCGGGGCGGCGGCTCGGCGTAAGCGGTCGTTAATGGCAAAGCCGATGCTGCGTTCGGGAATCGGCATGACGGCGATGGCGGTGTAGGCTGGGTCATCCAGGCGATGGATCATCGCGTAGAGGTTAGAGGCCGCCTCGTGCAAATCGCCCTCGGGGCTGAGATTGAGCCGGGTGGCACCGCCTCGGATAGAGCGGTCGGGGCCGAACGCCAACAGCGCCTCGGTTGGGCCGACTGTGACGGCGTTCAGGCGAACCGGCAGGCGCGGCGCGTAATGGCTGGCCAGTTGTCCTGGAGCGTTTGGGGTCAGCGGAACCGCTTGACCTTCGCTTTCGGGGGCCGCAATGGGACCGATCAGGCCCTCGATCTCGCGGCGACCGACCCGGCCCGGACGCAGCAGGCGCGGCGGGTCGCAGGTCATGTCGAGAATGGTCGATTCCAAGCCAACCTGACAGCGCCCGCCGGCCAGAATCATGGCCACTCGTTCGCCCAGGTCTTTGGCGACATGCATGGGCGTGGTCGGACTGACGCCGCCCGAACGATTGGCGCTGGGGGCTGCAATCGGTCGATCCAGGGCCTTTAGCAGGCTGTGGGCCACCTGATGGCCGGGCACCCGCACCGCCACTGTGTCCAAGCCGGCGCTGACCATGGGCGAGATCGGCGCGTCCGGGCGGCGAGGTAGCACCACCGTAAAGGGACCGGCCCACAGGCCATGGCCCAGGGTCCGCGCTCGGTCGTCGAAGACCGCCACCCGCTCGGCCATTTCCAGATCCGCGACATGAACGATCAGCGGATTGAATTCGGGCCGGCCCTTGGCGGCGAATACCGACTCGACGGCATCTTGATTACTGGCGTCCGCGCCCAGGCCGTAAACGGTCTCGGTGGGGAACGCCACCAGATCACCGGCGCGCAGCAAGTCAGCGGCGCGAGCGATGGCTGCCGCCGTGGGCGGCAGGATTTCGGGTCTTACGATCATACCGTCTCTTTTACCCCAAGCCGGCCCGCGCTCCAACCGTCGTGAATCGTCGAAGCAAACCCTTCGCCTGCTTGCGCGCCCGCTGTACCCGTACTATGCAGATTGACCGGCGAGTCCATGGGCTGTGAGTCCAGGGGCAGGATGTCTGTGGGCGATTAGAGCGATGGGCGCTCGCCGCCCGGACGTTGCAGCGGTCGGCGGCGGGGGACGGGGCATGGGCAAGGTCATCACCATCGCGCAACAAAAAGGCGGCGCCGGCAAGACCACGCTGACGGCCCATTTGGCCGTGGCTTGGGGACAGAGCGGGCGCAGGGTTGCGGTGATCGACATTGATCCCCAAGGCAGCCTGTCAAGCTGGTTTCAGGTTCGGGCGACAGCCCTGGGGAGCACCGTCGGTTTGATCCATAGTCGGGTTGGTGGCTGGCGCACCGAGCGGGAAGCCGAGCGGTTGGCGCGGGAGTGCGATCTGGTGGTGATCGACAGTCCGCCCCATGCCGAAACCGAGGCGCGAATTGCGGTGCGGGTGGCCTCTTTGGTGGTGCTGCCGGTCCAGCCCAGTCCCATGGATATTTGGGCCACTCAACCGACCATTGATATGGCCAAACAGGAAAAAGTGCGAAGCCTTCTGGTTCTTAATCGGGTGCCGCCCCGGAGCAAAATGACCGAGGATTTGGTCGGTGTGATTCGAGGACTGTTGACCCCGCCTGTCGTCGACTTGGCCGACACCCGGATTGGCAATCGTGTTGCTTACGCTAGCGCCTTACTGGCGGGCCGGACTGCTGTTGAGACCGACCCCGGCTCGCCGGCAGCGGTCGAGATGACTGCGTTGGCCGAGGAAATTCTCCGCCGCCTGGGGTAGGGCGCTCCGGTTATGCCTTGGTCTTGTCAAGCGGGGCGATGCTGTCCAACGCCCGCAGCATGGCCGGACTGAGGGCCGGTCGATCGTCGGAGGACTCCGACAAGCCCCGGTGCGGACGATCACGATCGGCGGCCTCTTTAAAATACCGGGTCAAATGGGTACGAATCGCCGTCACCAAGGCGGTGTTGCCGCGCGTCCGGTCGACCTCTGAGACGATGTCGTCTTCGCTGAGGCCCTGGCGCTGGCACAGCTCGTCCAGAGCTTGCCACACCGCAGGCTCTAGTCGAACCGTAAGGCTTCGGCCCCTCACCGTCAGAGTCTTGCTAATACGCATAATACCATCGGGCCTTGATGGTGACTCATCAAGGCTGCCCTCAGACGCCGGGCGGGCGCATCCGCGCTCCTCTAGAGTCACACGGGGGCTTCGCGCGCCTGGACGCGCGGGGCCGCCGTCGCGGCCCGATACCGGCGATGTGTCAGTATCAGGGCTCGCCGGTATAAGGCCAGAGGATTCCTCGTCGGAATCGGTGCTTTCGGACTCGCTCATGGGATTTTCCGGTGGTTGCCGGCCAGATACTCGCCCCAAACAACCGATCCGCCACCGATTGCTATGGATGCTTAATAAAGAAGCTATACATGCAATCGCATGCATCGATCAATACGGTTATGGAAGGCCGCCACCGACACGATCTTTCTGATTTCAATATGACAGGGTTGCGCCAGGCTGGTTATAGTGTGGCGCCGTGGTCGCGTCGGGGACCGGCACCGGCGGCAGCGGATTGTGATCGAGATTGACCGGGGGGTGGCGGCAAATGACGGATTTTTCCAAGAAGACCTTGGCCGAGTGGACGGCGTTGGCCGGCAAAGACATTGGCAAGGGCGGTTCAGTTGACCAGTTATTATGGCGGACGCCGGAAGGCTTGACGGTTAAGCCGCTTTACACCGCCGCCGATCTGGAAGGGCTGGAACTGGACGGGCTGCCCGGTTTTCCGCCGTTTGCTCGCGGTCCTCGCGCCACCATGTATGCCCACCGGCCCTGGACCATTCGCCAGTATGCCGGCTTCTCGACCGCCGAAGAATCCAACGCTTTTTACCGCAAAAATCTCGCTGCCGGGCAAATGGGGCTTTCGGTGGCCTTCGATTTGGCCACCCATCGCGGCTATGACAGCGATCACCCTCGGGTGGTGGGCGATGTCGGCAAGGCCGGGGTGGCCATCGATAGCGTCGAAGATATGAAGACCTTGTTCAGTGGCATTCCGCTCGACAAAATGAGCGTGTCGATGACCATGAATGGTGCGGTGCTGCCGGTTTTGGCCGGCTATGTGGTCGCCGCCGAGGAGCAGGGGGTGCGCCAGGATCAATTGGCCGGCACCATCCAGAATGATATTCTTAAAGAGTTCATGGTCCGCAACACGTATATTTATCCGCCCGAACCGTCGATGCGGATCATCGCTGATATTATCGAGTACACGGCACGCAATATGCCGAAGTTTAACTCGATTTCCATCAGCGGTTATCACATGCAGGAAGCGGGCGCCACCGCTGTCCAAGAATTGGCCTTTACGCTGGCCGATGGGCTGGAATATGTCCGGGCAGCCCTGGGCAAAGGGCTGCGGGTTGATGAATTCGCGCCTCGGTTGTCGTTTTTCTTCTCCATCGGCATGAACTTCTTCATGGAGATCGCCAAGCTGCGCGCCGCCCGGCTGCTGTGGGCGCGGCACATGAAGCGATTGTTCGCGCCGACCGATGACCGCTCGCTGGCTCTGCGGACCCACTGTCAGACCTCGGGCGTGTCGCTGACCGAGCAGGATCCGTTCAATAACGTCATCCGCACCACTATCGAGGCGATGGCGGCGGTTTTGGGCGGAACCCAATCCCTGCACACCAACGCCTATGACGAGGCGCTGGGCCTGCCGACCACCTTCTCGGCTCGGGTCGCCCGCAACACCCAGTTGATCATCGCCGAGGAAAGCGGCATTCCCCATGTGGTCGATCCGTTGGGCGGTTCGTATTATGTCGAGGCGCTGACCCACAGCTTGGCCACCGCCGCCGACGAATTAATCGCCAAGGTCGAAGGTTTGGGCGGAATGACCCGCGCCGTCGAGTCGGGTATGCCCAAGCTGTTGATTGAAGAAGCTGCCGCCCGGCGGCAAGCGGCCATCGATCGCGGTGACGAAGTGGTGGTCGGCGTCAACAAGTATAAGGTGTCAGAGGCTGATACCGCAGCGGTGGATGTGCTGGACATCGACAACAGCGCCGTGCGGATCGCCCAGGTGGAACGCCTGAAACAAATCCGGGCCAGCCGCGACGCCAATGCCTGCGCCGCTGCGCTGGAAGCCTTGACCAAGGCCGCCGCCGACAAGTCGGGCAATTTGCTGGAACTCGCCATCGTCGCCACCCGCGCCCGCGCCACCGTCGGCGAAATCTCCGATGCCCTGGAAGCGGTCTATGGCCGTCACAGCGCGGTGATTCGCTCGGTTTCGGGGGTTTATGGTGCGGCTTATGCCAATGATGACGGCTTTAAGCGCATTCAAGCCGATGTTGCCAGCTTTGCCGAGGCCGAAGGGCGTCGGCCCCGCATGCTGGTGGTCAAAATGGGCCAGGACGGCCATGATCGCGGTGCCAAAGTGATCGCGACCAGCTTTGCCGACATTGGCTTTGACGTGGATGTCGGGGCCTTGTTCCAAACCCCGGCAGAGGCGGCGCAGCAGGCGGTGGAGAACGACGTGCATATCGTCGGGGTCTCCAGCCAAGCCGCCGGTCACAAGACATTGGTGCCGCAGCTCATCGAAGAGTTGCGTAAGGCCGGAGCTGACGACATACTCGTGGTGTGCGGTGGGGTGATCCCGCCGCAGGATTATGACACTTTATACCAAGCTGGGGTTGCGGCGATTTTCGGACCCGGCACCAACATTCCGCAGGCGGCGGAAACGGTGTTGGCCCTTCTGAAAAAGCGTCCGACGTAACGGTCTGGGGCCGACCGGCCCCGGTGGCGTTTGGGGGTGTGTGCCCCCGAACGCCGAGGGCAAGGGAGCCGGGGGTGTGACCGACTGGAACGAACAAGGCAACCGGTTGCAGCTAGACGAGAACCGCCCCGAGGAGGCCGAGCAGGCTTATCGGCGGGCTATTGCCGAGACGCCCACCGATGCCCGGCCCTGGAATGGATTGGGCATTTTGCTGTCCGACCGGCTGGGGCGGTTCGACGAGGCGGCGGCGGCCTTTCAGCAGGCGATTGCGCTGGCCCCGGATTTTGCCGCCCCCTGGAACGGCCTGGGGATTTACCAGCAGGAACAGCTCTGCCGCCCGGACTTGGCCGAAGCCTCGTTCCTAGCCGCCATCGACCGCGACCCGCTCGATTTTACGCCCTGGTATAACTTGGCCGGATTGCTGCGTTTGTGGAAAGCCGACGTGGCCGGAGCCGCCAAAGCCTATCGTGTGGCACTGGAATTCGCCCCCGACGAGCCGTTTCTTTGGTTGGGTTATGGCGAGTTGGCGCTGGTTCTGGGGGATCGTGTGACGGCGCTGGCGCGGCTGAATCGGGCCGCCGAAGCCATGCGGTCCTGCACGGATCCTCAAGCGGCGGTGTTGTCTCTTTCGTTGGCCACCGCCCTGGATCGACCGCCATCGACGCTCGAGATTGTGGAGACCGTGGTGGCCATCGCGGAGACACCGGCCCGTCCCGTGGAAGCCGCCGTGGTCTTGGCCATCCACCATTTTGGACTGGGTGAGACTGCCCAGGCGGACTCTTGGCGTGACCGGACTCTGGCGCTTTTGACCCGCCATCATGACCGTTTCTCGGCCTTGGCCGAATGCTACGGCGCTGCCGGTTTGCGTCCGGGCTTGCGCCTTTGGCTGGCGGATTTTGCTCGGCGGTTGTTTGCCGCCGATCAACAGGTGGGCCGCGTGTTGTTTGGAACGCCAACCCCCGAAATGATTTTGAAACGCTTCCGCCGTTTTGCCTTTGAAGGGGGCCGGGGGGCCGGCGATCCTTTGGATCGGCCCTTCTGGTGTCGTGATGTCGCGGCGATGTGGGCGGAATCGGATTTAGGAGAGGAAGTCCCGAGTGATGCGCACGGCTTCGGCCAGGCCGACGCGCCGAACCTCAATTTTACTGGGAAAGGCTCCGTAAAGCCGACTCGGCATTAGCGGATCTAGCAGCACGAACACCCCTCGGTCATCGGCCCGGCGGATCAGGCGGCCAAACGCCTGTTTCAGGCGCAGCCGGGTCAGCATGTCATCATAACGCCGCCCACCGAAATGCTCGCGCCGGGCTTTGTGCAGGATGTTGGGGCGCGGCCACGGCACCCGGTCGAACACAATCAGTTGCAACGATCGGCCCGGCACATCCACGCCGTCCCGCACGGCATCGGTGCCCAACAGGCAGGCCTGTTCCTCGGCCCGGAAAATGTCGATCAGGGTGGCCACGTCCATGCCGTCCACATGTTGAGCATATAGCGGCACGCCGGCGGCTTCCAGAGGCTCGGCGATCCGGGCTTGGATACCGCGCAACCGGGAAATGGCCGTGAACAACCCTAACGCGCCGCCATGGGCTGCCAGGAACAGATCCCGATAGGCCGCCGCGACTTGACCGAGATCATCTTTGCGGACATCGGTTACCACCAGCACGCGGGTATGGGTGGCGTAGTCGAAGGGCGACGGCACCGCCACTCGCCAGGTGGGGGTTGAGAAGTGAATGGCGCCGGTGCGGGATTCGGCGGCCTGCCAGTCCAGTTCGGGGTCGCCGCTGCCATCGGTCAGGGTGGCCGAAGTGATGGCCAAACCATGAGTTGGCCCCAACACCGCCTGACTGAAGGGCAAAGTCGGGTCGACGAAGTGGCGATACAGACCGACATCGACATCCCGTCCCTCGTGGCGCTCCAGGGCCAACCAGTCGACGAAACCGGGCTGGGTGTTGCCGGACAGGGCACCCAGCATATCGAGCCAAGGCAAGAGGGTTTGCTGAACCCGTCGGGTCAGTCCTCGGGACAGGGCGTCGATGCGTCGCCGTTGGTCGGGCTCCAGCACTGCGGCCTGATCTTCGAGTCCCATGGCCAGTACTGTGGCCAGCGTCATCAGCGGCTTGACCAACTCCCCCAGCGCCACAGACAGGGCCGCCGCCGTTTCGACCAAGGCGTCGGTGGGTGGCATGGTTTCGGTTTCAAGGCTGTAGGGGGAATCCGGGCCGGCGGTGCGGGCTAACACTTGGCGTCGGACCTGATCCAAAAAGCGTTCGGTGGGACCGTTAGGATTGTCGGCAGCCAATCGCAACCGCCAGCCGTCGGCGGGCAGGATGCGGGCCGCCTGCAACACCTCGTCCAGTGCCTTTTCTGCGTCGTCGTCGGCGGCCACCAGATCATCCAGCCGCCGCCGCAAACCACGCGCTCGGCTGTTGGTACTGGTGCGGCCATCGGTATCGCCCAACAGCCAGCGCCGTAATTCCCGAGTCTCAAGGCCGGTGAGATGGGCGGCGAAGGCGCCGTCGGCGGCCTCGAAGACCTGATGTCCTTCGTCAAAGACGTAACGGGTCGGCAATCCGCTGTCTTCACTGCCGCCTTGGGCCGCCTGGATCATCACCAGAGCGTGATTGGCGATTACGATATCGGCCCGTCGTGCCCGGCGGATGCTTTTCTCGATGAAACATCGATTGTAATGCTCACAACCAGAGTAAATGCACTCGCCCCGGCGATCGGCCAGCCCCAAGGTGGCGGCCCGCCCCAGGACATCCACCAGCCAGCCGGGAAAGTCCGATCCCTGGAGATCGCCATCTCGCGTGGCAGCGATCCAGCGCGCCAGGAGGGCCAAGCCGATCCGATAGCGCGGATCCAGGCTGCTGGCCCGGATGGCTTCTTCGTAATTCAAAAGGCACAGATAGTTTTCCCGTCCCTTGCGGAGCACCACCTTGCGGGCCTTGATGCTCGGGTCGGGATAGAGCCGATCCAATTCGGCATCGATTTGATGTTGAAGATTGCGGGTATAGGTGGAAATCCAGACCGTGCCCCGGTTCTTTTCCGCCCATAGGCTGGCTGGTGCCAGATAGCCAAGGGTTTTGCCAACCCCGGTTCCGGCTTCGGCTAGAACCAGATGGGGTTCATTGGCCTCGGTTCGGGGGGCAAAAGCGGCAGATAGGGCGTCGGCATAGTCCGATTGCTGGGGTCGGGCTTCGGACGCATAGCCTTCGGTGGCGGTCCCTCCAGCCCCACTTCCCCCTGTTCGCCGGGGCGCCGCCACCAACTGGGCGAGGCGACGCCGAGCCTCACCCGGTTCCAAGGCCAATGGAGCCGGCGTTGGCTCGGGGGCTTCCATCGACCATTCGGGCAAGTTCCGCCACACCGCCAACCCGGCATCGCCAGTCTTGTGGCTGGGGCCGCCGGGCACTCCCAGCGCGGGAAGCACCATGGGCGCCCAAGGCCATCCCGCCACGCCCAGAGTCCAGGCCAATGCTACCGGGTCGGCGCGCTCGTCTTTTTGAGCCCCGGTTTTCTGCCGATCAGCAAGACGGTCCAACAACGCTTCGGTGACGTGGAACAGCGTCACCGCCGCTTCGGTTGGAGTCGTGGGGATGGGCAGGTTCAGGAAACGCGCCAATCCTCGAGGAGTCGGCAGACAAAACTGGGCCGGGCAAACGAAAGCAAACAGCTCCAGGACATCGAAAGCCTCGAGCCGGTCTACTCCCAAACGGCGAGCCAAATTCGGGGCGTGGCACACCATCACCGCCCGGTCGGCCAACAGGCGACGGGCGGTGGCGATCTCCCAGGTTTCCACCTCGCCATCGGGGCTGACCAGGACAAGCTGTCGGGGACCGGCCACCACTGCCGGGATATCGGAAAAAAGATATGGCATGGAGATCGGTCTTTGCCCCCATAGGCGCTGGGATAAGGTTTCTCGTCGTCCTCACCCTTGACTTCGCGTGTTGGGCCGCGCGGAGCCGCAGGTGTAGCCTTCAGGTCTGTCGTCGGACAGTGGTCGCAAACATCTTGCTGACCATGGGGCGTCCCAGCAAAAACCCTTGGGCCACATCACAGGCGCAAGCATCCAGAAAGGCCAGTTGCTCTGTACTCTCGACGCCTTCGGCCACCACCGTCAATGCCAGCCGATGGGCCATGGCGACGATGGCTTCGGTCAGGGCGGCGGCGTCGGCACTGGTGGTGACATCGCGAATGAAGGAACGGTCGATCTTGAGAGTCTTCAAGGCAAAGCGGCGCAGGTAACTAAGGGACGAATAGCCCGTACCAAAATCATCCACCGATAGCCCGATCCCCATATCCACCAATTCCCGCAAAATATTAACCACGCGCGGGACGTCATCCAGCAACAGGCTTTCGGTGATTTCCAAATGCAATTGATCACTGGAAAGGCCGTTATGACTCAGGGCCTTGGCGGTGATTTTGGCAAGGTCTCCGGTGGCAAACTGACGGCTGGATACATTGACCGCAATGTGGGACAGGCACAACCCGCTATCCAACCATACCCGCATGTCTCGACAAGCCTGATGCAGAACCCATTCCCCGATGGGAACAATCAGCCCGCTTTCCTCAGCGAGCGGAATAAAGCGCACCGGCGGCACTTCGCCAAGGTCGGGGTTGATCCAGCGCAGCAACGCTTCGGCTCCAATGATTCGCCCCGAAGTGACGGCCACCAAGGGCTGATAACAGAGGTGAAACTCGTCATGCTCAAGGGCATGCCGAAGCCGGGACTCCATGGACATGCGGACCCGCGCTTTTTCATTCAGGGCTTGAGTGAAAAAGCGTGCAATGTTGCGGCCATCGGCTTTGGCCTGATACATGGCGACATCGGCGTTGCGCATAAGAATGTGAGGGTCATCTCCATCAAGTGGCGCCACTGTGACGCCAATACTGGTTGAGCTGAAAATCTCATGCTCTTCAATACGGAACGGTGCCGCAAAGGCCGCCGCGATTTTCTCGATGACGACTTCCGATTGTAGGGGGGAGCGCAATCCGGTCAAGACCACCACAAATTCATCCCCGCCAAAGCGGGCCACGGTGTCTTCTTCCCGCACGCAGTGTTCTAGGCGCCGAGCGGATTCCCGAAGCAACTGGTCGCCGGCATCGTGACCCAGAGTGTCATTGATCCGCTTGAAATGGTCGATATCGATAAATAGCACGGCCACCAGCGTATTTTCCCGGCGCATCCGTGCCAGAGCTTGGGTCAGACGATCCAGAATCAATAATCGATTGGGTAGGTTGGTTAATTGGTCATAGTGAGCTTGGCGCAATAACTGTTCTTCATGATGTTTCCGAACCGTGATGTCTTCTTTAACCGCAACAAAGTGAGTTATGATTCCAGAAGGGGCGGCGATCGGCGAGATCGAAGCAAATTCCCAATACCGGGTTCCGTCTTTTCGAAGGCTATGCAATTCACCGCGCCAAACCTGACCAGAGAGAATCGTTTTCCAAATATCTTGATATTGTTCTTGTATGGCATAGTCGGTCTGTAATAATTTTAGATTATGACCGATGACTTTATCAGAGTCATAGCCGGTCACTTCAAAAAACTTTGAATTAGCATATTCAATAATACCATCAACGTCAGTGATCAGTACCGATGCTGGGCTTTGTTCCACAGCCAAAGAAAGCTTTTGTAAGGTCTCTTCGGCCCGCTGGCGCTCGATCATTTCGGTCCGTAACTCTTGGGCTCGGACTTCAGCCCGGCGTTCCAATTCATCATGGGCGAGGCGCAGGGCGTTATGTTCGCGAAGAGCCTGTATTTCTCCGTCACGCCGTTGCTCTCCGGCGCGATCGGTGATCACAACCACCAAACCGCCCTTTTCGGCAGGATATTGGTCGATCTCGATGCCATCTCGCTCTTGCAGCACTCCCGACACCTGTCCATCGACGTCCAGTCGGAAGAGGTCGTGGAACAGGACTCCCCGAACCACGGCGCCGATCCCGAGCAGAGCGCCAAATGCCCGATTGGAGAATACCAGCGCCCGATCCCCGTCAAACACGGCGAACCCCTGGTCCAGCCGGTCCACGCCGGTTTGGATTAAGCCAAGATTCTGCCAAATCGGCGTAGAGGTGTGATCCTGAGACATTTAGTCGTATTCAGTCGATAGTTGCTGTGCGTGACGACGGGCCATCGATCACTTTGCCATCATTTGACGATTGGAGTGGTAGTGTCGGTTTTTTCTTACGAGATTGTCAAGGCACGCCCACGCGCTCAAAGCCAATGATGGCGCTTTCGGCAGCATCCAGGCAATCGCCCGTGATGCCGATGGTAATGGTCCCTTGTCCATAAAGGATAGTACTATTCTTGGCCAAAGCAATGGTCTTGCGATTTTCAATCCGAACATAAGTCCCATTTTTGCTCTGATCGACCAAAATAAAATCAGAACCTTCGACATGAATAACAGCATGAGTACGAGATGCCGTATTCCAATCTATCGTTAATTTTGACTCTGGACTTCTGCCGATGGTAAATGGAGTTTCTTCTGCAACTATAACATAGCGAAGACCGCGATAAGTTAGAACTAACTTACCAATGTTAACAGAGTGTGTATTTTCTATCTTCGATGAACTGGCGCTCATTGAAGCATTATTTTGTAAAATTTCAAGTTTTTGGATTAAACCATCGGCCAAGGCATGGGGAATTCCGGCTTGATAGAGGCGGCATCGGAACTCTTCCCGAACCATGTCATGGGACCAAGTGCTATCGGCATGGGGTGCAAAATCGCGGATGGAGCGTAATTGCGAAAAAAGGTCTGCTACCATTCTGGTAATGTGGGCGGTTCTTCGTCGGCCCATGTCCGAAGACAGCAGGTCTAACAGATAACCGATCTTACCCGCTGGATTGGGAAGAAAGGTGCAAAGAGTATTGATGGTCTCTTCGAAGGATAAATCTTCCGGACGTGTGCTGAGGTCGACCTTAACCCGGCGAGTCAGGGCGGCTGCCATGGCCGGCCCACCCATAAAGCCGCCGAACTGCTTCAATTTCGGCAGTAATCGCTTCAGGGCTTCGCCATTACTGACCCGATCTCCCTTGGTCAAGGGGGTTTGCCCGCCCAGTGCGGTGCTGATCCGGTTCAGCAACGCCGTTCGCACGCGCGGCGCCGACTGCCGGGCCATCACTTCGTTCAGTTTGCGCAAACTGGGCGTTCCCGGCAGCCGGTCATCCCAGGTTCCGTCCAGCGCCGCCACCAATGCAGATAAAGCCGTCGCCAGATCCGGCGCATAACCCACAATCGCTTTAACCGCCGCGTTGCCGTCGATGATTTCGGCCAACAACTCGTCGATCCAGGCGGCGGCGGGGGCGCTTTGGTTTTCGTCGAACAGATCATGGGCGGCATTAAGTTTAAGCGCCCAATCTCGGGCTTCGCGAAGATGGCGCGCCAAGGCAAAAGTGATGACCCGAGCCTGCTCGTCTTCTGGCCAATCCATCGCCACCCGATCCACCAGGGCGGTTAAACCTTGGGGAATCAGGTCTTCGGCATAAGACGTCAGTCGATCGGATGTCTTGGATAAATCTAAAATATCGCGAAACAGTCGGCTTAACCGATCGTACCGCTCGGTCGGTTTGATCCTAAGCTGTTGTCCTTGCAATGCGGCCAGACGATGCAGGGCTTGATTGAATAAGAGGGCGTCACGCTCCAAATAACGGAGAGCCATTGGGTCATGTAGTAATTCTAATGGAAGAATTAACTGTTGATCAAAATATCCACGCAGTAAATGCAGAAGAGTTGATCGGCTCTCAAATAAGTATACATCATGAACTGTTGTGCATACATAAGCGTGATCGATTGCAGCAATTATCGATGCGTTATTACCGATTGCGCCGGTATGAATTTTTTCAAAAATAAGACGATGACTATCATTTATGCCAATTTTATAAACTCTAACTGCTGTGTATTTAGCCAGTTTCAGCAAGTCCAGTGCTCGATCACGGGCAATCTTTTCATCTGGATAAATACCTTCGATTTCGGGTTTTCCCGAAATTTCGACGCTGACTTCGAAGGTCGCGGCCCGCATCATCAAATCTCCAGCTCCTCCACTGTGGCTCTTGGCATCTCATGGCCCCAGCGGTCTTTCGCGACAGGTTATTCCGTGCCTGTCGTGCTCTGTCATTCGGGAGCTTAGGAGCGATCGATGATAGATCCAAGAGCCGTTCAGCGTTACGGCCCGCGTGTATTGCGGGGGATTGCCTTGGAATTGGCTGGCTCTGGGAAAAAAGGTTTACAGCATAAAGGGTTATCCTTGACGAGACGCTTTTCTTTTGGCACGCTGACAAACCGGAACGCCTTGCAGCGGGGAGCCATCACGGCCATGACCAAGTCGGAGTTGATCCTGCGGTTATCGGAGCGCAATCCGCACCTTTACCAGCGCGATATCGAAAAAATCGTCGGCACCATCTTTGACGAAATCACCGAAGCGTTGGCGCGAGGTGATCGGGTCGAGTTGCGAGGTTTTGGGGCTTTTTCGATTAAACGTCGCGATGCCCGCACGGGTCGCAATCCCAGGACTGGGGAAGCCGTGACCGTCACCGAGAAATACATCCCTTTCTTCAAGACTGGCAAGCAGTTGCGAGAGCGAATCAACGTCGATTGACGCCAAGGGCGCTTCTACGATGTATTTAATCACCGCCGGCGAATTGCGATCGGTTCTTCATTATCGCATGCTCATCGAGCGGTTGCGTCAGGGCTTTCGAGCCGGTTGCGAGATGCCGACAGGGACGCGGTATGGGATTCCCACCTATGGGGCTCATGACGCTGTCCTGGGGCTCGAGTGCGCTTGGCAGGCGGGTCGCCATATCGGGGTCAGCGTCGCAACCGCCTTCCCCGACAATCCGCAACGCGATTTGCCGGCGACCAATGCCAGCTACCTTCTGCATGACGGGAAGACCGGCATGCTGCGGGCCGTGTTGGATGGCCGGGCTTTGGCAACGCACCGGGCCGCCGCGACGTCGGCCTTGGCTGCCAGTTACCTAGCCCGCCCGGATGCCGGGCGATTGCTGGTGATCGGCACGGGGGCGTTGGCGCCCCATGTGATCGAGGCTTACGCGGTGGTGCTGCCATTGTGCGAGGTTCTGGTGTGGGGCCGCGATCGCAGCAAAGCCGAGAAAATCGCGGCCCGGTTTCGACGCGGTGCCTTCAAGGTGGCGGCCACCACCGATTTGCCGGGGGCGGTGGCCGGGGCTCATGTGGTGGTCTCCGCGACCTCTGCCAGCGAGCCGGTTGTGCGGGGCGCGTGGTTGGCGCCGGGAACGCATGTGGATCTGGTGGGCGGCACCTCCCCTGACGTTCGGGAAGCTGACGACGAGGTGATCCGAAAGAGTCGAGTGTTCGTCGATTCGCGCGACGGGGCGAGTGGTCAGGCCGGCGATTTGGCTCGCCCCATGGCCGATGGCCTTCTGTCCCCTGACGATGTGGCGGCTGATCTGTTCGACCTGACTCGGGGAGAGCGGAGCGGTCGGCGCTATTACGATCAAATCACCCTGTTCAAGTCAGCCGGGGTGCCCCTCGAAGACCTCGTCGCGGCTGAGTTAGCGGTGGAAATGGTCGTTCATAACGAAACCCTTCGATAGACGCGTCCCGCTCGAGAGAGCAAACTCTAGGTCTTAATAGAGTGCGCTGATGTGCTTAAATGAAGGTGTTCGCACTGCGGCGCACGTCATGAACGGGACGAAAATGCGGCAAGGACTATTGAGCGGGTAGGGCGGGCTACGCCCGAACCGTCGGCGGATCATCCGCCGACTACGCACGGGAAGGTTGCGGCGCTGGCCGTCTTGCAAAAGATGGTGAAACTGCGGTCGGTGAACCGTGAACGACAACCGAGCGCACTTGTGCGCACAAAGTAAGAAGCCGCTAGCTTTTCAGGAAAGCCAATCGCGGATCGGCAACCCGGATGGCGTGGTCCAGAATCTCGACCCGAATCAATCCGGCTTTGGCGAATGGGTCTTCGGCCAAACGAGCTTCCAGCGCCTCCCGCGTGAGGCCGTGCGCTAAGATCACCCCGCCAGTTCGGGGCGTCAACGGCCCGGCGGCGACGAACACTCCGTCGGCCACACCGGCTTCGACCCAGGCCCGATGAGGCTCAACATGCTGGTCGATCTCTTCGAGGGGGACAAGATAGCTCAGGTGAACAATGAACATGGCAGGCGCTCTCGATTGATGGCGACGGCTCAAGCTCTCCTTTTCAGCAAAAGCAAGTCAAGGGTATCATACCATCGGGCCTTGATGGTGACTCATCAAGGCTGCCCTCAGACGCCGGGCCGCCGTCGCGGCCCGAGGACCGGCGATGTGTCAGTATCAGGGCTCGCCGGTATCATCAAAAATAAAAAGGAGGGCGACCTGGCGGCCGCCCTCCCACTTTATCGCTAAAACCAGCCTTTCCTGTGTCGGAAAGGTGATCTTAGACCGATGGCCTTGGACGTTGACACGTCCGCAGCGCCCTCAGACGCCGGGCGGGCGGCGGTCGCCGCCGATACCAACGGCACGGATCATTGTCCAGGGCCGTTGGTCTTAGAAGTCCATATCACCCATGCCGCCCATGCCGCCGCCCTGGGGGCCAGCCGGAGCCTTCTTCTCAGGCTTTTCGCCAACCATGGCTTCAGTGGTGATCAGCAGGCTGGCAATCGAAGCCGCATCCTGAAGGGCCGTCCGAACCACCTTAACCGGATCGATGATGCCGGCCTTGACCAGATCGGTGTAAACCCCAGCCTGGGCGTCAAAGCCGTAGGATGGATCATTCTGATCGGTCAGCTTGCCAACCACGATCGAACCGTCAACGCCGGCATTGATCGCGATCTGACGCACCGGAGCCTGCAACGCGCGACGAACGATGTCGATACCGACCCGCTGTTCGTCATTGGCCGGCTTCAGGGCATCAAGCGACCGAATGGCATAGAGCAGGGCGACGCCGCCGCCCGGAACGATGCCTTCTTCGACGGCAGCGCGGGTGGCGTGCATGGCATCGTCAACCCGATCCTTGCGCTCCTTCACTTCCACTTCGGTCGCACCACCGACGCGGAGCACGGCGACGCCGCCCGCGAGCTTGGCGAGGCGCTCCTGGAGCTTCTCACGGTCATAGTCCGACGTGGTCTCTTCGATCTGACCGCGAATCTGACCACAGCGTGCCTGGATGTCGGCCTTGGAGCCGGCGCCATCGACGATGGTGGTGTTTTCCTTGGTGATCTGGACCTTTTTGGCCGTGCCGAGCATGTCGAGGGTGACATTCTCAAGCTTAATGCCGAGGTCTTCGGAGATGACCTGACCATTGGTCAAGATGGCCATGTCTTCGAGCATCGCCTTACGGCGATCCCCAAAGCCCGGCGCCTTCACCGCTGCAACCTTCAGGCCGCCGCGCAGCTTGTTGACCACCAGGGTAGCCAGAGCCTCGCCTTCCACGTCTTCCGAGACGATCAGCAAGGGCCGGCTGGACTGCACCACCGCTTCCAGCACTGGCAACAGAGCTTGCAGGCCGGACAGCTTCTTCTCATGGAACAGGATGAACGGGCTTTCCAGTTCCACGGTCATCTTGTCGGTGTTGGTCACGAAGTACGGCGACAGATAGCCGCGATCGAACTGCATGCCCTCGACCACTTCGAGTTCGGTCTCGAGGCTCTTCGACTCTTCGACGGTGATGACACCCTCGTTCCCGACCCGCTCCATGGCTTCGGCAATCTTATTGCCGATTTCCGTTTCGCCGTTGGCCGAAATGGTGCCGACCTGGGCGATTTCGGCGTTGGTCGCAACCTTGCGCGAACGGCCCTTAATGTCGGCAACCACGGCTTCCACCGCCAGATCGATGCCGCGCTTCAGGTCCATCGGGTTGAGGCCAGCGGCCACCGCCTTGACACCTTCGCGCACGATCGCCTGGGCCAGCACGGTCGCGGTGGTGGTGCCGTCGCCAGCCAGATCGTTGGTCTTGCTGGCCACTTCGCGCACCATCTGCGCGCCCATATTCTCGAACTTGTCGGACAGTTCGATTTCCTTGGCAACGGTCACGCCGTCCTTGGTGATCCGGGGCGCGCCGAACGACTTGTCCAGAACCACGTTGCGGCCTTTCGGTCCCAACGTCACCTTGACCGCATCGGCCAGAATATCAACGCCGCGCAGCATCCGATTGCGCGCATCAACTCCGAACTTAACTTCCTTGGCAGCCATTTTCGTCTTACCCTTTTTGCAGATCAGAAGTGAATGCTAGAGCTTAACTGTCGGACGATAAAAGAGCCCGAACGGCATCATCACTTCTCGATGACGCCCATGATGTCGGATTCCTTCATGACCAACAGCTCTTCACCATCGATCTTGACTTCAGTGCCGGACCATTTTCCGAACAGGATACGGTCGCCAGCCTTAACATCGAGCGCGACCACCTTGCCGTTATCGTCCCGAGCGCCAGGACCAACCGCAATCACTTCGCCTTCTTGGGGCTTTTCCTTGGCGGTATCGGGGATGATGATCCCCCCCTTGGTCTTTTGGTCGGATTCCAGGCGCTTGACCACCACGCGGTCGTGCAGCGGACGGAACTTCATCTCTCGTCTCCCACAACAGGCTGTAAAATAATGGAAACTGAGGGCGGTTAGCACTCCCCCTCAGTGAGTGCCAGATACCTAGTCGGTGTGCTGCGTGGTTTCAAGAGGCTTTTTTTTGACAGTCCGGGGCATCGGGCGTTGATGGTGGTTCCTTAAAGCCGCTTTTGCGCTCGATGCTTGACCCGCCCCATAAAAAATGTATATTCGAATATACGAATAAAATAGGAACGCTGGAACCGCCAAAAGGACTCTGAGCATGCACAAGGATTGGCCCAAGCTGGCGCGGGAGTTGTCCACCCTGATGGGGTCGGCCCGCCAGGGCGCCCCGGAAACCTGGGGCGCTTTTGCCGCCATGAGCAAAGCCGCCACGGCGCCGGGCGCACTTGACGCTAAAACCAAGGAGTTGGTGGCCTTGGCGCTTGGCATTGCGGCTCGATGCGACGGGTGTTTGGCTTTTCACACCAAGGCGGTTGCCCAGCTTGGCGGCACGCGAGCAGAAGTTCTTGATGTGATCGGCATGGCCATCTACATGGGCGGCGGTCCCTCGGCGATTTACGGCGCCATGGCGTTGGAAGCTTTCGACCAGTTCAGCCCTTCGACGGTGGCGGCTTGATTCTTTGCTGTGTTCAATAGAAGCGATCGTGATGGTTTCTTGGCTTTCGGAGGGCTCTGCCCTGCACCCGCAAGGAGGCGCAGCCTTCTTGACCTCAGGACGTTATGGGAAAAGCATCACGGGTTTTTGCGGGTGTGTGCAGAGCCCACGAAAAGCCTAATATCATCGGGCCTTGATGGTGATTCATCAAGGCTGCCCTCAAACGCCGGGCGGGCGCATCCGCGCCCCCGAGAGTCCACAACACTGGGGCTTCGCGTCCACGAGGACGCGGGGCCGCCGTCGCGGCCCGAGGACCGGCGATGTGTCAGTATCAGGGCTCGCCGGTATCACTCATCGAAAGGTCTCGATATGTCCTGGATTCCGTCGCTTGTGGGGGGGCTTCTGATTGGATCGGCGGCGGTCCTGTTGATGGCGCTGTGTGGTCGGATCGCTGGGATCAGCGGCATCCTGGGGGCCGTATTGTGGCCAAGCGCCGGCTTTGAGCCCTGGCGCCTGGCTTTTTTGGTTGGCTTGGTGGCGGCAGCGCCTTTGGTGACGCTGGGGTCAGGCGTAACGCCCCTCAAACCGCCGGAGGGTTCGGTGGCATGGCTAGCGACGGCAGGCTTGCTGGTGGGTCTGGGGACGGGACTGAGCGGCGGTTGCACCAGCGGGCATGGGGTTTGTGGCTTGGCTCGATGGTCGCCGCGCTCTCTGGCCGCCACCCTGACCTTTATGACGTTTGGCTTTCTGACCGTCTTCATCGTTCGGCATGGGCTGTAACGGCGCTTCCCTCAACACCCCCTCAACACCCCCTCAACACCCCCTCAACACCCCATCCATAGGGGAAGCTTCATGCGTTTTATCATTGCGGGCCTGATGGCCGGGCTGCTGTTTGGCGTTGGTTTGGCTGTTTCGGGTATGACTGACCCTCATATCGTTCTCGGCTTTTTGGACGTGGCGGGCGACTGGAATCCTGCGTTGGCCTTGGTGATGATCGGTGCTTTGGCCGTTGCAACGCCGGGTTATAGGTTGATTTTTAAGCGCGGACGACCCTTATGGGCCGACAGTTTCGCCCTACCCACCGCCAAAATTATCGACTGGCGATTGATGATCGGAGCCGCCCTATTCGGTACAGGCTGGGGGTTGTCCGGGTATTGTCCGGGACCGGCCTTATCGGCCTTATCGGCCTTGTGGCCCGGAACCCTGGTTTTCGTTGTTGCCACCGGGGTTGGGCTGGTTGTGGCAAAGGGGCTCATACCATCGAGCTTTAATAATGTGTTAACACGAAAGCGGCCCTCAGATGCCGGGCGGGCGCGTCTGCGCCCTTGGCTCCGCGCACATAGGCGCGCGGGGCCGCCGTCGCCGCCCGATACCGGCACTGTGTCACTGTTATAGCTCGCCGGTATCACCCGTTGAGCCGCCGGGATCAGCGAGTTACGGCCTCCAGGGGGACAAACACCCGGCTCGGAACTGGTTTCTGAAAGACCTTGAACAACCCGGCATCCTGGGGGGCGACGGACTGGGCGTCGGCATAGGCTGCCGCCAGAGCGGCGGCGACGGCGGTGCGTTCGGCGGCGGGATCCAGGCCCGTGAGCGTCAAAGCGGACAGGCGCTCGTTAAAGTGCTTGAGGATATGCAGACGCTTAACATGAAGATAATGGGGGTCGAAGGGGACATCCAGAGCAAGGAAGAAGTCTTCAGCGGTGGATAATGCCGCCAATTGATCCTGAAGTGCGCTCATGCTCGACCTCCTGTTTCCGAATAAGCCATGACGTCACCAAGAAAACGCCGAAGGTCATCCACGGTCGGTTCGGCTTTGACGGTGGTGGCGTGGCGGCGAATATGAGCCAGAACCGCCCGAGCCTGAACCGGCCCGACCGTGAGGCCGTGCCCGCGCATGACCTCCATGACGGCGGTGACTCCAGAATGTTTGCCCAACACGATTCGGTGATGGCGCCCGAGGGCCGCCGGATCCACGGCCTGATAGTTGCGCCGGTCATTCAAAAGACCATGAACATGAAGGCCCGACTCGTGAGTAAAAGCCGACGACCCCACCACGCTTTTGGATGGCGGAATCGGTCGTCGGGCCGCATCCGCCACCAATGCCGACAGGCCGGGCAGGTGGCGGGGATCAATCCCGGTATCGCGCTGGTGTAAATACGACAAGGCCACCACCACCTCTTCTAGAGCGGCGTTTCCGGCTCGTTCTCCCAATCCATTAACCGTCACGCTCACCGCATCGGCTCCGCCCAGCACGGCTGCCAGCGAATTGGCGGTGGCCATGCCCAAATCGTCATGGGCATGAATCTCTAGACTAAGATCGGTGGCGGCGCGGAGTCGGCGAAACACTTCTCGGGTGGTAAAAGGGTCAAGAATGCCCAATGTGTCAGCAAAGCGATAACGAACGGCTCCTGCTTGTTCGGCAACCTCGATGACTCGCACGATAAAATCGGGATCAGCGCGCGATGAATCTTCGCCGCCCACCGCCACCATCAGGCCTTGATCTTGGGCTAAAGCGATCATATCCGGGATATGATTCAAAACCCAGCCTCGATCTCGCTTCAATTTTTTGACAATTTGCTGATCGGAAACCGGGATTGACAGATTGATCATGGGCACGCCGCAGGCCGCAGCGGCGGCGATATCGTCCCGGCGCATCCGGCACCAGGCTATGGGCCGAGCCGCCAAGCGTTGGGCGACGATGGCGCGCATGTCATCCTGTTCGGCCTCGCCCATGGCCGGAACACCGATTTCCATCTCGGGCACGCCGGCCCCGTCCAGAGCTTGGGCAATGGCGATTCGTTCTTCGGTGGTGAAGGCTACGCCCGCCGCTTGCTCTCCGTCGCGAAGCGTGGTGTCGTTGATGCTGACACGATGCATGGACTCCCTCCCCTTGCTCTGTTCCGAATGACCCCGGCGAGCAAAAACTCAAGTGTCCTTCCGGCTCCTAGGCGTAAGCGGGTTCAAACGCCTTGCCGGTTCCTTCTGTGGCATTCCAATAGGGCGATACGCCGCGCAGACGCTCGATGATGCCGGGCATAACCTCGATGACACGCTCGATGTCGGCGTCCGTGGTGTCTCTGGACAAGGAAAACCGGGTGGCGCCGTGGGCTGCGGTATAGGGAATGCCCATGGCGCGCATCACATGGGATGGCTCCAACGATCCTGACGTACAGGCCGAGCCCGACGAGGCGGCGATGCCCTCGCGGTTGAGCAACAACAGAATCGCCTCACCTTCGATGAATTCAAAGGCAATATTGGCGGTGTTGGGCAAGCGGTTTGCCACATCGCCAGTGACGAAACAGTGCTGAATCCGAGCCAGCAGCTCCCGCTCCAGCCGATCTCGCAAAGCCCGAACCCGCGTATTTTCATCATTCAATCCGGCTAGAGCCAATTCGGCGGCGCGTCCCAAGCCGACAATCCCCGGAATATTTTCGGTTCCAGCCCGCCGGCCCCGTTCTTGATGGCCGCCCCGGATTAGGGGCCGAAACCGGGTTCCGCGCTTGATATACAGGGCGCCGATCCCCTTCGGCGCGTGGAGCTTGTGACCCGAGAGCGACAACAGGTCGATGGCACTGTGCGCGAGCGTCATCGGAATCTTTCCGACCGCTTGAACCGCATCCGTATGGAACGGAATATCAAAAGCCTTGGCCATCTCTGCCAAGTCTTCCACCGGAAAGAGGGTTCCGGTTTCATTGTTGGCCCACATAATCGAAATCACGGCAACCCGTGCCGACAAGGCGTCGCGATAGACATCAAGGTCAAGTCGGCCTTTGTCATCGACGGGAATGATATGAAGCCGATAGCCCTCTTGTTTGGCCAAATACTGGCACAATGAGAGAACTGCGGGATGCTCGACTGCCGATGTGATGATCTCTCGCCGTTCAGGATGTGTGGCCAGAGCGGCCAAAATGGCCGCAGAATTTGACTCCGATCCGCCGGAAGTGAACACCACTTCATGATCATGGGCCGCGCCCAGCAATGTCTGAAGCTGGGTTCGGGCGTGGGCCAGCCCGGTGCCGGCGGCGGTCCCGAAGCCATGCATGGATGAGGCATTGCCGAAATGCTCGGTAAAGAAGGGGAGCATCGCCGCGACCACGTCGGAATCGACTCGGGTGGTGGCGTTGTTGTCGAGATAGATCGCGGGCGGCATGGCGGGACACTCCTGGATCGGATGGCGGGTGTTCAGGCAGCCTGACCGTCGGCTGGAACCACCCGAATGAAGCGGCCCAGGGCTTCGCTCAGTTTTTCCTGGACCATGTGTAAGGTGAAGGACGACATGCTACAATCGACACAGGTTCCAAAGAGCTGAACCGACACGGTGTCGCCCTCGACATCGACCAGCTCCACGTCGCCGCCATCGCGCTGAAAGGTCGGTCGGACGGCCTCCAGGGCTTCCTGGATCAGCGCAATCTTCTTGACCATGGTCATCGGGGGGGCCGGCTTGGCTGGCGCCGAGGCTGGCGTTGGCGCTGCTGCGGTGTGGGAAGGCCGCACCGCAGCCGGGCGGGCGGGCGCCGTGGCGCGGGCCGTGGCCGGGGTCGTGGTCGGAGCGGTGTCGGCAAGCCCCCGCCCGCGATACCGAAACGCCTTGGTGCTTTCCAATATTCCTTCGCTGACCATCTCGGCATTGACGTCACCCAAGACCATCTCGATCTTGTCGCGGCAGGTGGCGCAACTCCCGCCCGCTTTGGTGTAGGCCGTGACTGTTTCGACGGTGGTCAAGGCATTGGTGCGGATGGCTCGGGTCAGTAATCCTTCGGTGATCCCGAAGCATTTGCAAACCAGTGCGCCATCCTCGTCATCGTCGGCCTCCACGGCTTCGCCACGGAAATTGGCGATGGCGGCGCGTAAGGCTTCGGCGCCCATCACTGAACAATGCATCTTTTCTGGCGGTAAGCCTCCCAGATAACCGGCAATATCCTGATTGGTAACGGTCAAGGCCTCGTCAATGGTCTTGCCGATGATCATCTCGGTGAGAGCCGAAGATGACGCAATCGCCGAACCGCAGCCAAAGGTTTGAAACCGGGCATCGACAATTCGATTCTCTGTTGGTGCCACCTTAATCATCAGTTTAAGGGCATCACCGCAGGCAATCGAGCCAACCTCACCGACGCCATCGGGATTTTCCAACACGCCCACATTGCGCGGGTTGAAGAAATGGTCCTTAACCGTCTCGGAATAGTTCCACATGACAGGGAATCCGTTCAGCAGGTCTGGGAATGACATGACCCGCAGCCGGATTTGGCTTTGGGATTATCGATCACAAAGCCGGAGCCATCCAAATTATCGACGAAGTCAACTTTGGCTCCGTCCAGGATCGGCTGGCTTTCGGCATCCACCAGAACCGTGATGCCATCGACCTGGAACACCGCATCGCTGTCTAAAATCTGGAAGTCGAGGCCCATTTTGTAACGGACGCCCGAGCATCCGCCCTCTTCGGCCATGATTCGCAGGCCGGCGGGCGGCGTTTCCGCCGTCTCGAAGACGCGACGAATGGCGATCACGGCATTTTCGGTCAGAGCCACCATGGCCTCTTCCTCCCTCCGAAGCCCAACCGGCACAGGGTGGGCAACGTTGCGCATGCCAAACGCAATGCAAACACCGTGCCGGGGGTGGCCGGGGCGCAAATGAAGGAAAGAACCAGAGCGGACAGGACGTCCGCTGCCGCTGCGTCTGGCGGGAGTGCAACAGAGCGACGGGGGATGTCGACTTTACGACAGATTCATATCATACCGGCGAGCCCTGATACTGACACATCGCCGGTATCACTGGTACCAGAGCCAATACATGTAACGGTGATCCGATGCCTTGGTTTCTTGAAACTCTTCATGCTTTTGGCGCTGCATCTCGCGCAGGCGGCGGCGATGGTCGCGCAAGGCGCTGTCTTCGTGACGGGAGGCCGCGAGTTCGGGCAAACGGCGCTCGATGCCGGTATCATGCAGCACCCGCTCCAGAAAGGACTCGGTGCCGGTGACGCGGAAACCAGGATGTTTGGCTTGAAGCACCGAAATCAATTGCTTGAAAAAGGCCGAACCGGAAACCCGCTTTTCGTCATGGACATCGTGCCGGGTTGGGCGGATGGTCAGGGTTGGCCCCTCTTTGATGACTTCGACCGCCCAGGTGGTCCCGGTGCTGTCGAACACCGAGAAGACCTTTTCATCCCAATGGCAGGCGTTGAACAGCTTGGTCAGGTCTTCGAGGCTGTGGACGCGCTCTAACGTGGCATCAAGTTTGGTGATGACCACCAATTGCCGGAAGGCGACGGACAGCAGGGCTTGTCCTTCAGCGGTTTTCATGGGCGCCCCCTCTCCTTAGCAGCGCCGGTCTTTGTTCGTCGGGACGGCATCGCCGTTGCCAAGAGCGGTCGGGCCGGCACGACCGGACATTACCGATCAAGCTAGGCCATTCATCGGCGAGATCAAAGCACCGACTTTTACAGTTGACGTTTGGCTCGATCCACCCCGGCGTTCCCCGGCCTGTTTTATGGGCCGTGGACTCGGGCCGATCAGTGCGAAGAAACGGAGCAAATAGCCGCTTCCTATTTACTCGGCAACCCGCTCCATAACCTCATTCGCGAGAGCGATATTGCTTTCATGGGCCCGCAGCATGTCCGTGAGATCGTCGCGTAAGAGATCGTCATCCACACGCGGTAGCATGTCGCGCAGTTTTTTGACCACCCACCCTTGGCCGCGATTGAGGAACGTGATGCGGGCTTTGAGATCCGGGATGGCCATGGCTTTTTCGTGGAAGGCGCCGACCTTTGGCGACGGCGTTTCGGCCAGGGTTTTGAGATGACGGCTCAACAGGGCGCACCAGCGTGCCTCATCCCGTTGAACGGTCTGCATCAGCTCGGCGATGGGGCCAGGGGCGGCGGCGCGGGCGCTTTCCAGGGCAACCCGTGCCCCGGCCCGCTCGGCCTCCAGCAGCTCGTTCAGGAAGGCGATCAACTCTTCCCGGCTGGCGGGGGGAAGTGGAGCGGCACGGTCATGGTCCTGAGTGGTCATGGCAAAGACATCCTTGGATTGGCTGGCTACAGAGCCTTCACCGCCGCCAGGACGGCCCCGGCGTGGCCCTCGACTTTAACCTTACGCCAGACCGAGCGTACCAGCCCGGCAGCATCGATCAAAATTGTGGCGCGGTCCATGCCCATATAGGTTCGTCCATAACGGCTCTTTTCAACCCAAACCCCGTATAATTTCGCCACTTCGGCCTGTTCGTCTGAAGCCAGAGAGAAGGGCAGGGTATATTTGTTCTTGAACCGATCATGGCTTTTGGGCGGGTCTTTGGAAAGACCGACGATGGCCACATCCAGCGCCGAGAAGTCTGGGAACTGATCCCGAAAGGCACAGGCCTCTTTGGTGCAGCCTGGGGTATCATCCTTGGGATAGAAATACAGAACCACCGGACGTCCGCGCAGGGCGGCAAGGGACAGCGTGCCGCCGCCATCGGTGGGGAGAGTGAAGTCGGGGGCGGGCTGGCCGGCTTCGACGGTCATAACGATGCTCCTTTCCGGGGTGGTTGTTCTGGCGCCGAACGGGCAAGGGCCAGGTGTTCGCGTTCGGCGGGCTCATCGATGAGCATTTGCAGATATTGGAAGGCCCGCGCCGCACTGTCACGCACATGGGCGTCAACATCCTTGAAATCAATCGGATCCTTGAAATCAACCGGCGCCAGCGTATCCGGTTGAGAGTCCGGGGGAGCCTTTTGGGGCTGTCCCGACTCTGGCCAAACGCAGCGGGCTAAGGCCAACCGTAACGCCAGGGGGGCGTCATTGGGCTCGAAGCCGCCGCCGGTGGTCAGGCGTAAGAAGCCCTGAATGCGGCGCCAAGTCCGATGGATGGTCATCAGATCATCGGCCAAATCCCGCGCCAAAACCCCCGCACTGGCTAATTTATCCAGAGCCTCGACTGTATTGGCGCTGATGACTTGGGGGTAATCATGAGCGTGACGCAGCATTAGATATTGGGCAATGAAGTTAATATCAATAAAACCACCCCGCATATATTTTATTTCCCAAGGATTTTTGGTGGCAAATTCCTTTTGGATGCGCCGCCGCATATCGGCCACGTCCATCACCAGACGAACCGGATCGCGGGGATGGGTCAACACGTCGTGAATAATCCGGCGGAGTTGCTCGCACAGCCAGGGCGATCCTGCAACCAGACGGGCTCGAGTCAAGGCCATATGTTCCCAAGTCCAAGCCTCGTCACGATGATAGCGGGTGAAGGCTTCAAGACTGACCGCCACCGGCCCGGCATGGCCAGAAGGCCGCAGCCGCATATCCACCTCGTAAAGCCGGCCCTCGGGCGTGGGCGCCGTGATGACGTGAATCAGGCGTTGGGTCAGTTTGATCGCGTATTCCGAAGGTGATAACGGTTTAGCACCGTCCGATTGGCTGACGTCGGGCGGGACATGGTAAACCAAAATCAGGTCCAGGTCAGAGCCGATGGTCATTTGACCGCTGCCCAGTTTCCCCATGGCGATGATGGCGATGCTGCCCCCGGCGATCCGACCGTGGCGCCGCGCGAAATCCTCGGTGACGCGCTCCAGCAGATCGGCTAGGGCGATATCCGCAACCGCCGACAAAAAGGGGCCGCAGTGGTCACCATCGGTGATATTGCGCAAAATGTGAACACCAGCCCGGAAAATCTGGTCATGAACCCAGCGCCGGGACAAAGACAAAGCCTCTTCGAAATGACGGGCCGGAGCGACGGCGTGCCGGTAAGCATCGGCTAGGGCGGTGGCTTGGGGCAGGGGGTCGAAAAAATCCGGCGCCAACACCGCTTCCAGCAACGCCGGATGAGCCGCCAGGGATTGGGCTAGGCGCGGTGCGGTGCCCATGACTTCGGCAATGATCCCCAGCAGCCACGGATTGGCGTGGAACAGCGAAAACAGCGGAATGCCGGCGGGCAGCCGACTCAACAGCATATCGAGCCGCCCCAAGGCTTCGTCGGGATGGCGGGTTCGGCCCAACTCCTGAAGCAGCGTCGGAGTGAGTTCCGTCAAAAGCTCGCGGGCGCGGGCGCTGCGCATGGCTCGGTACCGGCCATGGTGCCAAGCCGCCACGGTGGCGATTACGGCAGACGGATTGCTAAAGCCCAACCGCCCCAAGGTTTCGACGGTGCCGGGGTCGGGGTCGGTGCCGGTGAACACCAGATTGCCCGGTCCCGCCAGCGGCGGCGCTTCTTCGAACAGGTCGGCGTAATGCTCTTCCACCCGGACCAAATGGCCGAGCAGCATGTCACGGAATGCGGCGGGGGTGTCATAGCCCAAAAACACCGAAAGCTTTTCCACCCCTTCATCCGTTTTAGGAAGCTGGTGGGTTTGACGATCGTCAATCATTTGCAGGCGGTGTTCGACCTGCCGTAAAAAAAAGTAGGCGGCTTTCAACTCGACCGCCGTCATCGGCGCGACGCGACCGGCGGCAACCAGCGCCTCCAGAGCGGCACAGGTGGGCGACAGGCGCAATCGGGCCTCGCGGCCGCCAAAGATTAACTGCTGGGTTTGAGCAAAAAACTCGATTTCACGAATCCCGCCGCGTCCCAGCTTGATGTCATGGCCGTTGACTGCGGGCCGGTGGTGGCCTTTATGGGCGTGAATCTGGCGTTTGATCGAATGAATGTCCTGGATTGCCGCAAAATCCAGGTTCCGCCGCCAGATGAACGGCTTGAGAAACTCCAGGAACCGGGCGGCGGGTTCGGGATCCGAGGCCACGGGCCGGGCCTTGATCAAGGCCGCCCGCTCCCAATTCTGGCCGACACCCGCATAATAGGTTTCAGCCGCCGTCACCGAAACCGCTAACGGTGTGGCACCGGGGTCTGGGCGCAACCGTAGATCTGTGCGGAAGACATAGCCGTCCCGTGTCCGTTCGTCCATAATGCGGACCAGATCGCGGGCCAGACGAATAAAGGTGCGGGCCATGCTATCCGGTGGAGCCTTGGCCACTTCGTCGTCGTAGAACAGGATCAGATCAATATCGCTGGAATAGTTGAGTTCGCGCGCTCCGAATTTGCCCATGGCCAAAATGATCAGGCCCGACCCCAAGAGGGGCTGTTCAAGGTCGGGCAGATGCAAGAGCTTTGCGGTAGCCGCCCGGCGCAGCAGATGGTTGGCCGCCAAGTCCAGCGCGCACTCGGCCATATCGCTGAGGGCGCCGGTGACGGAGGCCAGCGACCAGGCGCCGCCGATGTCGGCCAGGGCGATCAGCAGCGCCGCCCGCCGTTTGGCCAAACGCAGTCCGGCCATCAGCCGATCGGTATCGGTTTCGCCGGCATATCGGCGGCGGAGTTCCGCCAGTGAGGCGGTTTGGGTGGCTTCAAAGCCGTCTCGGAGTAGGCCGCGCACGAAATCCAGGTCGCGGACGAGGCTATTGCCCAAATAGGGACTGTTGCCGCACACTGACAAAATTAAGTGTCGGCCCTCCGGGCTGTCTGCCAGGGATTCGGCGAACGCCCGAGTTTCCGGCTCGGCGGCTTTGGCGGCGGCCAGCCAGTCCGCTAGGCCACGGGCTGCCATGGCGTCATCGGCAGGCTTGGGAAACTGCAAGCCGGGCGGAACGAGTGACATGGATAACCTCCGGGGGCCGAATGATGGTGACGATAATATGAATCAAGGTCATCGTTCCAGCGACGCAAGAGGCACGCCATGATCGGTCGGGCGAGTGTGCGGTTGGTGCGGGCTGTCGGCTTTGTGGTTGCGGGCTTGGCTGTGCTGGTGGGGTTGGCGGCTTGGAGGTTGTCCACCGGCCCGGTCACCTTGACGTCGCTGACGCCGATCTTAACCCAGGCGCTGGATGGCGCCGTGCAGAGTTTTGGTGATCTGCGGGTGACGGTTGGTGAAACCGTGGTGATTTGGGGCGGATTCGAGCACCCGTTGGCTTTGCGTCTGCGTGATGTCCGCTTGACGACGGTCGATGGCCAGGCGGTGGCGGCGATTCCAGAATTGGGCGTTGGTTTTTCCGTGCGGGCTTTGGTCCAGGGCCGGTTGGTGCTGGCCAATTTGACCGTGGTTCGGCCAACCTTGCATTTGGAGCGGACTCCGGATGGTCGGTTGGTGCTTGATTTGAACGGCCCTGGCCAGCCGGAGCGGACGGCGGCTGTGACGGTGCCCATCACCGGCGGCGCTTCGGGGTCGGGAGTGACGGCGGCGTGGCTTGATGCCGTGCGCCATCCGACAACCGATCCGCTCGATCCGCTGGCGGCTTTGGTCCAGGTGGCGGTGACCGATGCCACCTTGACCATTGACGACCAAAAAACCGGACTCACATGGTCGGTTCCCAATGCCGCGCTGACGGCAGGCCGAACCGATGCCGGGATTCGCGTCCAGGGGCATCTGGAAGCACAATTGCCCAGCGGATTGGCGGTGTTCGATGTCGAGGCGATTGATCGTGGCCGTCCGGCTGAAGAGTCGGTGGGGGCCCCCGCGACTCCGACCACCACCACCGCAATGCTGCATTTTACCGGCTTCGATCCTACGGTTTTGGGGCTGTTCTTGCCGTTGCCGCCGACGCTGGCCGGAGTCCATGTGGTGTTGTCGGGTGAGATTGACGCGGCCTTTGACCCGGCCTTTGTGCCCCAGAAGCTGACGCTGTCGGTGTTGGGAGCCGAAGGCGGAACCGTGGACCTGCCGATGATTCGCCCCGAGCCCTTGGCTGTGGGGGCGTTTGCCCTGACCGCCGGGTGGGAGCCGGAAGCCAAGCGGCTGGTATTGGAGCGTGCCCGGCTCGAACTCGAAGACCCGGCCTTGATCGTGACCGCCGCCGGCCAAGTCGATGGTATGCCCGATGCGCCCTCGGGGACCGCGAGTCTGGACCTAAGGATTGGGACTGACCCGGATCATGTGGCGCCGGTTCATCTGGAGGCCCGCCTCAGCGCCGCCGACCATCGGCTGACCCTGCGGATGGCCGGGCTGGAGCCGGCTCGGTGGGCGGCTTTGGTGCCGCAATTGGCCCCGTTAGCCGCTGCCGCCTTTCCCATCGACGGCACCGCCGACGTGACGCTGGATGCCAGGGGTCAGCCGACCCGAGTGGCCCTGGATCTGGCCGCCGCCGAGGGGCAACTGGTCTTGCCGCCGGCCTTGCTGTCGGACCCGGTGCCGATTCGCAGCATCGCCCTTAGTGCGGTGATCGATCAGCCCTTAGACCCGATGCCGGCCCAAATCCAGCTCAAGACGTTAGCCTTGGATTTCGGAGGGCCGCGCGTGGCCATCGACGGGACGGTGACGCGGACCGGCGAGCGTGTGGCCATTGTGGGCGGGGTCAAGGCCGAGGCGGTGCCGGCGGATCGTCTGCCCAAATTATGGCCGGTGACGGTCGGCAAGCATGCTCGGGATTGGATCACCGCCAACATCACCGCCGGCATGATCGATGAAGGATGGTTGCGAGTCGATGGTTCCGCCCCAGTGGCGGACCCCAGCGATATTCTGGCCACCACTCTGGATGGTGGTGTCGTCGCCAGCAATTTGACGGTCGGCTATTTCAAGACGCTGCCGCCGATCGTCGGGATTTCCGGGCGGGGCACCAGTGATGGGCGCGCCTTGGTGTTGAACACCAGCGGCGGCCATATCGGCGATTTGGCGGTGGGTGATGCGAAAATCGTCATCAGTAAGCTCGATACCCCGCAAGAGTGGATTGATATCGACGCGCCGCTTTCGGGGTCTTTGCGGTCGGCCCTGGAGGTGTTGGACACGCCGCCGCTGCGTTATGCCCATCGGGTTGACATGGATCCGGCCAAGACCGAAGGCACGCAAACCTGCCGCCTTCATTTCTATTTTCCGCTTAAAAAGAGCATCGATATCGAAAATGTCGAGATTCGCGCCGTCGCCGCATTGCATGGAGCGGCGATTGCCGGAATTGCCGGTGGATTGACGGTGACGAATGGTGACTTAAAGCTGGCCTTGGACGGCACTGGGATGGATGTCACTGGCACTACGGATGTGGAGGGCATTCCGGCGGCGGTGCGGTGGCGTGAGAATTTCCGGGATGGAGCCGATCCCCGGACCCGAGTCGATGTCAAAGGCAAGATCGGCGCGGCTGACCTTGCCCGTTACGGTCTGCATTCGGCCCCTTATTGGGATGGAGCG
The DNA here is from genome assembly GCA_903920145.1 of uncultured Rhodospirillales bacterium. Taxonomy (GTDB): domain Bacteria; phylum Pseudomonadota; class Alphaproteobacteria; order Azospirillales; family Azospirillaceae; genus BOG-933. The sequence goes on from CAIXKV010000241.1 coordinate 31,224, forward strand.
GTGGGCGCCGATGTGCGGTTGGTGATCGATCACGCCAAGCGGACTTCGGTCAAGGGGCAACTCGATTTGGCCCCGGCGCAGTTGGCCTTGCCCGCCCTGGGATGGACCAAGCCGCCCGGCACTGCGGGCACCGCCCGCTTTACGCTCGACTTTGATCGGGGGAAAGCGGCGCGAGTGTCGGGGATCGGGATTGAAGCCGCCGGTCTTAAAGCGGCGGGAAGTCTCGATCTGGCGGCAGGAGGGGGGATCGCTCGGGCGACGCTCGGGGCGTTCCAAGTGGGGGCCACCGATCTTGGCGGAGAGCTGACGCTTCGGCCCGGCGGTGAGTATGACGTGGTGGTTCGGGGAACCAGCCTGGACGCTCGGCCTTTGCTGAAGGAGCCGGACGATGCAGGGGAAAAGCAGCGCCGCCGGGCCGAGCGACTGGCCAAGCGCAACCATCCGCCCCAGCCGGGGCCGTCCTATGACCTGTCGATTCGGCTTGATCGCTTGATAACCGGCGAGGATCAGCGCGGTTTGAGCCAAATTCAGGGGCGGTTGGCCAGCCGGGGCCTGGGGTGGGACAGCGCTGATTTGACGGCAGCGATTCCCGGATTCGAGGGCAGCCCGTCCAGCGCGCTCACGCTGCGCTATCAGCCCGAGGGCGCCCAGCGCCGTTTAACTGTGACCGCCGGCGACGCCGGGGCGGTGTTGCGGGCTCTGGATGTGACCGACAGTCTGCGGGGCGGTGATCTGAAAATCAGCGGCACGGGTGAGCCGGGCTTTCCGGTGCGCCCCTTCACGGGTCAGGTGACGTTGGGCGCCTATCGGGTGGTCGGCGCGCCGCTGTTGGCCCGAGTCCTTAACGCGTTGTCGGTCACGGGCCTGATGGAGCTGCTTCAGGGGCAGGGGTTGGGATTCTCCCAGCTTCAAAGTGACGTGACCGCCAATGGCGACGAAATCAATCTCCGCACCCTGCGAACCTCGGGCGGGGCCTTGGGCTTGACCCTGTCGGGCCGGATCGATCTGGCCGCCGACACCTTGGCCGTCGACGGAACCATCGTACCGCTCTATGGGTTGAATCGCATGTTGGGCATGGTTCCAGTGCTGGGGGATTGGCTGAGTGGCGGCGCCGGTCAAGGAGTCTTCGCCGCCACATACGCCCTTTCGGGTGCTCTGGACGAGCCGACGGTGTCGGTCAATCCGTTGGCGGCCCTGGCGCCGGGGTTTTTGCGCAATCTGTTGTTTTTGAATGACGATAAGCAGAGCCCAGCCCCGAGTTCCCAAGACGGCCCGCCGCCTTGACCGTTTGGCGACGTGATACCGGCGATGTGTCAGTATCAGGGCTCGCCGGTATCACTCATTGATAAGCCGTTGTATGATCGGCAGTTGATGATGGTTGCAGACCCATATCACATACCTATGTGGAGAAGGATGTGTTGCAATGAGGGATGCTAGGACGAAGAACCCGCCGATACCGCCAACGAAATACGGATCGGGGGGAACCGCGCAGCCGGTTAAGGCCGCCCCCCCTCCTGTCCCGCCGCCCGCGATTCCGCGTGGTGGTTGTTCCTGCGGGGGACGATGTGGGGGGCGGTGTGGCGGTCGCTGCGGTGGTTCCTGTTCGCAAAAATCAGGCGCCGCCCAGCCGCGTATGGCGGCGCCCATCCACGGCGCCACTTTGCAGCAAATGGAGAAGAAGGCCACCTACGAATGGCGCGGGGGAAAGAAGGTTAAGGTCAAGCCGCCCCCCAAGGACAACTCGGGGAAGGGCGACGGGCACAAACAGATGGACACTCGCGGCACCTGCTACAGCGGCCGCGATTGCAGCGGCGACGTCGTCAGTCACCCTCACCACAAACATAATTGCTGCGGCGGGCGCGGCAGTTCGGGAACCTCGTTTAGGGATTCCTTCGGCGTTTGCAGCAACTGCTGATCCCGATCAGGACGCCCCCAGCGGTTAAGGTTCAGACGCGGGGCTTCCTTGGCGGTTGGCTTGTTCGCTCTCAGTTTTGGGCCAGGAGAATGCGTCCAATCACCAGGACCAAGAAGCCCAAGGGCACCACCCACCGGGTGTGGTTTCGCACTTCTTGATAGAGGTCGCCCGGCGGTGGGGCCCCTTCTGGCCGGACCCGCATGACCGTTAACGAAGGCTCGAGGGTATGAGGCATCCTGGGAGCAGGGCTTTTTGCCTGCGCTCCCAGGATGCCAACCCTACTTGTCGAAACGGCGGACGTTCGTGACCATCAGGGTGTAAAGCTGCGTCACCAGCTCGCTCGGCCTCAGCCGGCCAAAGGGCATGTTGTCATGAACAAACGGCAACAACCCTTCGGGCGGACGCACCGGCACGATTTCGTAACCTGCTTTCTGCACCGCCTGGATCACCGCCGCCGCCTGTTTGGCATAGTCCTCGTTAAACATCGAGCTGTCGGCCTTTTTGATGGCCAGCGCGATGATTTCCTTTAAATCAGCCATTCTGTCCTCTTGCGGTCATCGCAGCGGCCACGGCCCGCCGTCGCCGCATTCCTTGGTCGATGTCGGCACTGTTGCAAAAGCACCAAGATCGTATTAGGTCAACGATCATTTTCCGTCCAGTCAAGGAAACACCGTCGCCATGGGCTACAAAGTCGCCGTGATCGGCGCTACCGGCAATGTCGGGCGCGAGATGCTCTCCACCCTCGCCAGCCGTGATTTCCCGGCGACCGAGGTTATCGCTCTGGCGTCCGAGCGGTCGGTAGGAACCGAAATCTCGTATGGTGAGAAGAAGGTGCTCAAGGTCCGAGACCTCGCCAGCTTCGATTTCCACGGCGTGGACATCGCCTTGTCGTCTCCCGGAGCCAAGGTCTCGGCGATCCACGCGCCAAGAGCTGCGGCTGCCGGCTGCGTGGTCATCGACAACACCTCGCATTTTCGGATGGATCCCGACGTGCCGCTGGTGGTGCCCGAAGTCAATCCCCAGGCCATCGCCGACTACCGCAAGCGCAACATCATCGCTAACCCCAACTGCTCGACCATCCAGATGGTGGTGGCGCTGAAGCCACTGCATGACCTCGCCACCATTAAGCGGGTGGTGGTCTCGACCTATCAGTCGGTGTCGGGAGCAGGCCGCGAAGGTATGGACGAGCTATTCAACCAAACGCGGGCGATTTACGTCAATGATCCGATCGTGCGCGAGAAATTCACCAAGCAAATCGCGTTTAACGTCATCCCCCATATCGACGTCTTCCTGGACGATGGCGCCACCAAGGAAGAATGGAAGATGGTGGTCGAGACCAAGAAAATTCTCGATCCCAAAATTGCCGTCGTGGCCACCTGTGTCCGGGTTCCGGTTTTCATCGGGCATGCCGAAGCGATCTCCATCGAGTTTGAGCGGCCCATTACCGCCGATCAGGCTCGCGATGCGTTGCGAGCAGCCCCTGGCGTAACGGTTATCGATCACCGTCGCGACGAAGGCTATGTCACCCCGGTCGAGGTGGCCGGCGACGATCCGGTGTTCGTGTCGCGCATCCGCGAGGATTACACGGTGGAAAATGGCTTGTGCCTGTGGGTGGTCGCGGACAATCTTCGGAAGGGCGCCGCACTCAACGCGGTGCAAATCGCCGAAACCCTTGTCCAGGATTATCTTGGCTAGCAGTCCCTCGGCTAGGATTCCCTTGGAACCTCATGCTATCCAAGTCTAGGGCGGGCTCCTGGTGCCCGCCCCCATAAGCCGCCAATCCGTTTAGGGAGTGAAAGCAAGAGTCATGGCCACTATCGTCCGTCCGCGTCGCAGCGTGCTGTATATGCCGGGCTCCAACGCCCGCGCCATGGATAAGGGTAAGGGTCTGGCCGCCGATGGCCTGATTTTGGACCTTGAGGATGCCGTAGCGCCCGATGCCAAGCTTGAGGCGCGCAAACTGGTGGTCGATGCCGTCGCCGGGGGCGGTTATGGTCGGCGGGAACTGTTTGTGCGGGTCAATGGCCTGAATACCCCGTGGGGTTACGGGGATCTGGTCGCGGCGGCCACATCGGGCGCCGATGCCGTGTTGCTGCCTAAGGTTGATTCGGGTGATACCGTGCGCCAAGCGGACGCGATTCTTCGTGCCGCCGGAGCGCCCGAGAGTTTGGCGCTATGGTGCATGCTGGAAACGCCCATGGGCATCTTGAATGTCCGGGAGATCGCGGGCTCCTGCGGGCGGCTTGGCGGTTTCGTGATGGGAACATCGGACCTCGCCAAAGATCTGCATTGCGCCCACACGCGCGACCGACTGCCGATGATCACCAGTCTTGGTCTGGCGATGCTGGCGGCGCGGGCTTATGGGTTGGCCATTCTTGACGGTGTCCATCTGGACCTGAACGACGACGATGGCTTTTATCTGGCCTGCCGCCAAGGGGTTGAGCTGGGCTTTGACGGCAAAACCCTGATCCACCCCAAGACCATCGAAGCCGCCAACCGCGTCTTCGCTCCATCGGAAAACGAGGTTGCCTTCGCCCGCCGAGTCATCGAGGCTCATGCCCAGGCCACCGCCGCCGGTAAGGGCGTGGTGGTGGTTGACGGTCGGTTGATCGAAAATCTCCATGTCGAAGCGGCACGCCGACTGGTCGCTCTCGCCACCGCTATTTCCGAGCTTTAGAGCTCGTCTCTGATCGGAAGCAGGAGCAGGAACAGAGTCATGACAAAGACCAACCCCGGAAATTTCTTCGAAGATTTCACCCTCGGCCAGGAGATCCATCACGCCACGCCGCGTACCGTAGCCAGCGGCGATACGGCCTTATACATTGCCTTGACAGGCTCACGTTTTGCGCTGCATTCAGCCGATACCTTTGCTCAAGCTTTGGGTCTGGAAGCCGCGCCGTTGGATGACTTCTTGGTGTTTCACATGGTGTTCGGCAAGACCGTGCCGGATATCTCGTTGAACGCCGTGGCCAATCTCGGTTATGCCGCAGGGCGCTTCGGGGTGCCGGTTTACCCTGGCGACACGGTAGCCACCAAATCCACGGTGATTGGGCTTAAGGAAAACTCCAACCGCCAGACCGGGACCGTTTACGTCCGTTCGATTGGCACCAACCAGCGCGGCGAGACGGTGTTGGATTATTGCCGCTGGGTAATGGTGCGCAAACGGGATCCCGAAGCCGCCGTGCCGGCAGCAAGCGTGCCCAATCTGCCCGAGGCGGTGCGGGTGGCTGACTTGGCCGTACCTGTTCACCTCAATCTGAATGACTATGATGCTGTTGCTGCCGGCTCTCCGCATTTGTGGGAGGATTACAAGGCCGGAGAACGGATCGATCATGTGGACGGCATGACCATCGAGGAAGCCGAGCACGCGCTTGCTACTCGTTTATACCAAAACACGGCTAAGGTTCACTTCAATCAACACACCGAAAGTCAAGGCCGTTTCGGCAAGCGCCTGATTTACGGGGGACATATTATCAGTCTGGCTCGTGCCCTCAGCTTTAACGGCTTGGCCAATGCCATTCGGGTCGCCGCCATCAACGGCGGACGGCACGTCGCCCCGACCTTCGCCGGCGACACCATCTACGCCTGGACCGAAGTGGTGGAAACCAAGGCGCTAACCGCGCGTCATGATGTGGGCGCTTTGCGTCTGCGAACCTTCGCCACCAAGGATCGTCCTTGCGCTGATTTCCCTGGCGCCAGTGCCGATGGCAAATATGATCCGTCGGTGGTGTTAGACCTTGATTACTGGGTGTTGATGCCGCGTCGGGGCTGATCGGAAAGCAGAGGCACTCGCAAAGGGTCGGTTGGCCCTTTGAGCCCATGACGTTTTACTCAGAATGTCTTGAGGTCAAGGAGGCTATGCCTCCTTGCGGGTGCAGGGCGGAGCCCCGCCAAAGCCAAAAGAACCTACAGAGCCCCGCCCCCCAAGGCCTGCATCACGTCGCCCCGCTTCCAAACCCCAAGCCAACGCGGAAACTCGTCAGGCACCCAGTCCTTGAGGCAATAATCGGGCTGGGGCCAGTTAAAGGGTGGCTTGGTCAGATTCCGGGGGTGATAAGTGATAGGGCTGGTGGGGCTATCCCCGTTAGCCTCGCAATCCAGAAAATGGCTGGTCATCAGATATTTGATGTCCGAGCGCAAAAAGTTATCCAAAACTCTTTGAACGTCAGCCACCGACATATGAAAGAGGACATCTCGACAGAGCCACAGATCAGCCTCAGGTAAAGAATCCTGGGTAATGTCAAGAACCCGAAAGTCAACCGTCGGATGGTTGGTCCGCAAGTCATCGATCATCGACGGCACGATATCGGCGCCGATATAGGGCCGTCCGCCAAGATTGACGCCGCGCATCCAGTTAAAATCGCCACACGGCGCATCGAGAACGCTGCGACAATCAAGCAAGTCGAGCATCATCGGGATACTGCGCCGAAGCTGGCGCGTATAGGCTCGGGTCGAGCCTCGCCCGCTCCGGGTTTCCCCGCGCGACCATAGGCTTTTTTCATAAACGATGCTGAAGGCTGTTTTTGGGTCCATGGCCAGATCATACCCGATCCCGATGGTCGTGATCCAGCGGGCCTTTATCCCGCACATGCTGGAATAGAGCTTTCGTAGGCTCCACCCACACCTGCAAAGGGTCGAGCGGCCCTTTGAACTTATAATCTTCACCCCCTGAAAAAAACACGATAATCGTATTCCCAGACGAACCACTTCGTCGTATGGTTCCACGTTGTTTCTGGTGTGAGGGTTCCCGTGCCGCGCTTTCTTCACGCCGCCGATATCCACCTGGATAGCCCCCTGGACGGCCTCGCCGCGCGGGCCGGAGAGCACGCCAACACGTTGGTTGGCGCCACCCGCCGGGCGTTTAAGGCTCTGATCGATTGCGCCATCGAACAAGCCGTGGACTTCGTGATCATCGCCGGAGATCTGTATGATGGCGATTGGCGCGATTTCAGCACGGGCCTGACCTTTATGGCCGGCATGGCTCGGTTAGAGAAAGCCCAGATCCAGGTTGTCATCGTCCGGGGCAATCACGACGCCGAAAACCAAATGACCCGGCGCTTGACCTTGCCGCCCAATGTCCGAATCTTCGACTCCCGCAAAGCGCATAGCCTGCCGTTTGAAAATCTGCGGGTGGTCTGCCATGGCCGCAGCTTTGGAACCCAACACCAAGCCGAAAATTTCGCTCTCTCCTATCCCAAACCGTGGCCGGACTATTTCAACATCGGGGTTCTTCACACATCGGCCACAGGCCGCCCCCTTCATGATGTTTACGCGCCGTGTTCCGTGGATGACTTAGTGGCCAAAGGCTACGACTATTGGGCGCTCGGGCATGTTCACAAGCGCGAAGTCCTGTGTCAGGATCCCTGTTGGATCGTCTTTCCCGGCAATCTGCAAGGCCGGGACGTCAATGAAACCGGCCCCAAAGGCTGCACCCTGGTTACGGTGGACGGTCAGCGCGTCGTTGCGGTGGAAGAAAAAATACTCGATGTGGCCCGCTGGGTGCGTTGCTTAGTTGATGTGTCGCGCTGCACGACCCTGGAAGGTATGGGAGAAACGGTGCGTGCGGCTTTGGCCGAAGAGGTGGCCACCGCCGGTCATCGGACCCTGGCGGTGCGCATCACCCTGACCGGTGCCAGCCGGCTCCATCGTCGCTTGGTCAGCAATCCTGAAGCCACCGAAGCCGAATGCGCGGTGGCAGCGACTCGGGCCGGTGATATCTGGATCGAGCGGGTGGTGGTGGCCACCACCGACCCCGAGCCCCCCGCTCTGGCGTCATCCGATGCCCTCACCGAACTGTTTCGTGCCCTGGACGGGGTCCAAGCCACCCCCGAAGATTGCTTGTCACTGTTCGGGGAACCGCTGGCAGCCCTTTTGGAAAGACTGCCGATGGAAATCCGTGAAACAGCCGACCTGGCCACGATGACCGACGAGACATTGGGCGACATTTTAGCCGACGCCAAGACGCTGCTGCTGGACCGCTTGCTCGGCACCCCGGAGGAGCGGCCATGAGGCTGGAAGAGTTAACTCTTGAACGCTACGGCCACTTTCAGGACTTCCGGTTGTCTCTAGAGGGCGCAGGGACTCGCCTGCATGTGATCTTCGGCCCCAATGAAGCCGGGAAATCCACCCTGTTGGAAGCGATTTCCGACCTGCTGTTCGGGTTCCCCCCCCGGACCCGTTACGGCTTTTTGTGCGGATACGACAACCTGTTGATCGGCGCGACCCTGTCCAACCGGGCCGGGGATCGCCTAAGCATCCGCCGGCGAAAACGCCAACGGAACACTTTGCTGGATCCCCAAGGCGGGGTTCTGCCCGAAACCGCCCTCAAACCTTTTCTTGGTAGCCTGGACCGCAAGGTCTTCGAACAAGAATTCGGCCTGGATCACTATCGATTGCGCCAAGGCGGCGATCAGATGCTGGCGGCTAAAGGCGATTTGGCTCACAGCCTGTTCCAAGCCAGCGGCCTTTCCGACGTAACCAAAATTCAGGATGCCCTTAAAACCGCCACCGACGAGCTGTGGTCCCCCCAGCGCAAAGTGGCCAGCAAGCCCTTGTGGGGCGCCATTGAGGACTATAACGAGGCCAAGCAACGGATGCGCCGGGAGGCGCTGCGGGTTGATGAGTGGGACCAAGCGGAGCGGGCCGAGACCGAAGCCACCGCCGCCCTAGCCGCCTGCAAAAGCGCATTAGAGACGTTGCGGCGGGAGCGAAATCGGCTCCAACGGTTGCGGGACGCCCTGCCCGCCCTGGCTCGACTCGATGCTTTGACCGAACGTTGGGCGCCGCTAGCCGACGCCCCAGAGCTGCCGGCGGATTTCGCCGACCACTGGCGCAAAGCGGTCAGTCGGGAAGCCATCGCCACCGCCGAGGTTCAGCGTCTATCCGACGAACGGCTCACCCTGGAAACCGCCCTCCGGGATTGGCCCGCGCCCAGCCGCTTGCCGGACCATGCCCACCGAATCGAGTCGCTGTTCCGTCAGTCCGGGGATCTGGCCGCCAAGCACGGCGACCACCCCAAGTTGTTGCGGGATTTGGAACACAGCGACGGGCGGCTCGCGCAACTGATCCTTCAGTTGGGCGGGCCTTTCACCCTGGCTAACCTGGAACAGCACCGCCCCTCTAAGCCGATGGTGGCGCGCATTCGGGAGCGAATCGGTCAATGGGGAGCCCTGGACGCCGAATTGACGGCCAAAACCGAGCAGGCCGCCGCCGCCCACAGCCAATTGCAGGAAACCGAGCAGGAACAGGCCACCCTCGGGCAGCCAATAGACCCCGCCGGGGCTAAAGCCGCCCTTGATGAAGCCCTCAAAGCCGGTGATCTCGAGACGCGGTTGGCCGCCGCCGAGCGCGTCGCCGGACAGGCCGCCGCCGCCGCTGCCACCGCCTTTGCCCGGTTGGGAGGCGGCTGGGCTGGTTCCCAGGACGCTCTGAGCGCCACGCCCTTCCCCAGCCGGGAAACAGTCGAGACGGTCTATCGAACCGGCCAAAGCCTGGACGCCGAGCGCCAACGCCGCCAGGACGACCGGGATAAGGCTCAAACCGGGTTGTGCCGATTCGAAGCCAGTGTGCGCCAATTGGAAGCCGGGACCGAAGTTCCGACCCCTGAAGCACTGCAAGAAGCCCGCCGACATCGAGAGCGGGGATGGCGACTGGTTCGGGGCGGTTATATCGACCAGACCTTGGAGATTGCTCAAGCCGCCGTCGATTACGCTCCCGAAACCGGCGACCTCCCCACCGCATACGAAGACGCTGTGCGGCGGGCGGACGATCTGGTTGATCGGGCCAAACTCGAAGCCGATCAGGTCGCGCGCTATCTTGCCCTGCAAACTCAGACCACCGAGGCGCGACAGACCGTCATGCAGTGTGAGGCGGCTTTGGTCGACCTCGACCGTCGGATCGCCGAACATCAAGCCCAATGGGCGGCGCTGTGGCGCCATTCCGGCGTTACCCCAACCGCTCCGATCGAGATGCTGGCGTGGCTCCAGCGCAAGGACGAAGCGATTCAGGCCGCCCACCACCAACTTAAGGCCGAGGATGATGTCGCGGGACTCCGCCAGCAAGCGGAGATCTTGCGGGGACTTTTGCAGCAAGCCGGCGCCCTGTTAGGGCAAACCGACCTGGATAATCTCCCGAGCACGGCTCTGCGGCACACGATCAAGGCCGCCGTCGACCAAGCCAGCCGCACCTGGAACGAAGCCTCCCGTCTGCGCGAGGACCAAAGGAAACACCGCCGGGCTCTGGAAAAGGCCGACGCCGCCCTAGCCGAAACACACCGACGCCGACAAGCCTGGTCATTGGCCTGGACGGAAGACATGCCGGCCCTGGGCCTGCCCGGAACCGCCACGCCGATTGAAGCCGAAGTGGCCTTGAAGACGTGGCAAACCATCGAAGAAGAATTGGTGGATCGACGCCAGAGGCACGAGCGCCTGCAAGGCATTGAGGAGGATTTGGCTGCCGGACGCGAAGACGTCCTGAGTCTGATCGAAGCCATCGGCGAGTCCCTACCGACTGAGTCCGCCCCCCGGTCCAGCTCCCTGTTCAATGACCCTCTTCTGGACCTCCCACAACGCCTGCATGATCGTCTTAAGGCCGACCAGCAAGCCCTCATCCATCGGAACACCCTGTCCAGCCGCGTCGCCGACCTAGGAGACGCCTTGGCTCGCGCGCAGCGAAGCCAGGAGCAGGCCCGCCAAGCCCTCTTGGTCCTGCGGAGCGCCCACGGCTTAAGTGCCACGGTCGACCCCTTGCAGGAAGCCGAACGCGCCACCCAACGCCGCGCCCTGATCGAGCCCTTGGCCGAAGCCCGACACAGGGTTGAGACTTTGGCCGCTGGCCAAGACGAAGCCAAATTGCGGGACACACTGCGGGGAGAAGACGCCGACGCTCTGGGCGCTCGTGCTCAAGCCGTCGACGACGACGAACAGCGGCTGCATCAAGACCTTGAAGACGCGAGCAAAGCCGCCCTGTTGGCCCACCAGCAGCGAGAGGCCTTAAGACAACGGGCCGGCATCCAGGAGGCCGCACAACAGGAGCGAGACACCAAACGGCACGCCGCCAACCTTGCCAACCGCTGGGTCCGGCTATGGGCGGCGCAAGCCCTCCTGGGTGCCGCCATCCAGCGCTTCCGCAATGCCAACGAGCATCCTCTGGTCAAGTGCGCCAGTACACTGTTCGCCCTGATCGCCGGCGCCGGCCACAACCCCATCGAACGCCTCAGTGTGGAATATGGCGACAAAGACCACCCTGTGCTGATGGGAATTCGCCGAGATAACAGCCGCTGCCCCGTCGAAGGCATGAGCGACGGCACCCGCGACCAGCTCTATCTGGCGCTCCGCATTGCCGCCGTGGAATCCGCCGCGATCCAGGGCGAGCCGATGCCCTTTATTGCCGACGACCTGTTCATCACCTCGGACGACGAACGCACCTCTCCCGGCCTCCGAGCCCTGGCCGAGCTTGGCCGGGAAACCCAGGTTCTCCTCTTCACCCACCATCGATCCGTGGTCGACACCGCCCTCTCGGTGGTTGGCGCCGAGGGGCTGCGGATTCACGAGTTAAGTCGGTAATCAGACCATCGGGCCTTGATGGTGACTCATCAAGGCTGCCCTCAGACGCCGGGCGGGCGCATCCGCGCCCCCTAGAGTCCCCATTGGGGCTTCGTGCGCATGGGCGCGCGGGGCCATCGTCGCGGCCCAAGGACCGGCACTGTGTCAGTGTTAGGGCTCCGGCATCACACCTGCAAAGGGCTAATCAGCCCTTTGCAGGGCCCGCCGTCTCCTTAGAAAGAGATCAACCGGCCTACAAAGAAGTCCCAACATGAGATGGTATCAATCTTTAGGTGTAAATGAGCGCCTTTTCGTCTGGTTCACAGTGGGAGTCGCGACCGGCGGCTTTCTGCTCCGATTGGTTTGGTTGTGGCGCTATTGGACATGACCCCGAGCTTCTCTTGACGGCTTGGCTTCGCCCAAGATATTCATAGTTACGCAAATACGACGTTACGGGGGTTTTTATGGATACAGTCGTCCGACTTACGCCGTTCCTTTCGGTCTCGGGTCAGCTCTCGGAAACCGACGTGGGCATTGCTGGTGCTCGGGGCTTTCACACCATCATCAACAGCCGCCCTGACAGTGAAACCGAAGGGCAGCCGACGAGCGCGGCGATGGAAGCAGCGGCGCGACGGCACGGTTTGGAGTATCGGTATTTGCCGGTGATCTCGGGCAAAATCACCGACAGCGACGTCGAGGCTTTCGGCAAAATTCTGAGTGAAGTTCGGGGCCCCGTGTTGGCCTATTGCCGAACCGGAACGCGATCGACGTCGCTGTGGGCGCTGCACTCGGCTCGCCAACTAGACCCCGACGCCGTGCTCAAGGTCTGCACTGAGGGCGGCTATCACCTAGACGCCCTACGGCCACGACTGGAAGCCCGCTGGACCGGAGAGGGAACCGGGGTCGGTGACGGAACCATCGGTTCAGCCGCTTTAGGACCGCGCGGCTATGACGTGGTGATTGTGGGCGGCGGCGCTGCTGGCATTGCCACCGCTTCCAGCCTGCTAAAGCGGCGACCATCCCTGGCCATCGCGGTGATTGAGCCCAGCGACAAGCATTATTATCAGGCCGGGTGGACTCTGGTCGGCGCGGGCCTATTCGACCGTCGCCGAACCGAACGTCCGATGGCGCAGGTCATGCCGTCCCGCGTGACGTGGCTGCGCTCGATGGCCACCGCATTCGAACCCGAACACCATCAAGTGGTCCTGGAAGACGGAACTCGGGTTCGTTACCGGGCTTTGGTGGTGTGCCCCGGCATTCGCTTGAATTGGGACGGCATCGAAGGACTGCGCGAGACCCTGGGCCGCAACGGCGTGACCTCGAACTACATGTTCGATCTGGCTCCCTATACCCAACACTTGGTCCAGGGGTTGCGCGGCGGCAAAGCCCTATTCACCCAACCGCCGATGCCGATCAAATGCGCCGGCGCACCGCAAAAAGCCCTGTATCTGTCCTGCGACCAATGGCAACGGCGCGGCGTGCTGTCTGACATTGATGTCGAATTCAACACCGCTGGCGCCGTTCTGTTTGGCGTTCCCGATTATGTGCCCGCGTTGATGTCTTATGTCGAACGCTACAAGGCCAAATTGTGCTTCAGCAGCACCTTGGTTGCCGTTGATGGCCCCGCCCACAAGGCTTGGTTCGACATCAAGCAGGCCGATGGTTCGGTGCAGCGGGTGGAAAAAGACTTTGACATGATTCATGTCTGTCCGCCGCAAACCGCCCCCGAATTCGTGCGCAACAGCCCTCTGGTCGATGCTACCGGCTGGGTCGAGGTCAGCCCCGAAACGCTCCAACACACCCGATACGGCAATATTTTCGGCCTCGGCGATGCGTGTTCCGCCCCCAACGCCAAAACCGCCGCCGCTGTCCGTAAACAGGCCCCGGTGGTGGCTGAAAATGTCATTGGAGTGCTGGATGGCAAAGGCCCGCGCTCCCTTTATGACGGTTATGGCTCCTGCCCGCTGGTTGTCGAAAAAGGCAAAGTGGTTCTGGCTGAATTCCTCTATGGCGGAAAACTGGCGCCAAGCTTGCCTTTCCCGGACTTCACCAAGCCTCAATGGCTTGGCTGGTTCATGAAGACCCAAATGTTCCCGGTCCTATACTTTGATTTGATGCTGAAAGGCCACGAGTGGATGGCCACTCCGAAGCGCCTGCCTCATCAACCCACCGCTCAGGAAGCGGCAGCAGCCTGCAATTTCGATTCGGTTCATTCGCAAAAAAGGACGCGATGATGAGTCCCAACGTCAAAGCTTTCTATGACAGCGCAACCTTTACCGTCAGCTATGTCGTTTCGGATCCAAAGACGCGGATCGCCGCGATTATTGATTCGGTCCTCGATTACGACCCCCACGCCGGGCGAACCTCGACGACGTCCGCCGACGCCCTGATCGCCTGGGTCAAAGAGCAAAATTTGACTATCGACTGGATTCTGGAAACCCACGTCCACGCCGACCACGTCACCGCCGCGCCCTATTTAAAGGAAAAGCTAGGGGGCCGAATTGCCATCGGCCAGCATGTCAAAACCGTCCAGACAACCTTCAAGTCGATCTTTAACGCCGAAGCCGAATTTGCCACGGATGGTAGCCAATTTGACCATCTGTTCATGGATGATGAAGGCTTTCAGATCGGAACGATCCGGGCCAAGGCCATTCACACCCCCGGCCATACACCGGCTTGCGTCACCTATCACATCGGCGACACGGTGTTTGTCGGTGACACCCTGTTCATGCCGGATTTTGGCACCGCTCGGTGTGACTTCCCCGGTGGCTGCGCGGCAACCTTGTATCAATCGATTCGGAAAATTTTATCCCTGCCGCCGCAAACCAGGATGTTCCTGTGTCACGACTATCAACCGGGGGGCCGAGAGGTTCTGTGGGAAACCACCGTTGCCGCTCAACGGAATGAAAATCTCCATGTCCGTGACGGCGTGACCGAAGCCGAATTCGTCACCATGCGCACCGAGCGGGATCGAATTCTGGATATGCCGGTGCTGATCCTACCGTCGGTGCAAATCAACATGCGCTGCGGAGACCTGCCGCCAGCCGAAGAAAACGGCATCCGCTATCTTAAAATTCCTCTCAATGTTTTGTGATTCTGGCTCCAACGGAGAGTATGAATGGTCATCGAATCCGGTCTCCAAGCCATCCTGGCAACACTGTCAGGTGGTTTTGCGGGCTTTAGCCTGGGACTGATCGGTGGTGGCGGATCGGTTCTGGCCGTTCCTCTGCTGATTTACTTCGTTGGGATCAGCGACCCGCATATTGCAATTGGGACAAGCGCGTTGGCGGTGGCTTTAAATGCCTTCGCCAACTTGCTTCCCCATGCCCGCGCAGGTCATGTTCGCTGGCGCAGTGCGTTCATCTTTGGAACCGCCGGAGTGATCGGCGCCTATGGTGGTTCCACTTTGGGCAAGCTGTTGGATGGTCAAAAACTGCTGTTCTTGTTTGCCATCGTGATGATGGTTGTCGCGGTGGTGATGGCAAAACCACGAAAGGCCGGCCCGGTTCAACCCGAATGCCGGAAATGGATCTGCTTTATGCCGGTGGTCGCTACCGGCTTGGTGGTGGGTGCACTTTCGGGGTTCTTCGGAATTGGCGGCGGCTTCCTGATCGTTCCCGGCTTGGTCTTTTCCACGGGAATGCCGCTGATCGAAGCGATCGGAACGTCCCTGTTCGCCGTTGGCGCTTTCGGCCTCACCACGGCTGGGAACTACGCTGTTTCAGGCCTGATCAACGGGCCCATCGCCGCCGTCTTCATCGCCGGGGGAATCGTTGGGGGATGGGGCGGCATGCTGCTTGCCAAACGCCTTTCGAAAACGCATCGCATGTTGAACCTGATCTTTGCGGTGGTGGTGTTTGCGGTCGGTGTTTATGTCCTGATCAAAAATATCGGAGCCTTTGTCTAGGGCTTGGATAGGACTAGATGCGGCAGCCCTCGGGGCGGGGCCTCCGCGCCCGTGGCTTCGCGCGCATGGGCGCGCGGGGCCGCCGTCGCGACCCGAGGACCGGCACTGTGTGCCGGCATTAGGGCTTGCCCGTATAAATTAGCATTTTTTAGGCTGATTATTATAAAAGTTCTAGGAACTGTCGGCAACATTGGTCGGCAGTAATAAAAAATCTAAAGCACGCCTTTCAATACCAAACCTTCAGCGTCGCATTACAGTTAGTGATGATGGACATTATTTTGATAAAATCTACAATAACGAGCTATATGAATAGATATTATAATACCTATACTGATCAATAGCCCATTGTAATTACATAAATACAATCACGAAATCCTTCGGCATCATTAAAATCATAGATATATCTGATATTTCAATAAATTAGCATAAATATGCTCACTCAATACAAATTAAGCATTCATTAATCATGCCATACAATTGAATAGGAAGAGAACGGCTAGGGCCACTGATATTGTTTTTTCCCTCAAAAATGGGCAAATTATCTGCGCGATGAGGCTGTTCTTTAAAATGTGCAAGCGTGAGGTTCCGGGAGGTTATTGTGGATCGTCTTTCATCTATGATGTCGTGGTTGCAAATTCCCCAAAGAGTCTTTGGTGGATTCTCAATCGTAATTGCATTAACAATTATTCTTGCCGCATTATTTTTTAGCGTTCTAAATGGGGTCCATGGCGGTGCGCAAACTTTAGCGAGTGCTAACCGCGCGAGTCTTAACATGGTCGATCTTGTTGTTGAGCTACAGGATCATCAAACTGCAATTATGAACTATATTCTTTCTCAAGACGAGAAAACAACCCGAGTGGCCAAAGTCGCGATCGAGAAAATTGCCGAGATCCCACAGCGCGCCCGTGCCATAACCGCCAGTGACAGCTATAGCGACAAGATCGCGGCGATCGAAATGGCTGTTGCCGAATATCAGACGGCATTTCACGATATCACCGAAGCTATCGCTCGTCGAACTGAGCTTGTTGCCGGAACCTCCGCATTAAGCGCCGACCTCAGTAACACTCTTCAAGCTGTGGTCGACTTCGGAGTCAATGCGAACAATCGCCCTCTTGTCCAATCTGGGCTACGCGCTGGCCAAGCACTGCAACTTACCCGCGTTGGGACTGCGCAATTTTTATCCAACCACGACCCGAACGTCGCCAACCTAATTCAAGAAAATGTTGCGAAGATCATCGCCGAACTCAAGCCGATGCGAGAAAATGCGGCCGAGTTACCCAGGGTCCAAAGATTTTGTAATCGCATCGAGTCGGAATTGGGGGATCTGCGCAAGGCCATCGACAGTGTTTTACAAGAAGACCGAACCCTAGCACACGCACAGGACAACAGCCGTCATGCCAGTACCGTCCTGATCGAGATGGTAACGGCTCTGCGTAGCGCGTTCACCCAAACCCAAGCCACCGCCGAAAATCACGTTTTCACCGTCATCGACAAAATGACCACCCGCTCGGCGATCTTTGCCGCCGCGATTATCCTTGTCAGCAGTCTCCTAGCGTGGCTCATCGGCGCCACAATTTCCCGCCCACTGAAGCGAATCGCTAAAATCATGGGCACCCTTGCCAAGGGTGACTATACCGTTAATGTTCCCTATCGCACTTACCGGGACGAAATTGGCGGCATGGCGGACGCCGTCCAAGTCTTTAAAGAGAATGCTGAACGCATCTCTGAATTGTCGAGAGAAAGCGAGCGGATGAAGGCCGTCGCGGCGCAAGAGCGAACCGCCTTACTGGCTCAAACCGTTGACCGACTCGACCAGACCGTTGCAGCCAGACTCTCCCAAGTGAGCCAATCCACCGGCCACATGAAAACGGCAACGGCAACGGTGGTGGAAAAAATGGGAAAGGCCGAGGCCAGTGGCGCGCAGATCGTTCAAGCAACCGCCGATAGTCTTGGTAACGTCGAGAGCATCGCTGCCGCGACCGAAGAGCTATCATCCACCATTGACGAAATTTCCCATCGCATTTCCGACTGCGTCCGCATCGCCGCTGCGACCTCTGACGCCGCCAATCTAGCCAGCCACACTGTCGAGAATCTTGCCGGCCAAGCCGATCGGATCGGCAGCATCGTGCGCATGATTCACGGCATCGCCGACCAGACCAACTTGCTTGCTCTTAACGCCACCATCGAAGCCGCCCGAGCTGGTAACGCCGGACGCGGTTTTGCGGTGGTGGCAGGCGAAGTCAAGTCCTTAGCCGCCCAGACGGCCCAAGCCACGGAAGAAATCACCCGCCAGGTTCAGAGCATTCAAACCGCCACCGGACAGGCTGTTGACGGCATTCGCACCATCTCCCGAGTGGCCGGACAGTCTCGAGAGGTTGCCACCGGGATTGCGGCAGCGATCGAAGAACAAAGTGCCACCACCCAGGATATTTCACGCGGCGCCCAACATGCAGCCGATCGCATTCGGAACGTGGCCGCCAATATTGGCTTGGTCGTCACCTGCGTAACCGATGCCAATCGGTCAGTCTGTAGCCTCGACCAGGAAAGCGCCCAGATCGTCGACGAATGCCGAGCCCTCCAGAGTCAAGTCAAGACATTCACCGAGACCGTCCTGGCAGCCTAACACCGGCACGCGGTCTCATTAATGGTGACACATCGCCGGTCCTTGGGCCGTGCCTATCCTGCGTATAAGGACAGATTCGATAGTATGGGCCCTATCCCCGAACCGTTAGCCCCCATAAACTGCATCACACTCGGTTCGATCCCTGACAGGAGGTTTCATGTTTCGGAGCATTATGGCCGCACTAGGCGTCGGCCTACTGATCGCTGGAGCCCCGCCCGCAGCTCAGGCGGAAGACGTGCTGAAACTTGGCCATGTCGGCGGCTCCGGATCGGCCTTCTCCATCATGGCCCAGAGCTTCGCCTCGGAGGTCGCCAAAGCAACCAACGGTCGTTACCGAATTGAGGAGTACGGCAATAGCGTGCTTGGCGACGAGTCGGCCCTGCTCGATGCCGTCAAGCTTGGTACCGTGGACGTGGTCATCACAGGCCTGGTTGGGCCCATGCCTGGGGTCGCACCCGAAACCGGCGTCCTGATTCTGCCTTTCCTATTTCGTGATGAAGCCCATGCGGTCAAGGTGCTAGACGGCCCCATCGGCCAATCCCTGCTCGACGGCATGCGGAACCACGGCTTTCGGGGTTTGGCTTGGGGCGAGAATGGTTTTCGCCAGCTCATGACCAGAGATGTTGCGGTTCGCGAGCCCAAAGATGTTAAGGCGCTCACGATTCGGGTGGCCAAGGGCAACATTATTCCACGCATATGGAAAGACTTGGGCGCCGCTCAGGTGGTTGAGCTTAATGTTAATGACGTTTACGAAGCCCTCAAGAGCGGTCGGATCAATGCCCAGGAAAATGCGCTTCCCAACGCCTGGGGCTATAACTTTTTTGACTATCAGAATCACGTCACCATTCTTAACTACATTTACTCGCCGCTGGTTCTGGTCATGAACAACGATGTCTTCGACGAACTCGGCCCGGAGATTCAGAAGACGATCGTTCAAGCCGCCCATGGCGCAGCTCAAGCCTCGCGCGACTTTGTGGCAAAACAAAACCAGGAGTTGATAACTAAGCTGGAGGAAAAGGGTACCATATTTATAACAGATCCCAATCTCGCCGCCTTCCACGATGTTCTAAAACCAACCTTGATCGAATTAGGCAGCAAATACGGAGAGATGGTTGAAAATATTCGAAACAACCAGTAATAGCGACAGTCCGCCCCTGTCCCACCAC
Source organism: uncultured Rhodospirillales bacterium (assembly GCA_903920145.1). Lineage (GTDB taxonomy): Bacteria > Pseudomonadota > Alphaproteobacteria > Azospirillales > Azospirillaceae > BOG-933. The sequence continues at coordinate 50,377 of CAIXKV010000241.1, forward strand.
AGTCTTGTGGACTGAACGCTTTCAGACCATCGGGCCTTGATGGTGACTCATCAAGGCTGCCCTCAGACGTGTCAACGTCCAAGGCCATTGGTAAGACCGGCGAGCCATGGCACTAATATAGTGGCGATTTTTAGGCTGCAACTGCGGTACAGATCGACGGGAGGGCCGGTCGGTCTGTCATGGCAAGGCCCGACGCCCTGCCAAGAAACGTGCCGGGATCAGAACATCCTCAGACTGACGATACCCAATACGGCGACCCCCAATACCAAGCTCGTGGCAAGCATCAACCGCTTTTCAATCAGGGTTTCGATCTGAGGGCCATAACGCCATAACAAAGCTGTAACCATGTAATACCGAGAGAACCGCGCAACCAAGGAGCACAGCACGAAAACGGTCAAATCCAGCTTGGCAAAACCGGCGGCAATGGCCAACAGCTTGTAGGGCACCGGCGTAATGCCCTTGAGAATCATGAACCAGGGCCCATAAAGCCGGAACGCCTCTTGAAAGCGACCGAAGGCGTCTTGAGCCTGATAAAATTCGATCAGCGATTGCCCAATCGACGTGAACAAATAATAGCCGATGGCATAGCCCAACAGGCCGCCAAACATCGAAGCGATCGAGCAAATCGTGGCATAAAACCACATCCGCGATGGCGTCTTCAACGCCATCGGCACCAGTAAGATATCCGGCGGCAAGGGAAAGAAGGAGCTTTCCGCAAACGACACCAGACACAGCCACCAGATGGCTCGAGGACTTCTCGCCCGCGCCACCAACCAATCATAAACCGGCCTTAGCACTCGCACCGACCCCAGCCAGCATGCCCCTGGCATATCCGCGAAAAAGCCTGCCCGGCTCGACCCCAGACCCCGGACGAAATCGGGGTGGCCGAAGCCACCCCGATGATCACCCAAATCTTAACCTTCACTGTCCGCACTGGCCTGCGGCGGCCCACTGTCCTGTCCCTTGGCTTCGGGATCCCGATCAACGAACTCGATCACCGCCATAGGAGCGGCATCGCCGTAGCGGAAGCCCGCCCGCAACACCCGCGTATACCCGCCGGGACGAGTCGCATAGCGCGTGGCCAAAACCCCAAACAGCTTGGTCACCATCACATCATCGCGCAGAACCGCATAAGCCTGACGGCGATTATGCAAGCCCCCCTTCTTGCCCAACGTCACCAATTTCTCGACGTAAGGACGCAACTCCTTGGCCTTGGGCAAGGTCGTGGTGATCTGTTCATGCTTGATCAACGCCGCAGCCATATTGGCGAACATCGCCTTACGATGGCTCGTGGTTTTGTTTAGCTTCCGTCCGCTCACACCGTGACGCATCGCGTGTCCATCCTCCTCAATATGGCTTGATTTCGTCGCGCGAAATCGATAGCGAAACCCGCCGCCCGATCACCGGTACGGCGGGTCAATCTGCTTTCTGCGGCGGTGGAGCCAATTGCGACACGAACACCGCCACACTCTCAAGTGTGCCCTTATACTCAGTAAGGCTCTTCAAGCCGCTTGGCCAATTCCTCGATATTCTCGGGCGGCCAATTCGGGATTTCCATACCAAGATGCAGGCCCATCTGTGCCAGCACTTCTTTGATTTCGTTCAACGACTTGCGCCCGAAATTCGGGGTCCGCAACATCTCGGCTTCGGTCTTTTGAACCAAATCCCCGATGTAAACGATATTGTCGTTCTTGAGGCAATTTGCCGACCGAACCGACAACTCCAACTCGTCGACCTTGCGCAGCAGGTTCTTGTTGAACGGCGGCTCTTCGCCCCGCTCCTCGCGCACCGCGTGGCTTGGTTCTTCGAAATTGATGAAGAGCTGAAGCTGATCCTGAAGAATCCGAGCTGCCAGCGCCACAGCATCATCCGGCGACACCGCGCCGTTGGTCTCAACCAACATGGACAACTTATCGTAGTCCGTCACCTGACCAACACGGCTGTTTTCCACCCGATACGACACTTTACGCACCGGGCTAAACAAAGCATCAACCGGGATCAAGCCGATTGGGGCATCTTCGGGACGATTTTGGCTAGCCGGAACATAGCCCTTGCCCGCCTCGACCGTCAGCTCCATGACCAGCTTTGCCCCGTTATCCAGGGTGCAAATCACCTGATCAGGATCCATGACCACGATATCTGGCCCTGTTTCGATCAGGCCTGCCGTGACCTCACCGGGACCGTCCGCCCGCAACCGCATCCTTTTGGGGCCATCCCCATGCAGCCGAAGCCCCATCGACTTGATGTTCAGGACGACGTCGGTCACGTCCTCCCGAACACCGGGAATCGACGAAAACTCATGCAGCACCCCCTCGATTTGAATCGAGGTTACTGCGGCCCCCTGGAGAGACGACAACAGAACCCGGCGCAGCGCATTTCCTAACGTCAAGCCGAAACCACGCTCCAGCGGCTCCGCCACCACCGTGGCCACCCGATCCGGATCATCCCCCGGATGAATGTCGAGCTTCTTTGGTTTGATCAGTTCCTGCCAATTTTTCTGCATCACGGGAGCGTCCTCTTGCCTTTTTCCGGGAGCACGGCGTGACCAAACCGCCACCCCACCTCATTAGGCCAACCCGTCAATGGCCAACCCGTCTCGACGCGAGAACGGCCGCCTCCGGCGACCGCCACCCTCGAGACCCGGCGTGTCCAGAAGTGATCAGACCCTGCGCTTCTTCGGCGGGCGCACGCCATTGTGTGGAATCGGCGTCACGTCACGAATCGACGTGATGGAGAATCCAACACCTTGTAGCGCGCGTAACGCCGACTCACGCCCCGACCCAGGCCCCTTCACCTCAACCTCGAGGGTCTTCATGCCATGCTCCATCGCCTTGCGCCCGGCATCTTCGGCGGCGATCTGAGCGGCATACGGCGTCGACTTACGCGACCCCTTGAACCCCTGACTGCCAGACGACGACCAGGCAATGGTGTTGCCCTGAGCGTCTGTGATGGTAATCATAGTGTTGTTGAAGGACGCGTTGACGTGCGCGACGCCAGCGGAAATGTTCTTGCGCTCGCGACGACGCAAGCGCTGGGCTGCTGCATTCGGTTTGGCCATGGGCTCGAACTCGTTCGGTTATTTCTTCTTGCCGGCGATCGGCTTGGCCGGACCTTTGCGGGTCCGTGCGTTGGTGTGCGTCCGCTGGCCATGCACCGGCAATCCCTTGCGGTGGCGCAGACCTCGATAGCAACCAAGATCCATCAATCGCTTGATGTTCATGGCCACCTCGCGCCGCAGATCGCCCTCCACCCGGTAATCGCTGTCGATCACTTCGCGGATACGCAAAACCTCGTCGTCGGTTAGCTGATTGACGCGACGCTCCGGAGCCACCCCCACCTTGGCGCAAATCACCTTGGCCTTGGCCGGTCCGATGCCATGAATATAGGTCAACCCAATTTCCACACGTTTCTGTGCGGGAATATTGACGCCAGCAATACGCGCCACGCCTAGCCTCCTCGCTTCATTGCGCTGCCCGCCAATTTGGCGACAGCCCCCATTCTCTTTTTGACCAGAGCCCAGTCGGACCCTCGACCCCACCTTGCCCGTATAGAACAACACCCACGTCGCCCAATCGGGCGCCGCAGGGATCTATGCTCACATACAGCCAACCAAGCGCACCAACCCCATCCCGGCTCAAAGAGAACCAAGGACGGCGGATGGTAGTCGGAATCTCGCGCGTGTCAACCCTTTTCACGCACCTTATTCATCGGCGGTGAGAAGGGCCTCAAGCTGCCGCGTGACATCCTCAATCGCTGCCATACCATCAACCGCTTTGAGAATGCCCTTATCCTGATAATACGGCAAAATCGGGGCAGTCTGGGCATGATACTGCGCCAGCCTGGTCTTCACCGTCTCGGCATTATCGTCAGCTCGGCGCTTGAACGTACTATTTCCGCAGTTATCACAAATACCAGCAATCTTGGGTTGCTGAAATAAATCATGATAACCTGCACTACATTTAGCACATGAATAACGCCCGGTGACGCGCTCAACCAGCGCCTCATCGTCAACCTGCATCTCGATCACATGATCAAGCCGTAGCCCTTTGTCCGCCAACATCCCGTCAAGCGCCTCGGCTTGAGGCACGGTGCGAGGAAAACCATCAAGGATAAAGCCATTCTTGCAATCCGGCTGATCGATTCGCTCGGAAATCATTTGAATGACCAAACCATCGGACACCAGCTTGCCCGCATTCATGATCTCTTTGGCTTGCTGACCGAGCGGAGAGCCCGACGCGACGGCCGCCCGCAGCATATCTCCGGTCGACAACTGAATGACGCCGAATCTATCCTCGAGAAATTTGGCCTGCGTCCCTTTCCCCGCGCCAGGCGGGCCGAGCAAAATAATATTCATCCTCTTCTCCCCCTGAGCTTGGCCTTTTTAATGAGACCTTCGTACTGGTGCGCCAAGAGATGCGAATGAATCTGCGCCACAGTATCCATCGTCACGCTGACCACGATCAACAGACTGGTACCGCCGAAGTAAAACGGCAGGGACTGGCGGGAAATCAGAAACTCAGGAAGCAAGCACACCGCTGACAGGTAGGCCGCTCCAATCACGGTTAGACGGGTCAGGACGTAATCAAGATAGTCGGCCGTATTCTTACCAGGACGAATACCCGGTATGAACCCACCATACTTCTTGAGATTGTCTGCGGTTTCAACTGGGTTGAAAACGATCGCCGTATAAAAGAAGGCGAAGAAAATGATCAGTGCCGCATAAAAAACCATATACAGGATAGAGCCGTGGCTGACAAACGCCGACAGCGTTTGCAACCATTCGGGCCCCTGCCCACCCGCAAATCCCACCGCTGTCAACGGCAACAGTAACAACGAGCTGGCGAAAATGGGGGGAATAACGCCAGAGGTGTTAAGCTTCAAAGGCAAGTGAGACGACTCGCCGCCATACATCCGGTTTCCCATCTGCCGCTTGGGATACTGCACGATCAGCCGACGTTGAGCCCGTTCGAAGAATACGATGAAGGTCACAACCCCCACCGACATAACCAGCAAGAAAACAATGAACAGCGTCGACAACGCCCCGGTTCGCCCCATTTCCAGGGTTCCCGCTAAAGCATGCGGCAAGTTAGCGACGATACCGGCAAAAATAATCAACGAAATGCCATTCCCAACACCCCGAGCGGTAATTTGCTCACCCAGCCACATCAGGAACATGGTCCCGCCAACCAGCGAAATCACAGTGCTGATTCGGAAGAACAGGCCAGGATCAATGACCGCCGCCGCACCGCCGTTATTCATGCCCTCAAGGCCAATCGAGAGGCCATAAGCTTGAACTGCTGCCAACAGAACCGTCAAATAACGGGTATATTGGTTCAGCTTCTTTCGCCCACTCTCGCCCTCTTTCTTGAGAGCCTCCAGCGTCGGCGAAGTCGCCGTAAGTAATTGGATAATAATTGATGCCGAAATATACGGCATGATATTAAGGGCAAAAATCGTCATACGCCCGAGCGCACCGCCCGAGAACATGTCAAACATCCCCAGAATGCCGCCGCCCTGCCGGCTGAAGACATCGTGGAAGATATGCGGGTCAATTCCAGGAAGCGGAATGTAGGTGCCCAGCCGGTAAACCACCAGCGCACCCAGGGTAAACCACAGCCGTTTCTTCAGCTCAGTAGCTTTGGCCAGAGCGCCAAAATTGATGTTGGCGGCTAGCTGTTCGGCGGCGGATGCCATATCCCTGTCCCTCGTCTTCGACAGTGTACTTCACGACAGGAAGACACCGTCTCGCTGCGTCTATCGCAGGAGCCGGTGTCCCCTTGAGCGCGGTTTTAGGAAACCGTGACGCTGCCGCCGGCCTGTTCGACCAGAGCAATGGCCCCCTTAGAGGCACCAGCGACCGTAATCGACAACCCGACGCTCAAAGTCCCCTTGCCGAGCAAACGAACCTTGCTCTGCCCAGGCCGAATCAATCCAGCCGCCTGAAGAACCTCGGCTGTAATCGGTTGGCCTGCATCAAGCCGGCCCGCATCGACCGCCTGCTGCAAACGTCCAACATTGATCTCGGCAAAATCACGTTCTGCCAGCGATGTGAACCCCCGCTTCGGCAACCGCCGATGCAGCGGCATCTGCCCGCCTTCAAACCCGTTGATCGAAACGCCGGTTCGAGACGTCTGACCTTTCACACCCCGACCGCAGGTCTTACCCTTGGTGCAGCCGATCCCCCGACCAACCCGGGTCCGCGCCTGGCGAGCGCCATCATTGTCGCGAATCTGATTGAGCTTCATTGTAAAAAACCCCTGCGGCCTCTAGTCCGTCTGTTCGACCCGGACCAAATGCCGGACCTTCGCCACCATACCACGGATCGCCGGCGTATCGGGCAACTCGCGAGTCCGGTGCATCTTGTTGAGGCCAAGCCCGACCAAAGTCTCACGCTGGTCGTGCTTGCGACCGATGGGGCTCCCCACCTGCGTGACGATCAGAGTCGCCCCTTGCTTGTCCGCGCTCTCAGGCATTGGCTACAGCCTCCTTCGGCTCGGCAGCAGTCTCCCGACGCCCCAAAATGTCCGACACGCGCCGGCCGCGACGTGCAGCCACCACCCGAGGGCTGACCACCTGAATCAAAGCATCAAACGTCGCCTTGATCATGTTATGCGGATTCGAGGTTCCAATCGACTTGGTCACCACATCCTGCACGCCCAACGCTTCGAAGATCGCGCGCATTGGACCACCGGCGATGATGCCAGTTCCCCCCGGAGCCGCCCGCAATACCACCCGCCCCGCGCCGTAATGGCCCTGGACATCGTGATGAAGCGTCCGCGCCTCGCGCAGCGGCACCCGAATCATGGTGCGTTTCGCCTGGTCGGTGGCCTTACGAATCGCCTCGGGAACCTCTCGGGCTTTACCCGATCCGACGCCGACCCGACCCTTGCCATCACCCACAACCACCAAGGCAGCGAAGCCGAAGCGACGGCCACCCTTAACCACCTTGGCCACCCGATTGATGCTGACCAACTTCTCGATCAGCTCGCTCTCTTCACGATCCCGCTCCCGCGGCTGCCGATCCCGGTCGCCCCGTTCGCCTTTTTCACGCGCCATAATCAGGCTCCCCTTGCGCCGCCGTCATCTTAGAACACCAAGCCGGCTTCACGCGCGGCGTCAGCCAGCGCCTTGACCCGGCCGTGGAACAGATAGCCGCCCCGGTCGAACACCACCTCGGTCACCCCTGCGGCAACCGCCCGTTCAGCAATCAATGTGCCGACACGCTTTGCCGCTTCGATATCCGCTCCGGTTTTCAACTCGACCCGTAGCCCCTTGTCCAGAGACGACGCCGCCGCCAGTGTCCGCCCTGCGGTATCATCGATAACCTGGGCGTAAATATGCTTGCTCGACCGATGCACCGACAGCCGCAGACGACCGCCCGAGAACCGGGCGATCCGGGTCCGTACCCGGAGCTTGCGGCGCAAGTTCAACTTCTTGGCTTTATCCATAACCTGCGCCCCGCTTACTTCTTCTTGCCTTCCTTACGCAGCAATACTTCCGTATCGTACTTGATGCCCTTGCCTTTGTAAGGCTCTGGCTTGCGGAAGCTGCGAATTTCAGCGGCAACCTGCCCGACCTGACGTCGGTCACGGCCACTGATCGAGACCAAGGTCGGCTTCTCGGTCTTAATCGTGATCCCCTCGGGAATCGGATACTTCACATCGTGGCTATAGCCAAGCTGAAGCACCAACTCCGCGCCCTGAACCGCTGCGCGGTAACCAACGCCATTGATCTCCAGATTGACCGTATAGCCCTTGCTCACCCCAACCAACAGATTGTTGACCAAGGTCCGCGAGGTGCCCCACATGATCCGGGCCCGGCGCGTGTCCGACCGTGGGGACACCACCACTTTACCATCCTCAAGCTTCGCCAGAATGTCGTCGATCAGGACGACACTCAGCTCGCCGAGTTTACCCTTGGCCGAGACCTGCTGGCCGTTGACCGTAACGTCAACGCCCGCCGGAATCGGCACGGGGTGCTTACCAATGCGCGACATGGAACCGGCTCCTTTAGAACAGGCGGCACAGCACTTCGCCACCAACATTGGCGGCGCGGGCTTCATTGTCCGACATAACCCCTCGCGGTGTTGACAGGATGGAAATGCCCAATCCGTTAAACACACGTTGAAGGTCGGCGATCTTGGAGTAAACCCGCCGTCCGGGCTTCGACACCCGAGAAACGTGTTTAATCACAGGTTCGCCTTCATGATACTTAAGCTCGATGCGCAACGCCGCAACGCCGGGCTTAATCTCGCGGCGACTATAGCCGCGGATATAGCCTTCACGCTTCAGCACTTCCAGCACATTGGCCCGCAGCTTGGAGGCTGGGCTGTCCACTGCCGCCATGCGCGCACGTTGCCCATTGCGGATACGGGTCAGCATATCGCCTAGGGGATCGCTCAACGCCATCTTCTCTGTCCCCTCTTACCAGCTCGACTTGACCATGCCCGGAATCTGGCCGGTCGAGGCCATATCCCGAAGCGCGATGCGCGACAGCTTGAATTTGCGATAAAAAGCACGCGGACGCCCGGTCAGCTCACACCGATTCCGAACGCGGGTACGGCTCGAGTTTCGCGGCATTTCAGCCAATTTCAACCGAGCCGCAAATTGTTCCTCTGGCGGCACCGACGGATCCTTCGCCTTCGCCTTTAACCGGGCGCGCTTTTCGGCATACTGCTTCACCAGCCGTTCGCGACGCTTGTTCTTCTGGATGGCACTGACTTTTGCCATGGTTTCCGATCTCCGTCGCTACTCAATTGATGAACGGCATGTCGAAACCGCGTAGAAGCGCCTTGGCTTCTTTGTCGGTCTTCGCCGTGGTGACGATGATGATGTCCATTCCCCGGACGTGATCGATCTTGTCGTAATCGATTTCCGGGAAAATAATCTGTTCCTTGACACCCATCGCATAATTACCCCGGCCATCAAAGCTGTTGCCGGGGACACCACGGAAATCTCGAACCCGTGGCAGCGCAATCGTGACCAAGCGATCCAGAAACTCATACATCCGGTCCCGGCGCAACGTAACCTTGCAGCCGATGGCCATATTTTCGCGCAGTTTAAACTGAGCGATCGACTTCCGTGACTTAGTAATAACCGGCTTCTGGCCAGTGATTGCAGTCAACTCGCTTACGGCCTGGGTAATCCGTTTGCTGTCCCCGGTCGCCTCGCCGACACCCATGTTGATCACGATCTTTTCGATCCGTGGAACCTGCATGTCGTTTTCGTAGGCGAACTCGTCCTTGAGGGCCGGCCTGATCACGCTCTCGTAGCGTTGCTTTAATCTCGTCATGGCTACGGCCCTTCCTAAAGGTCGATAACTTCGCCGGAGCGCTTGGCGAACCGTACCTTGCGTCCGTCGTCGAGAAACTTATACCCAACCCGCGTTGCTTTACCGGAGCGAGGATCCACATGGGCCACATTAGAGACAGCGATCGGCGCCTCAATCTCTTTAATGCCACCCTGGGACTGTGTCGTCTGGCGCTCGTGCTTGGTCACGAGGTTAATACCTCGAACCACAACCCGGTTTTCCTTGACCAGAACTTTGAGGACTTCGCCGGTTTTGCCTTTATCCCGACCGGTGATAACCACCACCTTGTCCTTGGTCTTGATCCTGAGCTTGCCGGCCATCACAGCACCTCCGGCGCCAAAGAAATGATCTTCATGAACTTCTTACCGCGCAACTCGCGTGTCACCGGCCCGAAGATACGGGTACCGATGGGCTCGCCCTGCTTGTTGATCAGCACAGCGGCGTTGCGATCAAAGCGAATCGCGCTACCGTCGGCGCGGCGAATTGCCATGGCCGTCCGCACGATCACTGCCCGATGAACGTCGCCCTTCTTGACCCGACCGCGCGGGATCGCTTCCTTGACCGAAACCACGATGACATCGCCGATCGACGCGACTTTGCGCTTCGAACCGCCAATCACCTTGATGCACTGCACCCGGCGCGCGCCGCTGTTATCGGCGACCTCCAGGTTGGTTTGCATCTGTATCATGAGCTTTTACCCTTTCACGCCGCCGCTGCGTCGTTGCTCGCCACAGCCTTTTGGCCGACCGTTCCCTCGACGACCACCACCCACCGTTTCCGCTTGGAAATGGGACGGCTTTCTTCGATGGTCACGACGTCGCCTGCCTTAAACTGGTTGGCTTCATCATGGGCGGCATAACGCTTGGACTGCCGAATGAATTTTTTATAGACGGGGTGCATGACGCGGCGCTCAACCAAGACAATAATCGTCTTGTCGCCTTTGTCACTGACCACCGTGCCCTGCAATACACGCCGGGGCATACCGTTTCTCCCGCTTTTCCTAGCTCCGAGCGCCGACAGCAACTCGCCGTTGGCCCAGAATGGTCTTGATACGCGCGATGTCGCGTCGAACTGTCCCCACCCGAGCGGTGTTTTCCAGTTGTCCGGACGCCCTTTGAAAGCGCAGATTAAACTGTTCCTTCTTGAGAGCCAAGAGCTGGTCGTTCAGCTCGTCTTCGGTGCGGCCCCGCAGATCTTCCGCCTTCATGCGCTCGGCTCCTCGCCCAACCGGGTCACGATCTTGGTTTTGATAGGCAGCTTGGCCGCCGCCAACTCAAATGCCCGCGTCGCGATGTCGCCAGGCACCCCATCGAGTTCAAACATGATCCGACCGGGATGAACACGGGCTGCCCAGAACTCCGGCGTCCCTTTACCCGATCCCATGCGGACTTCGGCAGGTTTACTAGAAACCGGCACGTCAGGGAAGATGCGAATCCACACCCGCCCTTGGCGCTTGATATGACGGGTCAAAGCCCGCCGCGCCGCTTCGATCTGCCGCGAGGTCACTCGAGCCGGCTCCAGCGCCTTCAACCCAAACGAGCCGAAGTTAAGCTGGGTGCCGCCCTTAGCGGCGCCATGAATGCGACCCTTGTGCGCCTTGCGAAATTTCGTTCGCTTGGGACTCAACATGTTCCCCGCCCTCCGTTAACGGTCACGATCGTGACCGCGTTCGCGGTCGTGACCACGTTCCCGGTCATGGCCGCGTTCACGATCCCGCTCACGGCCTTCGGGGCGTGCCGCGCCGGCTTGGGCCTCGCCCGCCCGCTTATCTTGTGCCATCGGGTCGTGGGCCAGGATTTCGCCCTTGAACACCCAAACCTTGACACCACAGGTTCCGTAAGTGGTCTTCGCGGTCGCAACGCCGTAGTCAATATCAGCCCGCAATGTATGCAACGGCACCCGGCCTTCCCGGTACCATTCCATCCGCGCGATCTCTGCCCCGCCTAACCGGCCCGAGCAATTGATCCGAATGCCTTGGGCGCCAAGCCGCATGGCCGACTGAACCGCCCGCTTCATGGCACGTCGGAACGCAACGCGGCGCTCCAACTGGCTGGAAATATTCTCGGCGATCAACCGAGCATCGATTTCGGGCTTGCGAATTTCAACGATATTGAGGCTGACCTCACTTCCGGTCATCTTCCCCAATTCGCCGCGCAGCTTCTCGATATCGGCGCCTTTTTTGCCGATCACAACACCAGGACGCGCCGCATGGATGGTAATGCGGGCACGCTTGGCTGGCCGCTCGATGATCACCTTGGCGCAGCCAGCCTGCTGCAAGCTGCCCAGGAGGTGATTACGCAACTTCAGGTCTTGATGCAACAGCTTGGCATAATCCCGGCCCGCGAACCAGCGGCTATCCCAGGTCCGGTTGATGCCAACGCGCAACCCGATCGGATTGATTTTTTGACCCATGTTACTTGTCCTCGCCGGAGGTCGCGGCCACCGGCTCTTGGCGTTCGCGCACGATCACGGTCAGGTTACTGAACGGCTTCTCGATCCGAGCCCCTCGACCCCGAGCACGAGCGTGAAACCGCTTCATCACCATGGCCCGACCAACCGTGGCTTCCGCCACATAAAGCCGATCCACGTCGAGCTGATGATTGTTTTCGGCGTTCGCAATCGCCGCTTGCAACACCTTGCGCACATCAAGCGCAATTCGCCGCCGCGAGAAGGCCAAGTCCGCGAGCGCGCGGCTCGCATCCTTGCCGCGGATCAACTGGGCCACAAGGTTGAGCTTGCGAGCACTGCTGCGAATTTGCGAGGCGCGTGCCCACGCCTCATTTTCGGCGACGCGCGGGGAATTGGCGGACTGGCCCATGGCTACTTCCTCTTGGCCTTCTTGTCGGCCGCGTGGCCGTAGTAGGTCCGGGTCGGTGAGAATTCACCGAACTTGTGACCGATCATGTTCTCCGTGACCATCACGGGCAGGAACTTATGGCCGTTGTAGACACCGAAGGTTAGGCCGACGAACTGAGGCAAGATCGTAGAGCGGCGAGACCAGATCTTAACGATCTCATTTCGCCCGCTGCCCCGCGCCTTGTCCGCCTTCTTCAGCAGATAGCCGTCGACGAACGGTCCCTTCCAAACTGAACGGGCCAAGGTGCCTACTCCTTACTTCTGCTGACGGCGGCGCACAATCAGCCGATCCGTCTTCTTGTTGTTCCGCGTCTTCTTGCCCTTGGTCGGCTTGCCCCACGGCGTAACCGGATGCCGGCCACCAGAGGTCCGACCCTCACCACCACCATGCGGGTGATCGATGGGGTTCATGGCGACACCACGAACCGCAGGCCGACGTCCCAGCCAGCGATTACGCCCGGCTTTGCCCAGATTGATGTTGGCTTGGTCGGGATTGGAAACCGCCCCGATGGTGGCCATACACTCGCCTCGGACGATACGAACTTCACCCGAACTCAACTTGAGCTGGGCATAGCCGGCGTCGCGCCCGACCAACTGCACATAGGTTCCAGCAGAGCGAGCAAGCTGCCCACCTTTCCCGGCCTTAAGCTCGACATTGTGAACGATCGTGCCGACCGGAATGCTGCGCAACGGCATTGCGTTGCCCGGCTTCACGTCAACCTTCTCGCCCGACACAACGGAGTCGCCAATCTTCAACCGCTGTGGCGCCAGAATATAGCTCAACACACCGTCTTGATAGCGCACCAAAGCGATAAAGGCGGTCCGATTGGGGTCATATTCCAGGCGCTCGACCACCGCCGGCACATCAAACTTGCGTCGCTTGAAATCGACGAGTCGATACACCCGCTTGTGACCACCACCCATTCGCCGGGCCGTAACCCGACCGGTGTTATTCCGTCCACCCGAACCGGTCAGGCCCTGGGTCAATGCTTTCAGCGGCTTACCGTGCCACAGCTCCGAGCGGTCCACTTGGACGAGCTGGCGCAGCGACGGCGTGACCGGATTGAACTGTTTCAGTGCCATCCCTCGGCCCCTCCGTCCTTAGACGCCGGTCGTTACATCGATGCGGTGGCCCTTCGCCAGGGTCACCACGGCTTTCTTGCTGTCCGGTCGCCGGCCCAAAATACCACGGAAGCGCTTGGTTTTACCCTTTTGCACGATCGTGTTGACGGCCATCACCTTGACTTCAAACAACCCCTCCACAGCCGCCTTGATCTCCGGCTTGGTGGCGTCCATCGGCACCTTAAACGTCACCTGATTGTGTTCGGTGATGTTGGTTGCCTTTTCGGTAATCACCGGGGCCAAAATCACGTCGTACATCCGCTCCCGCGGCAACGGCGCTGCGGCCTTGCTCGGCTTGCTCATTTCAGTCGGGCCTCCAGCTGCTCGACGGCATTGCGCGTCAAGAACAGGGTGTCACGGCGCAGAATGTCATAAACATTGGCGCCCTGCTCCGGCAACACATCGACCAGCGGAATGTTTCCCGCCGCCCGCGCGAAATTCTCGTCCAGATTGGCGCCGTCAATGATCAACGCCGACTTGAAACCGAATTCCTTCAACCGTGCCGCCAGTTCCTTGGTCTTGTGGGTTGCCGCAACAGCGGCTTCCAACACGATCAGCTTGCCCTCGGCCTGCTTGGACGCCAGCGCGGTCTTCAGCGCCAGCTTGCGAACTTTCTTGGTCAGGTCATGGGCATGACTGCGCACAACCGGGCCGAAGATCACCGCGCCACCCCGGAACTGGGGCGAACGCAACGAACCTTGACGAGCCCGCCCTGTGCCCTTTTGACGATAGGGCTTCTTGGTGGTCCCGCTGATGTCGCCAATGCACTTGGTCTTATGAGTCCCGGCCCGACGCTTGGCAAGCTGCCAATTGACGGCCCGCGCCAACAAGTCCGGACGTGCCGGCAACGCGAAGATAGCATCGTCGAGTTCAATCTCGCCGACTTCCTGATTATCCAGATTGCGAACCGCCGTCTTCATGGCGCAGTCTCCTGGCTGACGGTGGCGCTTCCGGCGGCGCGAAGGCCGGCAGGAAAGGGCAGATCGGCAGGCGCCTTACGCTTCACCGCATCGCGGATCAGAACGTAACCGCCTTCGGCTCCGGGCACGGCGCCCTTAAGCACGATCAAACCCTGGTCGCTATCGACCTGGACCACCTTGAGATTGAGCGTAGTGACCCGCTCGGCCCCCAGATGCCCGGCCATCTTCTTGTTCTTAAAGGTCTTGCCTGGGTCTTGGCGATTGCCGGTCGAACCCAGCGAGCGGTGCGATACCGACACGCCGTGAGTTGCCCGCAGACCACCAAAATTCCACCGTTTCATACCGCCGGCGAACCCTTTACCGATGCTGGTGCCGGTCACGTCAACGAACTGACCCGCAACGAAATGGGCTGCCGTCAACTCGGCCCCCACCTCCAACAGCGCCTCGGGACTGACCCGAAACTCGGCAAGCTTGCGCTTGGGCTCAACCTTCGCCTTGGCGTAATGGCCACGCATCGGCTTGGTTACATTTTTAACCTTAGCCGTGCCGACGCCGAGCTGAACCGCCGTATAGCCGTCGGTCTCTTCGGTGCGCAGGGCCACGACCTGGCAGTTATCGATTTTCAGCACAGTGACCGGGACATGTTCGCCCTCGTCGGTGAAGACGCGGGTCATGCCGACCTTCTGCGCGATCAGACCGGATCGCATGTTCTTCTCACCCCTCAAGGCTCGCCCTGGCCTCTATAAACCGAATTAACCGTCAGAGCTTAATCTCAACATCAACGCCCGCCGCCAGATCCAGCTTCATCAGCGCATCAACGGTTTGCGGCGTCGGATCGACAATATCCAGCAACCGCTTATGGGTGCGGATTTCGAACTGTTCGCGCGATTTCTTGTCGACATGCGGGCTGCGATTGACGGTAAACTTTTCGAACTGGGTCGGCAACGGGATCGGCCCCCGCACCCGCGCCCCGGTCCGCTTGGCCGTGCTTACGATCTCGCTGGTCGACTGATCGAGCACACGATGATCGAACGCCTTCAGGCGAATGCGAATATTCTGGCTGTCCATGTGTCCTAAACCCAATTCACTCGAAACCCAACCCTTTCGGGCCGACCAGATCACCGCCCCGAGAGGCGGCGACCCGGAAACGGTCCGCCTTACTTCACGATCTGAGCGACGACGCCGGCGCCAACGGTGCGACCGCCTTCGCGAATGGCGAAGCGCAGGCCGTCATCCATGGCGATGGGCGCGATCAACTCGATCTGCATCGCGATCTTGTCTCCCGGCATCACCA
>CAIXKV010000242.1 GCA_903920145.1 uncultured Rhodospirillales bacterium
CTATAACGATGACACACTGCCGGTATCGGGCCGCGACGACGGCCCCGCGCGCCCATGCGCGCGAAGCCAAGGGCGCGGATGCGCCCGCCCGGCGTCTGAGGGCAGCCTTGATGAGTCAACATCAAGGCTCGAGGGTATGATAGTAGCCTATCATCAACTATCCGACGAAACCAAACCAGGAACCCTCAAGTCGATGCTTTTGCAGAGGCCCGGCGCTGGGTGGACGCGCAAACCGCCCGAAGGCGGTGGGGCATGCTGCACAGGGACAGCTAGGCGATGGAGTCGGCGCAACCGTTTTACGGCAGTCCGCCCCCCTGGGTGTGTCATTCTTATTGATTCCTCCGCGCCAAATCGGGATTGTCGTAGGACTGCGGGGGCTTTGGCGCCCGCTCTGCCTGGTGTTGCATGGGTACGATCCGGTCACGACGCGAGGATAGCGCCCTGGCCCGTCCGCTGTCGGTGGCCGGGGAGGGAGAATCTGCGGTTAAACAAGGTGAGCAGATCGTTCGCTCCATCGCCTTCGCGGTGGTGGCGGTGCTGCTTGCGCTGATCGGGCTTTCGGGATTCGCGGCCTATTCTGAATATAATCTTTACGTCAAGGATGCCGAGCGGCGGGTTGAAAGCGACATCGCTGCCTCGGAGCAGAACATCAAGCTGGCCATTTCCAGCCTGGAAAGCCTGATGCGGGCGATCGGCGAGCGGATTCGCACCGGAGGCGTCAGCGAGCATAATCTCAGCGAATTTCTGTTCACCATGGACCATGACCTGCCCGCAACTCGAGCCTTGCTGGTGGTCAATCCGCGTGGCGTCGTCATTGCAGAGTCGCGGGCTGAACGCCTTTCGGTCGGCATCGACGTGTCTGACCGCGCCTATTTCACCGCCCATCGGGCGGTGGTCCCCGATGGCACGGTCGGTGAAGGAGAGTTGTTCATTGGCGGGCCGATCCGCTCGCGCGTTGATAATTCCTGGTTGATGCCGATTTCCAGGGCCGTTCGCGATGATAAAGGCAATCTGCTTGCGGTCATCGTGGCTTCAATGGACCTTAGATATATCGCCAAGCTCTTTTCATCGATTGATGCCGGCCCTCATAAGCTGGAAGTCCTGCTTCACCAAGAAGGTCAAGTGGTCTCGGTCTTTCCGTTTGACTTCACCCAAATTGGCCGTTCGGTGGCCAATCAGCCGCTTTTTCGCGATTTTTTACCCCGAGCCACTCTTGATGTGGTTCAAGCTCCTTCCGTAGTCGATCCCACCAGTGATCGGATCGTGGCCTACCGGGTCATGAGCCCCTGGCCCTTGGTGCTGGAAGTCTCCATGCGCCGAGATGATGCTCTTGGGCATTTTTTCGCGGTGGCAGTGGGATGGGCAACGCTACTGACCCTGTTTCTGTTGATGACGCTCTACGCCGCGTTTCGGCAGATTTCCCAAACCCGACAGTTGGCATCCCAGGCCGTAGTGATTGAACAGCAAATCGGGGCCCTGAAACGCGCCAACGATTCGCTCCAACGGGAAATGTCCGAGCGACGGAACGCCGAAGAGGAACGGGATCAGCTCTTTGATCTGTCCATCGATATGTTGAGTATCTCGACCACCGATGGCTATTTTCGTCGCGTCAATCCGGCCGTGGTCAGGAATTTAGGCTACAGCGAGTCCGAACTGCTGGCCACCCGGATCATCGATTTCGTTCATCCAGATGATGTCGAGGCAACATTAGAAGAGTTGCAGGCCTTGGCGAAAAACCGACCCATGCTGGCCTTTGAAAACCGGATCCGACGGAAAGGCGGCGCCTATCGCTGGTTCAGTTGGAACGCCTTTCCCAAGGATCAATTGGTCTATGCGGTGGCTCGGGATGTGACCGAGCAAAAGGCCGTGGCAGAACAGCTCGCACAAGCGTTGTACCACGCCGAAGCCGCCAACCGGGCCAAGAGCGATTTTCTGGCCAATATGAGCCACGAATTGCGAACGCCGTTGAATGGCGTCATCGGCTATGCCGAGGCTCTGGGGCTGGGGATTTTTGGCGCACTCACGGTCAAGCAACTGGAATATATCAATAACATTCGTAACGCAGGCACATTGCTGTTGGGCATCGTCAACGACCTGCTCGACCTTTCGGTGGTCGAGGCCGGTCGTCAAGTGCTGGCCGAAGCTGACGCCGATATGGGAGCCCTGGTCGCAGCCGTGCTGGCGCTGGTCCGTGACCGGGCATCCTCTAAACAGCTTGTCCTATCCAGTGAGGTGCCGGAGCCGGCTCCAATCGTGCGCTGCGACGAACTGAAGATTAAACAGGTGTTGGTGAATCTGGTGGTCAACGCCATCAAATTTACCAAGGAAGGCGGGGCCATCCGAGTCGAAGTGACCCTTGAGGCCGACGGCTCTTTGCGAATCGCCATCGCCGATACCGGAATCGGCATCGCTGATCATGATATGTCCAAGGTCATGACGCCGTTTGGGCAGGTTGAGCCGGTTCATGCCCGTAAACAGGGAGGCGTCGGATTGGGGCTACCGCTGTCCAAGAAGCTGGTTGAACTCCACGGCGGCGCGTTGATCCTAGAGAGTATCGTTGGTGTTGGGACCACGGCCCAGGTGATTTTACCAGCACAGCGGGTGCGTTCGGTCGAAGAGACAGGGTCGATGTGATGTCAGCCGGACGCGGAGACACGTCAGGCTTTGCGTCGCCAGCAAGTCCCTGTAAAGTCCAGCCAGCGCGCGATGATCGGCGGGGGGCGCCGAGATCGGCATCGGTTGGCCCGTCCGTGAGGCGCCGGCTAGCCCGTGACGGGTTGATCGGCGGAAATGGGCGCGACAGGGGGAGATCATGACTGAGCATCCGGCAATGAAAACCCCAAGCATCAGGGCGCGCGTTTGGCGGCTGTTCAGCAGGCCTTCGGCTCACTTTTCTCTGGGCGCGATTTTATTGTACGGCTTTGGCCTGGGCATCGTATTTTGGGGTGGGTTCCATTGGGCTATCGAATTATCAAACACGGATACTTTCTGCCTCTCGTGCCACGAGCATTCCCAATATACCTTGCCCGAGGTACAACAGACGAAGCATTTTGCCAATGCGTCCGGCGTCAAGGCCACCTGCTATGACTGCCATGTTCCGCGCGAGTGGCTGCATAAGGTGACAACAAAGGTCTATGTCACCAACGAAATGTTTCATCATTTGGCGGGTTCTCTTGATACCCGCGCCCAATACGAGGCCAAACGGCTGGCCATGGCCGAAGATGTTTGGGCCTCCATGCGCGAGTCTGATTCTCGGGAGTGCCGGAATTGCCATAGCTACGATGCCATGAGCGCAACGGCCCAGGAAGGATTAGCCGCCCGGCAGCACCAGTTGGCCGCCGAACGCGGCGTGACCTGCATCAGTTGTCACATGGGGATCGCCCACAAGCTGCCGCCAGGTGCGCCTGAACGCAAATTGCTGTCCGAAACACCGTGAGGATTGGCGGAGAGCGCCAATCCGGGCGCTCTCCGGTGATCGAAATAATCCCATCCTCCCCCCAATATAGATCGCCGGATTCAGCAGGATGACCGAGAGTACCCTTCCATCTTGTGCGACGAGATCGTCGCGCTTTTTAGTGCCTGCAAGCCTCTTGATCTGGACGCGCGCGTGGGAAAGCATAGTTGTGGTGGTCGCAGGAACCGCCCTATTGCTGGCCGTAAGCTATTCAGCCTTCAATGGTCAGTTTTTTGGTGAAGACTTCATCACGCGGTCTTTGTATTTATCAGCCAATGGTGATTTTTTAAAAGCGATTTTTACGCCTTTTGGTCCATTTTTGCGACCTGCGGCGGTGGCCTGGAGCATCGGAACCCAGCTTGTCCTGCCCTTTGATCCCTTCATTCACCATCTCCGCAACTTTGTCGGTCTTTTGGTCCTGGCCCTGCTGCTGCATCGAGTCCTTTTGCGCCTGACCGAATCCCCCGTAGCGCGAGGACTGGGATTGGTGCTGTTTTTAGGGTCCGGCATCCAATTGACAATTGTTGGCTATATCAACTGCATCGACAATATCGGCGCTCTGACCTATGGCTTGGCCACTCTGTTATTTTTATTACGCTATTATCAACAAGGTGGCTGGTGGAATTATCTTGGAGCGCTGTTGTTCTTTTTATTCAGCACCTTTTCCCGCGACGCCAATGTCATGTTTCTCTTTGCCTTGGCAGTCTTGATCGGTTTTCAGGCACGAGAAACCGGCACCCCCTGGATACGACGCGCTATTTTGCAGTTCCTGCCGTTTGTTGCCTTGGTTGCTCTGTATTTTATTATTCGAATTGACGTGGTTGGAGTGCCCGGCCTGGGAAATGGGGCCAATTATCCGGCTTATGCCCTGCATGTTGATTTTGATCGGATTGTGCGGTTATCGGGAACCTTTATCGGAGTTCTGCTCAATCTCTCCTTCAGCGATCCGGTGGTCACAGGGCAAGGAGACTTGTCATCCTGGCTCGGCCTGTCCCCATCGATGCAGTATGATTTCCGAATCGGTTTTGCCCTCTTGGGCGGCGCGTTAATGCTGGTGACGGTGGTTCTGGGACTACGGGCGCGGCCTTTGGGGTTGTTCGCGGTGGCCTGGGCCGGAGCTATGCTGCTGCCGAGCTTTCTGATTCAGAACGAGCAGATTTATTACGACTTTGAGCCTCTGGCGGCCTGTGCCCTACTGTTAGGACTGTGCGTGGACCGGGCTGGACCCTACCGGCGATGGCTGGCGGCGGCCTGGTTGCCTGTGTTGGCGGTAACCGTCGTCAATGGCATTGCCCATGCCGGCAACGTCAACGCCCTGGTCTGGCGAGGGGTTGCCAACCAAAACCAAGCGATCATCGATCAGGTGATGACACCCCATCGAGGCGAAGCCATCGCCGCTTTAACCCTGATCGCTGCCGATCAGACCAAAGCCGATCTCCTTCAATATCTGGTGGATCCGCCCCTGTCACCGTCGGGTTTATATCAAGCCCAATTAAAAGCGTTGATGTCCCCGACTCTTCGCTATTTCAGAGTGGTCACCCAAGCCGATTATCTGCCGGACCCCAGCGTTCCCCAACCCCACCTGATTTACCGTCAAGAAGCGGACGGCAAAACATTGACACGGATTAAGGAACAGCCTTCATCTCCCACTGCGGTGATTGTGGTTGGCTTCGACCCCAGAAGCGCACCGGCAGGTCTCTCTCAACCCTTGCCGCTGTGGCTAAAAGCAACACACGTTCATCCAGACATGACGGTCTTGTGGAATGGCCAACCCCTGGCTTCGGTTACGGATACCAACCAAAAGGTCGTCACGACGATGATCCCGAGTTCCTTGCTGACAACTCCTGGGCAGGTGAGTTTGTCCCTTCATGACCCGGTCACAAACCAGGAATCGCCGACGGTGCGGTTCGAAGTGACGCCGGGGACGCCAGTCAAGGCACCGTAAGGAAGACAGACCTGGATGGTTTCCGATCAAGACGGTCAAGAAAGCCAGTGCCCGCCCACAAAAACAGCCCCATCTCCATGGGCGCCAGAAGAGGACTTTCCCCATGCCGCCCAACAAGAAAAACCCCCTCGGCCTGAATGCCCTTCAACTCAAAACGCTGACCTTGTTCCAAGCCCTGGCTGCCCTTGAGAATCACGCCACCCCCGCAACCGACGAACCTGGCGCTGTGGTCATCGACGATCTCCCCCATCCCCATGGCGATCATTTCCATCTGGGTGACGCGGTGGTGGCCAGCCGCAATGCAACCGGCCTTGCCAATCCCGCCGTTTGGACCGCGTTGGCGCGTAAAGACTTGATCAGGAATAACCATCCGTCTGGACAGTTGGTGGTGACCGCTGCTGGGTTAGCCTATGAAACCGGACTGGGCGACCTGCTGCATCGGGCCGATCATTGATGTCAGAGTCTGAAAAAAAGCCCGGCAGTTCGGCGCCCCCATCATCGGGACCGGGCCGGGAAGATCGGTTGCGCCGACAAGCGACGGCCTTGCGTGATAACCTCAAAAAGCGCAAGGCTCAGGCCCGAGGCCGCCAAAATCCACCAGATAACGACCAAGGCCAGGGTAGCCTTGCTCCTGGCGACAGACACGGTTAAAACCACGCTCGAAAAACCTTGCCGTAGGAACACAGCCCATGCCGATCATGCCCGACAGTTGGATTCGCGAGATGGCGCGGACGCACGGGATGATCGAACCGTTCGTCGAACGCCAAAGCGCCGACGGAGTCATTTCCTATGGCTTGTCGTCCTATGGCTACGACGCTCGGGTCGCCAACGAGTTCAAGATATTCACCAACGTCGACAATGCGGTGGTCGATCCCAAGAATTTTTCGGAACAGGGGTTTGTCGATCGGGTCACCGACGTTTGCGTCATCCCGCCTAACAGTTTCGCGCTGGGTCGTTCGGTGGAGTATTTTCGAATCCCACGGGACGTTCTGGTCATCTGCCTGGGCAAATCGACCTATGCCCGCTGTGGCCTGATTGTCAACGTGACCCCCCTGGAACCTGGATGGGAGGGCTATGTGACGTTGGAAATTTCCAATACCACACCACTGCCAGCCCGCGTTTACGCCAACGAGGGACTGAGCCAATTCCTGTTTCTCAAGGGCGACAGCCCTTGCGAGGTCTCTTACGCTGACCGCGCCGGCAAATACATGAATCAACGCGGCGTCACGCTGCCGCGCTTGTAACCCCCGGTATCGGATTGTTTTGACCGCAAGCCCCAGGAAGGATCGCGGCGATGGATAGGATTCGCATCCGAGGCGGCAGACCGCTGATCGGCACCATTCCGATCAGCGGTGCCAAGAATGCGGCCTTGCCCTTGATGGCCACAACCCTGCTGACCGACCAAACACTGACGCTAACCAATGTCCCGCGTCTGGTGGACATCGCGACCATGGCCACGTTGCTGGCCCAGCACGGCGTGGAAGTCCATCGGGACGATCATCCCAACGCCGGGGCCGGTTATGCTGGCGAAATGCGCCTCACCACCGCCGCCGTCACCAGCACCACCGCGCCTTACGACGTTGTGCGGAAAATGCGCGCCAGTGTGCTGGTGTTAGGTCCATTGCTCGCCCGCTGCGGTCGGGCACGGGTTTCGTTGCCCGGCGGCTGCGCCATCGGAACCCGCCCGGTGGATTTGCACATCTCTGGATTGCGCCAGATGGGCGCCACCATCGACTTGGTGGGCGGCTATATCGAGGCCGAAGCCCCCAATGGACTGAGCGGCGCCACCATTGTTTTTCCGATGGTTTCGGTGGGTGCAACCGAAAATTTGTTGATGGCAGCCACGCTGGCACGGGGCGACACCGAGCTGATTAATGCCGCCCGTGAGCCTGAGGTGGTGGATCTGGCCCATTGTTTACGCATGATGGGCGCCGATATCGAAGGCATCGGCACCGATCGCCTACGCATCCGGGGCCGCGATCGGCTTTCGGGGGGACGTCACGCCATCGTCTCTGATCGTATCGAAGCCGGCACCTATGCCATGGCGGCGGCAATTACCGGAGGTCGGATTGAACTCCTGAATACCCGCCTTGACTTGATCCTCGCGGTTGCCAAAGTCCTGACCAACGCCGGGGTAGAGTTCACCGAAACCCCAACCGGCGTGGTGGTGTCCCGGACCAACGGCGCCTTGATCGGGGTGGACGTCATGACCGAGCCTTTCCCAGGCTTTCCCACCGACCTGCAAGCC
The DNA here is from genome assembly GCA_903920145.1 of uncultured Rhodospirillales bacterium. Classification (GTDB taxonomy): domain Bacteria; phylum Pseudomonadota; class Alphaproteobacteria; order Azospirillales; family Azospirillaceae; genus BOG-933. Next base: position 7,648 of record CAIXKV010000242.1, read on the forward strand.
CAGATGATGGCTGTCATGTGTACGGCACGGGGTGCGGCGATGATCACCGAAACGATCTTCGAGAACCGCTTCATGCATGTTCCCGAATTACTGCGCATGGGCGCCAACATCACCGTTCACCAAGCGTCAGCCCTGGTCCGTGGCGTGGACCGCCTGACTGGAGCCCCGGTCATGGCCACCGATCTGCGGGCTTCCGTATCGCTGGTGTTGGCCGGACTGGTTGCCGAGGGAACCACCGAGCTAAACCGCGTTTATCATCTTGATCGGGGCTATGACCGGCTGGAGGAAAAGCTCTCCGCCTGCGGAGCTTCGGTGGAACGAATCAAGGCAGAAGGATGACCACCGAGACCGCCCCCTCCTCCATCGTCAAACTCAAAGCCGAAGACGCCGAAGATCTTAAAATTGTTGCGGCGTGCCTCCAAGATGCCATCGTGTCGTTGACCGATATTGCGTATTGGCCCGACCAGCAACGCTTTGTCATGGTGGTCAATCGGTTCAAATGGGAAGCCGTTGGCCCCGATGGCCAGCCCCAAGGCCGTCCCTCATTCGAGCGGACCTTTTGCGCGGTCTCGGTCCTGGGAGTTACGGCGGTGCGACGGCGCGGGATCGATTTGTTGGACCGGGGACGGCTGCTGAATTTCTTGACCATGACTCCGGCGGAAGACGGCCTTCATGTGCTCTTTGCCGGCAATGATGCCGTCATTCACCTGCTCGCGCCGCACTGGCGCTGTCTGATCGAGGACGTCGGCACCCCCTGGCCCACCGCAACGATCCCTAGCCATCTCGATATTGATCTGAAACTTTAAGGCGCCCCCATCCCCAACGTTCAGGCCGGAGATGGGCACAGGGGTGCGTCTACGCCGATATGAGTCGTGAAGTCCACGGTACCCCCACAATGTATGTTCAGCTCAGTGCATGATCGAGCACAAGGCCGCACGGTTCCGCCTGTATCCGACGCCAGAGCCGTCCGCTCAGATGGCGCAGGTCGCGGGCGCGTGCCGCTTTGTGTACAATCTGGCGCTGGAACAACGTCGGGAACGGCGCGCGGACAGCGCGGTGAAGCCTGTGGAAGGGCACCGCACTCAGCGGCCCGTCGAAGCAGGAACCCTCGTCCTTCGGGGCGAGAAGGACGTCGTACCGGCGAGCTATGACAAAAACACACGCCGGTATCAGGCCGTGACTGCGTCCCCTTCAACCAGAGGCCCTTATGTCGAAGCTTCGTCTACCGCTGACGCGGATCCGCACCGGCCTGTGGTGGCCGGTGCGGCTCGTCATCGTACTTGTGACCACGCTCGGCATCCTCTCTTACGCTGGCCTCGTGGTAACGGAACGGACACTTGACCCCAGCCAGATCATTCGCGGACCTGGGCAGTTGTGGGTTACAGTGGCGGTCGACACGCCGTTAACCACGCTGGGCCTCTTCGCCAGCCGTTGCGACAGTATCTCGGGAAACGTGATCGCAGACCTGTCGTCGGAAGCCGTGCTCACCGAGGATGGCCGGCGGCTGGGACCGGCCCATGCTATTGACGACCGTCTCCACGCCGATGGGGCCGGTGTCTATTCTTTTCGCTGCCTGGACGACGCGGGTGGTCGTGCGCTCGGCTTTTCAACCTCCGACAACAGCGACCCACGGGCCAACGGTCGCAGTTATCGCCTTTCGACTCCAGTGCGGATGGTGCCAGAACTGTTCCTGGGACCGTTCATGCTACTGGTGGTGTGGGGCCTCCGCCGGTTGCTGGCGACCATCGCTGCGGCCAACCCGCGAGCCAGGATCGCTGATGGGGATAGGCTCACTTGGGGCGAACTGGCGGTGGTCGCACTGGCCGGGCTCGCCTTTTCCATGGCGTGGGCGATAGGTTCGGGACAGGACCGAAACTGGGACCAGCGCAACTACCATGTCTATGCCTCCTTTGCTTGGCTGCACGACCGGATCGGATTGGACGTAGAGCCAGGGCAGGTTCAAACATGGTCGAACCCGTTCCCGCACATTCCCTATTATCTGGCGATCATGCATCTGCCGCCGATGGCGGCGGGGGCGTTGATGGGAGCGTTGGCGTCTCTCAATTTTGTGCTGATTTACCTGATCGGCTGGCGGCTGATTCGAGGAGGCTCCCGCGCCACGCGCCACGCGCTAGTGCTACCTGCTGCGATCATCGGTTTTACGGCTGCGACACCGCTCTCTGAACTTGGCACGACCTTTATTGACAACACCAGTTGCCTGCCGCTGCTGGCCGGGCTGCTGCTGGCCCTTCACAGTTTCGACCTTGATGATCGCGACCGGCGCCTGCCGTTGATCAGCCTCGGCATCGGGATATTGGTCGGGCTGGCGGTGGGGCTAAAGCTAACTCACAGCCTCTTTCTGCCGGGTCTGGCGATAGGGTTACTGCTCTGCCGCCGCCTACCAGTGACATTACTGCGAATAGCGCCGGCAGGCCTGCTGGGGATTGGGATCGGCTTTCTTGCGGGTGATGGGCCACCAGCCTGGGTGCTGTGGCAGCACTATGGCAATCCCTTTTTTCCGTATTTCAACGATCTCTTCAAATCACCCTATTACCCGCCGGTACCGTTCGCAGCCGCGACTTTCGTCCCCCAGTCCTGGGGCGAGGCGCTGTCGATACCGGTGTTATGGGCTTTCCTCTACGATCATGGCTTCACCCATCCCGGTCCCCATTGTCTTACCGTCTGGGGCCGGGACTGGTTTTGTGTGGCGCGCCTGACTTCGGAAGTACCGTTCCGCGACCCTCGCGGGCTGTTGCTGGAAATCGGGCTGGGGGTGGCGGCGATAACGGTGCTTTTGCGCGCGTTCGTGACCTGGCCACGGCTCGCACAATGGCCGTGGCTGGCCGGGGCCGAGGACCGTAATCGGCTGGTGCTGATGGTCTTTTTCCTGACGGGATTTGCCGCTTGGATGGCATTCTTCGGTTATCAGCGTTATTTCGTCACCATCGATCTGTTGAGCGGGCTGGCGATGGCGCTGGTGATTCTAGCGATCCTACCCCGCCCCCGGCATCGGGTTGCAGCCCTGACGCTGGCAGCGCTGCTGGCGGTGACCTGGACCCGGCCCAGCGATTGGGAACGGGTCGCGTATGGACGCAGTTGGTTCGGGCTGGATGTGCCACCGCCGCTGATGGCGCCCAACACCGTGTTCGTCATGGTTAATGGCCGGGCCGCCAGCTATTTGGTTCCGTTCTTTCCGCCCTCTGACCGCTTCGTGCGCCTCACCGGCAATATCGTGCTGGATCCCGAAGTGGGTCTAGGCCGACAAGCCGAGCGGCTGCTGGCCGACCATACCGGCCCCATAATGGTGGTGGGCGTGTCGCCAACGGTGCTGGAGGTTAACGAGCGTACTTTCTACGACCTCGACCTCGAAACCTTGAAGCGGTTCCGGCTCGATACTGACTTCAGCCGATGCCTCACCTTCACCTCGCGCGGCGAAACGCTGCAACTTGACCGCTTCATCGCCTGCCCAGCCCAACGCCGGCCATGACCAAGCCTATCCCGCCGGCCTGGCTCATGGCGCAGCGATTCTTTTAAAGCCGATTAATGCCGGTGACGCTTGTCATGCTCGGCTAATGCTTGGCGCGCGGCCCGCTCGGCATGGGCGACATGCCGGAATACCCGCCGCTCCAGAGTCTGAAACGTGCGTTCGGCGGCAAAGAACATGAATCCGCCGCGCTCGGCGACAACGATACCGGCGGACCGTCCGTGAACTTCAATGGCGAAGGCATGGGATGCGGACATAACAGATTCTCCTGGGAGGGCGCCCATCGGCGCGGCCCGTACAATCGAACATGGGGTACGAAGGCGAATGTCCTGGCCAGACGGCGGACGTCAGGACCGACAATCGGCCGGACACGTTACCGGCATTCGGTGCGGACACAGGCACGAGCGAAGGAGGACGGACATTCGGGGAGTCTCTGTTGAGGTCTGCATGTCGGCGTGGGCCGGCGGATCACCGGCCTCGCCCTGTCCTCGGTTTATGCCACACCGCCGAACCACCGTCAATATATTTCTACCAGATTAGTGGTCTAATTGGAATGATTGCACATATTAATATAGTTGTTTTATCTGATACCGGCGAGCCCTGATACTGACACATCGTCGGTCCTCGGGCCGCGACGGCGCGGCCCTGCGTCCTCGTGGACGCGAAGCCCCAGTGTGTGGACTCTAGGGGGCGCGGATGTGCCCGCCCGGCGTCTGAGGGCAGCATGGTATATACGTATCCTGCTATCGGGCCGCGACGGCGGCCCCGCGCGCCCATGCGCGCGAAGCCAAGGGCGCGGATGCGCCCGCCCGGCGTCTGAGGGCAGCCTTGATGAGTCACCATCAAGGCTCGATGGTATGAAAGGTCAGAAATGCCTGCGATCGCTATAACGAGATGCCGGCATGCGTTGTAATGACCGAGCGCCGATAGTTCGCCGGAGCAATCCCAAACTGCCGACATGGGCATAGCCCAACAAAGAAGCCATTTCCTTAATCGACATATGGCCCTCCCGCAGCAGATCGCGAGCCATGTCGAGGCGCCACTGGGTTATAGAGGTTAAAACTGGCGCCCCAAATAAATCTTTAAACACCTCATTTAAGCGACTTTGGGACATCCCCACATAACGGGCGATGTCCTCGACGGGTTGCGGCTCCCGAGACGGGCTCGCCAAAATGAAGGCTTTACCCCCCAAGCCAATCATCCACCCGTTTAACCACAGCATCAGAAATCGTTCGGGTCTGGCTCTCTTTCAGGTGATCCACCACAGATTCGGAAACAGCGGTCAATGCCGGCCCTTCCACGGCTTGCCGCAGTTTGACCGTCCCCAACTCGGCGCCAATGCCCATCCCAAAGGCGGCAATCCCTAACAGTGGCGCCACCACCACTTCCGCCGGCCCCAATACCCCCCCGGCCAACATCGGCATGAGAGTTGCGTTGGTGCTTCTGTTGACGGCGACTTGCGTCACCCGCCGCGCCACCTGCCGCGCCACCAGCATAGTGCCTTCAGCCCCAACCGACGACGTTAACTCTTTAAAAGCAGGGTCGCCCTTCATCAGTTGATTGGCATCCGGTGGCGCCGCCATGGACGAGGCAGACGCCGGACGTCCCAAAGCCTCCCACGAAAGCACCACTGGCGTCACCTGATCGCCGCCAATGCCGGTGGCGCCGCCATCGGCGGCATGACCATGCTGGCCCATGAATGTCGCAAGGGTCTGATTTTGCGCCTCGGCGGCGGTCAGTTCGCTGGCGATGGCGTGCTGAAGCACCCCCCGTGCCTTCTCTTCGACGGCAGGGCCGAAATGCTCGGGCGTCACCACCACTTCAACAAAGCGGGATTGCAACAATTGATTGATGGCCTCGGTGGCCGCCTGCTCGGTGGAGCGTTGGTCATTGGCGTCCTGGGATAACGCCGCGATACCTGCGGCAAAAGCCATGCGGTACGTCGTCGGGAAGAAATAGAACCAGCTCGTGTAGTCTTTAATCCGTCCCTTCATATCATCAAAGAGCGGATGAACTCCGACTTCCATCTCGGCTCGTGCTTGATCCAGAATCATTTGCCGAGTTTTAAGATGATTGGCCTGTTGTGAGGCAACAAAATTCTGCCATTCGTCCCGATCAACAAACGAAATCCTCGATATCTCTTGTCCGGGCTGATGCCAGATCACAACCACCGAATGCCCGGTCATTGGCCCTGGCACCCGCCACCATTGCCAAACAGCGCCGCCCACCGCCACCAAAAGCACGATGCCCAACAACAGCCCAACCCGCCGAGCCCAATCCAACCGCGAGGAGGGCCGCACCAGCTCGCCTTGAACGTCGTCCTGCCCTTCAGCATGGCCGATCCCGGAATGACCACCACCCGAGTCCGATCGCCCGAGCGTTCGCGCGCTTCCCCGGCCAGCCCAGGCGCGGGCTTTTTCGCTACGGTGAGCCATCATGGCCCGGTCTCGGGTCAAACCGACCATTTATCCCTTCCCCCGTTTTCAGCTCTTTGCGGCGACGCATCCGCGTCACCAACCAGGACCGAAACTGAGCCGTTCCCAACATGACTTCAAGGACAACCCAGATGCGCGTTTGCGTTTTTCAGCATCAAGAGGAGGATAGCCGTTCAAGATCAAGCCGCCCGCACCTTATCCACGAACATCATCATATCCCGTTGCAAAGAACCGGCCTCTTCCCCCAATTGCTGCGACGCACTCAAAACCAAACTGGCCATGGCTTCGGTCTCGCGGGCGCCTTTCGTAACAGCCACAATGTTCCGTGCAACTTCTCCAGTCCCGATGGCGGCTTCTTGAACATTTCGTGAGATTTCTGCGGTTGCCGCCCCTTGAGCATGAACAGCATGGGCAACAGATGTAATTTTATCATTTATATTTGTAATAATCTGCCCAACGCCTTGGATTTCAGCGACAGTTTCAGCAGTAACTTTTTGCATTTGCTGGATTTGAGATGTTATTTCTTCCGTTGCCCGTGCTGTCTGATTGGCAAGATTTTTAACTTCATTTGCAACGACAGCGAATCCCTTACCTGCTTCACCCGCCCGTGCCGCTTCGATGGTGGCATTTAAGGCTAATAGATTGGTCTGAGAGGCGATATCGTGAATGAGCTTCACCACATCGCCAATTTTCTGCGCGGCTATGTGCAATCCATCTACTGTATGATTGGTACGTTTTGCTTCACCCACAGCCTCTTCAGCCAGCCGGGATGATTCTTCGACTTGCCGCATGATTTCGTCAATCGAAGCTGAAAGTTCCACCGCCGCCGACGCAACCGTTTGGACATTGACCGTTGCTTGTTCGGCTGCCGCCGCAACAATCATGGATTGCTCAATGGTTTGGTGAGCAATATCATTGAGCGTAGCCGCACTTTGGCGGAGATCGACGGTTCGTGTTGTTGTGGTTTCAATCACCGGGATCACCCGCTCTTCTGAAAAGCGAATAGTCTCGGCATCACGATCAGCCATACCGTCAATGACCGTGTTGATGCGGCGAACATGAGTCACAAATTCTCCCCGCAAACCATCTTCTATAATCTTTCTAAAATATTTTTTTCTGCTGGCATAAGCCATTGCGGCCCCAGCTTCTTTGGCAAATACTTCGGTCAAATCCAATAACCGATTGGTATTATGCAACAGGCTACCAATTTCATCGGTACGGTCGATCCTGATAATGCGCGCATTCAAGTCACCATGCGCCGCTTTTTCCATGATCCAAGCGGCTTGGCGAACAATCGCTGCCGCCGCGAAAAGTCGCCGCATGACCACCACAACCACAATTACGCCGCCAATCGCGAGGCCCATCATCCCTAAACCGGCATTCAGAACCCCATCTTTGGCTGATTTTATCTGATGTTTCGATATTTGGCGGCGTTCATCGGCGAATTTATCTAGGATTTGCTGGGCCTTTTCCCATCGCTCATCAAAAGTGATGGTTAATTTATTAAAATTTTGTTGTCTTTGATTGCCAATCTCTGGCCCCCCAACGGCATAATCACGAGCCACAGCCTGACCCTCGGCCAGATGACCGGGAAAATCGGCTTTCATATCTGACAATATGACTATCAATGCATCCAAATCGAGCCGCCGACAAAGCCCCAGGGCCGCTTCGAGATCAGCCTGAAAACGGGCCACCGGATCGTCAAGTGTTCGCAAACCGTCCTTTAGGTTGCCATCATCGCGCATCGCGGAACGATCACTAAAAATCATCCGAATCTGAACCATGTCCAGCTTTAACGCTTCGACCGAACGACGCAGCGGAAAAAACTGATCTTGCGATCGAATCAGTTCCGTTGATACCGTATCAATCGAACGCACTCCAGACCATGCGACAAGCGCAGCCCCAAATAAAAATATAATCATAATACTGATAAGGATAAATCCAGCAAATCTTGCTTGCTCTTGAATCGTTTTATTTTTGACGGTGACTTTCATGAGAACACCACACCTCTCTAACATAACTATTAAATAGAATAAGGTTTATAGACTAAGAACAAATCGATCATATCCATCATATCCACCATCTCTAACAATTTCATGTAACATCTTGAAGGATGATTGAATGCCGAATTCAGAATGGGTTCCACGGGTTTCTTCTATCAATAATTTTTGATAAATCGGCTTTATTTTTGCCACAGCCGTTGGCCGAGCTACCCGACGGCTTGAGTGGTAGCCAATAATCGTTCCATTCATGTTATAATTCGGAGTAATATGAGCAAATACCCAATAATGATCACCAGATTTAGTTCTATTAATTACATAGGCAAAGAGTTCGGCTCCAGATTCGATTGTTTCCCACAGAAGGCGAAAAATGGCCCGAGGCATTTCTGGGTGCCTAATTAGATTGTGCGGCACGCCAATAACTTCATCTTCGGAGTACCCGCTAATTGATAAGAAAATATTATTGGCATATATGATTTTTCCAGCTTTATTTGTTTTAGTAACAATGAGATCGTCGGCTGAAAATGTCTGTTCTATTCCCGTCAATATCTGATAATCATTCTTGGGTATGGCCATGGATATTGACCTTTCTTTTTCTGGTTTGTTAGACCAAACGCCTCTGGGATCAAATCACCGCGTTCAATCGCAAAATCCTCTCAGCCCGCCGCAGAGTGACATCGCTACTAGCAAAGCTATCAGCAAAATTCATGCCACTGCGCTCTGCAACCCCAATAAATTTTGGCATAATTCAATTAGCAAAGGAAGCACCTTATCGGCTCCGCCCTTTGTCTTATTCAAAGCCATCAAACAGATGAGAATTCGGTTCTTTCCTTGGCGGATATCATACAACTTTGTAGGGACATCGACAGCGAATTAAAAAAAACGCCAAGACTCAATAACAACGTGTGATATTGGCGAGGCTATTGATTGATACCATCGGGCCTTGATGGTGACTCATCAAGGCTGCCCTCAGACGCCGGGCGGGCGCATCCGCGCCCTTGGCTTCGCGTCCACGAGGACGCGGGGCCGCCGTCGCGGCCCGTTAAAGCTACCCTCAGACGCCGGGCGGGCGCATCCGCGCCCCCGAGAGTCCACACACTAGGGCTTCGCGTCCACGAGGACGCTTTGCTGAGGCAATATCAAGGCTCGGTAAGTGGATTAGCCGACTTGAATTTGTTCTGTTACCAATGCAACAGAGCGGCGGGGGCTGGGGCGTGCATGGGTCGCGGCATAACCAGCCCGAAACGCAAAGACAACGGTCCAACCAGGATCGCCAGCCACGGCTGCCAAACGCCCCGCCATGGTCGGAGGCCGGCTGAATTGGCGTTCGCGGTCGACCATTTCCATGATCTGATTCAAAGGCTGCATGGCGAGGCCTTGCACCGTCGCCTCTAAATGCAAACGCTGCCACAAGCGACCGGCGGAGAGCAGAGCATGGCGGTCGCGAGGCAAGCGAACCCCGATCAACCCGAACAAGGACGCTGTGGAACAATGAATGTCGCGAGTCGCGTCCATCCAGTAGCGACCAATTTCAGCCTCGTCAAAATCAGGAAGAGCCATGGCCAACCGAACCCTCAGCGCCGATTCGCCACTCGCAACCACGCTGACCCCGTCGCGATGGGCATCGATATCTGCTCGGCCCTGCCGGAACCACGCCTGCCCGGCTCGCCGCATGCCGTCATCGGCAATAATTTGCTCGGTCGCGGCGATGGTCGCCGCTGCAAAATCCCGCCCCCGGTCGCTATTCGCCGGAAACAGCTCCAACCATGTTTGATCGTCATCGACACAGGCCGAAAGCGCGGCCAAAACCTCCTGGGACACAGGCCGATCAGGCTGATAGGCGCCTCGATGGGTATGGCGGTTGGCAATAGCCGCCAAATGCGGCTCGACCACCGGCACGCCCCCCAACGGAGACACCAACTCCACCTGTGCCGCCAGATTAGGCTCGGCCACCGGATCCGGTAATAAAGTTACCACCGGATCGTAGGCCCGACTCCGGGCAGCCACCATCAGATTTTCGATGGCACACCCTAACCCCATATGCAATTCCCGCCGGAACGGATCCAGCGGCCCCAAGGCCCGAGACAAATCGGCTCTGATCTGAATCCGATCCGGCTCGACCCGAAACCGCCAAGGCTGAGTGTTGTGAGGGCTAGCCGCTAAAATAGCTGCCGCCACCAAGGCCAGCGGACCATGATAGGCATCGGTACGCCAGTCCCGCCAGGGCTCAAAGGCCGGACCACTAGCCAAGCCGTTCAACGCCCCGCGCTCCCACCCCCGATATCCAACGCCGCCGGTTGCCGACGCCGCCGCCAGCAAAAGACCCCCAGAGAGAAAGCCGCGTCGGCTCGGATACCCCATCGCCCTCTCCTCTTTGGTGATCACCTGCTGCGAATCGCCCGGCTAATGGCCCTGCGCCTGGGAACAAGACCTCATTCCCAGACGCAAGCCCCTGCACGATCTCTGTATCCACGTCGGGTACAGGGTTCCAAGAGCTGAACCGCCCCGTCGAGATCGAGCCTTAGAGCGGGATATTGTCGTGCTTCTTCGGCGGATTCTTCAGTTGCTTATTGGCCAGCATGGCCAACGCCCGGCAAACCCGCTTGCGTGTACTCGACGGATAAATCACATCATCAATAAAGCCCCGCGAACCCGCCACAAACGGATTGGCGAATTTCTGACGATACTCTTCGGTCTTGGCTTCGAGCTTGGCCTTGTCACCCGCGTCTTGACGGAAAATGATCTCGACCGCACCCTTTGGCCCCATCACCGCGATTTCGGCTGACGGCCATGCAAAGTTGACATCGCCCCGTAGATGCTTGGAGGACATAACGTCATAAGCTCCACCGTAAGCCTTGCGGGTAATCACCGTCACCTTGGGCACCGTGGCTTCGGCGTAGGCGAACAGCAGCTTGGCGCCGTGCTTGATGATACCGTTGTACTCCTGGTCAGTGCCGGGCAGGAATCCGGGCACATCGACAAAAGTCACCAGCGGAATGCTGAAACAATCGCAATACCGAACGAATCGCGCGGCCTTGATCGAGCTGTCGATATCGAGGCAACCGGCCAGAACCATTGGCTGGTTGGCGATAATGCCGACGGTCGAACCGTTCAGACGACCAAAGCCAGTAATAATATTACCGGCATGATTGGGCTTCAGTTCAAAGAAATCACCTTCGTCAACGACTTTTGTGATCAGTTCCTTCATGTCGTAGGGCTTATTCGGATTGCTGGGGACCAATGTGTCCAGCGAATAATCATAGCGATTGACCGGATCGCTACATGGCCGCACCGGCGGCTTCTCGCCAGCATTCAGCGGCAGGAAGTCAAAGAAACGGCGAACCTGAAGCAGTGCCTCGACGTCGTTGTCAAAGGCTAGATCGGCAACGCCTGACTTGGTGGAATGAGTCAGCGCGCCGCCCAGCTCTTCGGCAGTCACCACCTCGTGGGTGACGGTCTTGAGCACGTCAGGGCCCGTCACAAACATGTACGAGCTGTCCTGGACCATGAAGATGAAGTCGGTCATGGCTGGTGAATACACCGCACCGCCCGCGCACGGCCCCATGATCAGCGAAATCTGGGGAACGCAACCCGACGCCAACACATTCCGCAAGAAGACGTCGGCGTAACCGCCGAGTGAAGCGACACCTTCCTGAATACGGGCACCGCCGCTATCGTTCAGACCAATCACCGGCGCCCCGACTTTGATCGCCTGATCCATGATCTTACAGATCTTTTCGGCATGAGCCTCGGACAGCGAACCGCCGAATACCGTAAAATCCTGACTGAACACGAACACCGGACGGCCATTGATGGTCCCGTGACCCGTCACCACGCCGTCACCGGGGATCTTTTGGCTCTGCATGCCGAAGTCGCTGCACCGATGCTCGACGAACATATCCCATTCTTCGAACGAGCCTTCGTCCAACAACAATTCGATGCGCTCGCGGGCAATCAGCTTGCCCTTGGCATGTTGCGAATCGATCCGGCGTTGTCCGCCGCCCAGCCGCGCGCCCGCGCGCATCGACTCCAGTTTCGCCAAAATCTCCTGCATCGTCGCTCCTTGGCCTCACAACAGAGTTTCCGCAGCCCGCCCATCGACATGATTTTTGCGCCGAGCCGCGCCGACGCCATCCCGCAACGCGCGGGCCGGCGAATCCGGTCCACGCTGCACATACCACCAACTGCGACACGTTGCCAGACCGGCAACCCTGCGGCAAAAGGGTAATTTGTCTCTTTGAGACTGGCGAGCCAATCTTCAACGGTGGGCGGGAACAAGGCGGCCTGCCAGAAGAAGCGGTATCTTGAAAAAGCGGTATGGTTGACCGCGCTGAACAAATCCGCTTCACTCGGTCGGCTTCGGGCGCAAAGGGCGGATTTGATGACGGTGGAACAGGGCTTGCTGAACGTGACCAGCGAAGAGGGCACGCTGGTTCTGGCGGCAGCCGGAAGCTGGACTCTCACCACGGCGGCAGCCCTGACCCGAACGCTGGACGCTGCGCCGCCGCCGCTGCCCGATGACAACGGCCAACCCGGACGGATTCGACTCGATCTCGGGCAGTTGGACGCCCTGGACACGGTGGGAGCCCTATTGCTGCGGCAATTCCGCGACCGCTCCCGTGACCAAAACCACCCGGTCCTGATCATCAATGTTCGCCCCGAGCACATTGCGCTGATCGATGCCGTCTGGCGTGCCGCCGAGGCGGAACCCGTGCCTCCTGAACCTGGACGGCCCCTTTACGAAGCCGTCGAAGCCGTCGGACAGGCCAGCCTAAAAACCGCCCGCGCCGCTGTGGAATTAATCTCGTTTTTCGGCCAAGTCTGCACCGCGCTGCTCCGGGTGGTCATGAACCCCCGCCGGCTGCGCCTGACCGCGCTGGTCTATCACATGGACCACACCGGCCTGCGCTGCCTGCCGATTCTGGGTCTGCTCTCGTTTCTGATCGGCGTTGTGCTGGCGTATCAGGGAGCCGAACAACTGCGGCGGTTGGGAGCCGAAATCTATGTGGTCAACCTGCTTGGCCTTTCGATCCTGCGGGAAATCGGCATTCTGATTACCGCCATCATCGTTGCCGGCCGTTCGGGCTCGGCTTTCACGGCCCAGATTGGCACCATGAAGGTGAATCAGGAGATCGACGCCCTACGGACGCTTGGGCTGGACCCCATGGAACTGCTGGTGGTTCCCCGCGTTCTGGCATTGATGCTGGTGATGCCGCTGCTAACTTTTTATGCCAACATGGTCGCCCTTTTTGGCGGTGCCGTGATGAGCTATATCCTGCTTGATATCAGCTTTCACCAATTCATCACCCAAATGCGCATTCCCATCGATTTCTGGGATGCGACTGTCGCCATGATCAAGGCTCCGGTCTTCGCGCTGGTGATCGGGATGATCGGGTGCTACGAAGGACTGTTGGTTTCGGGTAGCGCCGAAAGCGTCGGTCGCCGCACCACCAAATCGGTGGTGGAGTCGATCTTTTTGGTCATCGTGCTCAATGCCTTTTTCTCGGTCCTGTTTTCCACGATTCACATCTAGGCCCAGGCTGGCGGCTCTCCTCTTGATGACCATCGACGTGACGATCACCGATACGCCCCTCAGTATTCCCCGTTCAGAGGCCGTGTCGACGCCTGCCCTCCCGGCCTGGCCCGACAGCGTGATCCAGGTTCGAGGATTGGTGACTCAGTTCGCCGGGCACGTGGTCCATGACGGCGTCGACATCGACGTCCGACGTGGCGAAGTGCTGGGAGTGGTTGGCGCCTCGGGGTCGGGTAAATCCGTTCTGCTTCGCGCGATCGTCGGATTGATTCGGCCATCGGCGGGCCGAATCGTTGTGCTGGGGCACGATATCGGCACCTTGACCGGCTCCCGCCGAATCGCCCTCCAGGCACGCACCGGGGTCTTATTCCAGGATGGCGCTTTGTTCAGCTCGCTGACCGTAGCCGAGAATATTCGGGTGCCGCTAGTCGAGCATACCGACCTACCCTCGTCCCTAATCGACGAGGTGGCGCGGGTCAAAATCGCCATGGTCGGCCTCCCCCCCAGCGCCGCCGCCAAATACCCATCTCAGCTTTCGGGCGGCATGCGCAAACGTGCCGGCCTTGCTCGGGCTCTGGCGCTCGATCCCGAGATTTTATTGCTGGATGAGCCGACCGCCGGCCTTGACCCCATCGGTGCCGCCGCCTTTGATCAATTGATCGGCTCCCTGCAACATGGTTTGGGATTGACCGTGTTCATGGTAACCCATGATCTGGACAGCCTGGCGGCGATCTGCGACCGCATCGCCGTGCTTAACGACCGCAAGCTGCTGGTGGGTACCTTGGAAAGTCTGCAACAGGAAACCAACCCCTGGATTCGAGATTACTTCAGCGGGCGGCGTGGTCGCGCGGCTCTGCAAGCAGGGAGCTGACGCATCATGGAGGCCCGAGCACACTATTTTCTGGTCGGCATCTTTGTGCTGGGGCTGGGATCGGCGCTGGTGGCGTTCACCCTGTGGGTGGCCAAGGTCGAAATGGTTGAAAATAGACCTCCTTATTACATCTATTTCGACGGTTCGGTGACTGGACTCAAGGAAGGCAGCCCGGTTCGCTATCGTGGAATCCTGGTCGGCACCGTGGGCGACGTCAGGATCGACCCCGACAATGTCGAGCGCATCCGGGTCAAGATCAGCCTAGACCCCGGAACGCCGATTAAAACCGATGCCACCGCCGCGCTGGAAATGTTTGGCTTAACCGGCAACAGCTATGTGCAAATCACCGGCGGTAGCCGCGACGCCCCAACCATCGAGCGCCATGGAGACCAGATTCCGGAAATCCCGTCACGAACCTCGGGCCTCACCGAAGTCATGGATGCGGCTCCTCACTTGGCCCACCAGCTCTCCGACATCGGGGATCGGCTGGCCCGCATCCTCAGCCCTGAAAACGAGCACCGGATCACCGACACTCTCGATAATTTCCACCAAATGAGCGCCGATCTGGCGGCCTCGGCCCGTAACGTCGACGACACCATGGCGCTAGTCAAATCCACCGCAGTCCATCTCGACGGGCTAGTCACCGACCTGCGCGAGCGGACTGACACCCTGACCGATAAGATCAACCACACTCTTGATCAAGTCGGCAGTCATGCCGACGTCGCCGTGGCCGAGGTGGTCAAGACCTCTGGCGAAGCCCGCGATCTGTCCCAATCCTTGCGCCAGCTCGTGGATCAACTTTCGGGGATGCTCAAGGAAAACCGGGTACCCGTCCGCGATTTCACCAGCGTCGGCCTGTATGAACTGTCCTTGCTGATTTCAGAAATGCGAGAACTCACCACCAGTCTATCCCGCGTCAGCACCCAGATTGAAAAAGGACCGATGGAGTTCCTATTCACCGGCTCCAAAGCCGAACCTGAAAAACCGAAATAAAGAGAACCTAAAGGCTCTCGATCACCACCGCACGTTTCAAAATGGCTTGGCTGGCGGTAAAAATAATACTAAAAGTAGTAGTTATGTCGATTAATTGGCAAAAAATAGGCAGTATCGGGATGCAACACCACCTTTACGGATATGAAACAGTATAGAATAATATAGGCTTACGGCCAGACGATCGTCGTCGTCAGAGAATGTCTTGAAACTGCTTTAGCAGTACTCCGACACCAATAGCCTTGGACGTTGACACGTCTGAGGGCGGCCATAAACGTCTATCATACCATCGAGCCTTGATGGTGACTCATCAAGGCTGCCCTCAGACGCCGGGCGGGCGCATCCGCGCCCTTGGCTTCGCGCGCATGGGCGCGCGGGGCCGCCGTCGCGGCCCGATACCGGCGACTTGATGGTGACTCATCAAGGC
>CAIXKV010000243.1 GCA_903920145.1 uncultured Rhodospirillales bacterium
CCGCCCGGCGTCTGATACCGGCGAGCCCTGATACTGACACATCGCCGGTATCGGGCCGCGACGGCGGCCCCGCGTCCTCGTGGACGCGAAGCCAAGGGCGCGGATGCGCCCGCCCGGCGTCTGAGGGCAGCCTTGATGAGTCACCACCAAGGCTCGCATGCCATCTTGGCATTGCCCCCCGTCTAAAATAACGGGTTATCGGTGCGAATGGTTAAGCGGATTGTAAGAGGTGAAGGATAGCATCTGCGGGGCCAGGGTTGTCATGGGCCTGGGTTGGAGGTCCACTTGAGAAAAGGGGTCTTGGGGATGACCGAAGACCAGATCGACCAGAGACCCGAGGGGCGCGTGGTCGGCGTTCGAGGGTCAGTGGTGGATGTCGCCTTCGCCGGAGGCGCCTTGCCGGCGCTGAACGAGGCTTTGGAGATCATCGGAGGGGATGGCCGGACGGTGGTGGTCGAGGTGCAACTGCATCTGGATCAGACCACCGTGCGCACGGTGGCTCTGGAGACGACGTCAGGCTTGATGCGGGGCGAGTGGGTGCGGGCCACCGGCCAGCCCATCACGGTTCCAGTGGGAGAGGCGGTGCTGGGACGGTTGATCGACGTGTTAGGCCATCCCCATGATGGTCTGCCGGCGTTTCCGGCTGATATCAAGCGATGGCCAATTCACCGGGCGGCGCCGCTGCTGAAAAACCAGAGTGCCACTCGCGAATTGTTTCTGACCGGAATCAAGGTGGTGGATTTGCTGGCGCCGTTGGTGCGGGGCGGCAAGGCCGGCTTGTTTGGCGGGGCTGGGGTCGGCAAGACTGTTTTAATCATGGAGCTGATCCGAACCACGGTGGAGCGTCATCGCGGGGTTTCGGTGTTTGCCGGAGTCGGCGAACGGTCGCGGGAAGGGCACGAGCTGCTCCAGGAATTGACCGGCTCAGGGGTTATCCAGCGGACGGCACTGGTGTTCGGGCAGATGAATGAACCTCCCGGAGCACGTTGGCGGGTTGGTCATGCGGCGCTGACTGTGGCCGAGTATTTCCGGGATGCCCAACACCGGGACGTGCTGTTGCTGATGGATAACGTGTTTCGGTTTGTCCAAGCCGGATCGGAAGTCTCGGGGTCGTTAGGGCGATTGCCGTCTCGGGTCGGTTATCAGCCGACTCTGGCCACCGAGATCGCGGCCCTGCAAGAACGCATCACCTCGGCTCATGGGGCGGCGATCACGTCGATTCAGGCGGTGTATGTGCCCGCCGATGACTATACGGATCCGGCGGTAGCCGAGACTTTTAGCCATCTGGATTCATCCATCGTGCTGTCTCGGGACATGGCCGCCGAAGGACTCTACCCCGCCATCGACCCGTTGGCGTCCACGTCGATTTTGCTGGATCCCCAGGTGGTTGGGGCCGAGCATTTCGCCTTAGCCCAAGAGGTTCGCAAGACCATTGCCCATTATCGTGATCTTCAGGAAATTATTGCCTTGTTGGGGATTGAGGAGTTGAGCGCCGCCGACAAGACGGTGGTGTTTCGTGCGCGGCGGTTGTTACGTTTTTTAACCCAACCTTTCCTCGTGACCGAAGCCTTTACGGGAATGCCGGGGCGGTCGGTGGATATTCGGGATACGCTGTTGGGGTGTCAGGCTATCTTAGATGGCCGAGGCGACGGTCTTTCGGAACAAGCCTTCTACATGGTCGGCGCCTTTGACGAGGCCGTGGAGAAGCATAAGCAAGCGGTCCATTGACTCCGAGCCCATGTTCCGAGCCATGCCCGGATTTCAAGGGGCGAGGAGTGGGGGGCGAGGAGTGGGTGAAGCGCGCGAGAGGGTGTCATGAAGACCTTGCGTCTGCTCATTGCGACACCGGCGGCAGTCGTGATGGATCGAAGCGATGTGGTTTCGATCCGGGCCGATGACTCTTCAGGCGCCTTTGGCATCCTGCCCGGCCATTGCGAGTTTATGACCGCGCTGGCGGTATCCGTGTTGAGTTTCCACGACCAGAAGGGGCACACCAGCCATGTGGCGGTGCGCGGCGGCGTGCTGAATGTGCGCGACGGCTTTTTGGTGGAAGTGGCGACCCGCGAGGCGGTGGTGGATGACGATCTGGTTCGGCTGCATGGCTCGGTATTGAACCAGATGGCAAAGGATGCCGACCGTGAAGCCGAAGCGCGGACTCACACTCTGGGCTTGCAGCTCCGGGTTATGAGGCAACTTGATCGTTACTTGAGGGGGGAACGGCCACGGGGTCTTCCCTTTGGTCAGGCGGGAGGAGGAGCAGGAGATGCCCAATGATCGCCCGGCTCATCATCGCTCATTCCATAGCCATCAACTGGCACATGCGGTTAGGCGTTGCACCGCGCGCGAGGATGCCGCCCAGCGGGCGCGGGTTGGGTCCATCGTGCGGACGGTAGGGGTTATGGGGTTGCTCGGCTGGTTGTTCGTGATGCCGCCGCTATTGTTCGGGTTCTTGGGTCGTTGGCTCGATCGCTCATTGGGGACGGGCATTCAACTGACGGCAGCTCTCTTGATGGTGGGAATCGGCGTTGGCGGCTGGCTGGTGTGGCGGCGGATTCGGGATGCCGGCATTTTTGGGCCAGAAAAGGCGGGGCCGGAAACTCCATCGGACCCCTCGCGGTCGGGAGAGCCCGAACCAGAGGGGCGGCTATGACCGCCGGTTCTTGGCCTGTGGCGGCGATGGCGGTGGCGTTGCCTTACGGTTTGGCGGTGGGCGTTGCCTATCTGTTGGCGCTGCGGGTCAACACCCGGCTGTATCTGGCGGATGGGCCGTTGTGGCAGCCGATCGGGTTGATGCTGGTTCGTCTGCTGGGATCGGTGGCGTTGTTGGGTGCGGCGGTGCCATGGGGGTGGGCCCCCACCTTGGTGGCTCTGGCGGGATTTGGCTTGGCCCGACCCTTGACGTTACGCTGGCTCGACCGGCGCGAGCGGGCCGGGCAGGGCGGGGAGGGTCGGCAGTTATGACCGAAAGGGCGTCTCTCAATGCTCTGGTGGTGTTCCAGGTCGGTCCGATTCCGATCGGTCTCGAAGTTGTAACCACCTGGGTCATTATGGCGGTGCTGGTGGGGATTGCCTGGTTCGGGACGCGCCGACTGTCGGCAACCCAACCCAGCCGCTTCCAGATCATTCTGGAGATGGTCGTGGGGTTCCTTGAAGATTTGATCCGCGACGTGATGGGAGCCGAGCCAGAGGTTTTTCTGCCGCTGATCGGGACGTTATTTCTTTATATTGTCACCTGTAATCTTTCACCGCTGATTCCCGGTGTCAAGCCGCCGACCGCTCATGTTGAAACCACCGGGGCGTTGGGGTTGATTGTGTTCTTTACCGTTCACAGTCTGGGGGTGCGGCAGCGGGGCTTGCTCGGCTATTTACGGACTTACCTGGAGCCGACCTTCATCTTTTTGCCGCTGAATATTCTTGGCGAATTCACTAGAACTTTTGCCTTAATGGTGCGTTTAGCTGGTAATATCATGAGTCATGAATTGACCATTGCCGTGGTTATCGGTTTGGCGGGCCTGTTCGTGCCCATTCCGTTTATGGCGCTCAGTATTTTGGTGGGATTGGTCCAGGCTTACATCTTCACGATTCTGGCAGCGGTGTTTATTGGCGGCGCCATGGGGACGATCAATACGAATACGCCATGACGTCACAGTGTCCAAAGGCCATCCCGGCCTTTGGGGGGATCCAGCGAAAAAGCAAACCCCTTACGACGTGCTGACGGGAAGGTTGCCATGAATGTTGAAATGATCAGCGTCTTATCTGCGGGCATCGCCGTTGGCTTGGGCGCTATTGGACCGGGGATCGGCGAAGGGATCGCCGTGGCGGGGGCTATGGGGGCGTTGGCTCGCCAGCCGGAAGCGGTGGGCACCATCACCCGGACTTTGTTCGTTGGTCTCGCCATGATCGAGACCATGGCGATCTACTGTCTGGTGATTGCCCTGTTGCTGCTGTTTGCTAACCCGTATGTCCATGCTTAGGTCATGCACATCGATCTATGGGGCTTGGCTCTCCAGGCGATCAATTTTGCGGTCCTGGCTTGGCTTCTCCAGCGTTTTCTCTATCACCCCATCGCTCGGGTCGTGACGCAGCGGCGGGCGCTGGTGGAGACAGACCTGGCAGCGGCAAAAGAGGCGCGAAACGCTGCGGAGGAGAACCGTCGGGCCTACGAGCACGGCATCGCCGAGATCGCCGCCGAACGTGAGCGGATGATGGCTGATGCGCGGGCTCATATCGAGAGTGAGCGGCGCCAGGTGATCGAAAGCGCCGAGGCTCAGGCGGCGGTGGTGATGGCCACCCAACGCCGCCAGTGTGAGGAGGAGCGGCGGCTGGCCGCCGAAGAGCTGGGGGATCAGGCGGTCGCGCTGGCTTTGGCGTTGTCGCAAAAGCTGTTGGGGCAGGTAAGCGGCGAGGTCGTCACGACGGCTTTGTTGGAGCGGATTTGCGGTCAGTTGGCAACGGAACCGCCAGAACGTCTGCGGGAACGCGAGCCCGTGCTTCAGGTGGCCACGATGCCGGGGCTCGGCCTGGCGGAACAGAACCAATGGCGGAGCCGACTGGCGACCTTTGTCGGTGAAGCGGTGGAGATCCTGTTCGTAACCGACGAGAGCCTGATTGCTGGCGCCGAGCTGCGTTTTCCTAGCTTGGTTGTGTCCTTGTCGTGGCGCGATTGTTTGGCGGACGCGCAGGCCGCCTTGATGCCGGGGGCCGGGGCCGGGGGTGTCGGCTCGGCGGGGCCGAAGGCAACCGATGGAGCAACCCCATGACGACCCAGGATCATCCCAGGCGTGGCGGTTTGACCGCTGAAGTCAGGGCACGGCTCGACGAGGCCCAACGTCGGGTGGACGGGGTCGAAGCCAAGCCGGTTATGGCGGAATTAGGCCGGGTCGAACAGGTGGGCGACGGGATTGCGGTGGTGTCGGGTTTAGCCCGCTGCCGGCTGGATGAAATCCTGGAATTTCCCGGTGCTCTTTACGGCATGGCGGTAACACTGGAGCCCGACACGGTGGGCGTGGTGCTGTTGGATTCCGACCAGAGTGTTTCGGCGGGAGACGAGGTGCGCGGGACCGGCGCTGTGGTGCGGGTGCCGGTGGGCGAAGCGTTACTGGGCCGGGTGGTGGATCCGTTGGGCCGACCGTTGGATGACGGCCCGCCCCTCTCCATCAGTCAGACCGAGCCCATCGAGCGTCCCGCGCCCCGGATCATCGAGCGGGAATTGGTGACGGAGGCGCTACAAACTGGCCTGCTGGTGGTGGATGCTTTGATTCCGTTGGGTCGTGGCCAGCGGGAATTGATCATTGGCGACCGTTCCACCGGGAAAACCGCAATTGCCGTCGATGCCATTCTCAATCAGAAGCGATCAGACGTGATCTCGGTCTATTGTGCGATCGGTCAGAAAGCGTCGGCGGTGGCGCGGGCGATCGACACTGTGCGTCGGCTCGGGCCCTGGGAGCGAACCTTATTCGTGGTGGCCGGTTCCGACGATCCTCCGGGCCTGCAATGGATCGCGCCTTACGCCGCCTGCACCATGGCCGAGTATTTCCGAGATAAGGGCGGGCATGCTCTGCTGGTGGTGGACGACTTGACCAAGCACGCCGCCATCCATCGTCAGGTGTCGTTGTTGTTGCGCAATCCGCCGGGACGTGAAGCCTATCCCGGCGACGTCTTTTTCATTCATTCCCGGTTGTTGGAACGGGCGGCCAAGCTGCATGCGGTCCATGGCGGCGGCTCATTGACGGCGCTTCCTATTGCCGAGACCCAGGCCGGCAATATCAGCGCCTACATCCCGACCAATCTGATTTCGATCACCGACGGTCAGATCATCCTTGAGCCCAAGCTGTTTAACGAAGGCCACAAACCGGCGGTCAATGTCGGTAAGAGCGTCAGTCGGGTTGGCGGCAAGACCCAGCATCGGGCGCTGAAGGATGTTTCCGCTTCGCTCAAGCTGGATTATGCACAGTTCCTGGAGTTGGAGGTGTTCACCAAATTTGGCCAGATGGTCGATACCCAGGCTCGGGAAACCATTGAGCATGGCCGGCGGATTCGCGCCGTTTTAGGGCAACATCAATCGGCTCCGATGAGTTTAGCCGCAGAGGTGGCGTTGCTGTTGGCGTTGAAAGAGCGGGTGTTGTCCGTGCTGAGTTTGGAGCAGATCGAGTGTTTCAAACGGGGTTTGACCGAGGCGGTGGCGGCGGAGATGGGAGCAATCGCGGATCGGATTGACCGCACGGGTCGGCTGGAGGCTGCGGATCGGGCGGAGCTTTTGTTGTGGTTGGAGACGCGGGTCCAGAGTAGCCGCGCGGGTCCAGCATAATATCGGCGCGCCTTGCGCCTCCGGCCCTTGGTGGGTCTAGGGTGGCGCCCTGGTTGGGAAGAAGCGGGGCAGCCCCCTTCTCCTGTCGGTTCGTGAGGTGGCAAATGGTCGAACGCCTAGCGGAAATCGAAGCCCGCATTGCCAATCTTGGTGATTTGCGGGAGATCATGGGCGCCATGCGGGCGTTGGCTTCCATGCGTCTGGCCCAGGCCCAGGGCGCACTGCCCGGTGTTCGCCGCTATGCCGGCATGATGGATTTCGCCTTGGCGCGTGGTCTGGCCCTAACGGGCTCGCCGATGTCGGGCCACCCGCCCGGCGAGGCTGGCGGTCATGGGCCGCTGGCGGTGGTTGCTTTTACGTCCGAGCACGGCTTCGCCGGGGCCTATAACGACCATGTCCTGGATCGTGCCTGGGGTTTGATCCATGGAGAGCAGGATCGGCTGTTGGTGGTGGGCTCGCGGGGGCGGTTAAAAGCCGAAGAGCGAGGGTGTCGGGTGGCCTATTGGCAGCCCATGGCCACCCATCTCGATGGCGTCTTGGATAGCGTCTTGCGCTGTTCCGATGAACTCTATGGCCGATTGGCTGAAGATGGTATCCAGCGGGTGATGTTAGTTCATGGCTGCAACCATGCCGGGGCGCAATGGAACGTCGAGACGGAATCCGTTTTGCCCTTTGACGTTCCAGCCGTCCGTCAGATGAAGGTGGTGGTGCCATTGATTCATCTGGAACCCGAGGAGATGTTTGATCATCTGGTGGAGGAGTTTGTTTTTACCCGCCTGATGCAAGCGGCTCTGGAATCACTAGCTAGCGAGAATGCCGCGCGATTGACGGCGATGGAGGCGGCCCATGACAATATCGAGAATAAATTAGAGGCTCTCAGTCAACAGGCCCGTCAACAACGTCAAGAGGAAATCACCACCGAGCTTTTGGATGTGGTTGTTGGGGCGATGGCTGCGCGTAAAAGTTGAATAATAGATATCGAAGCTTCAGGCATTCTCTTTGAGGTTAAGGTTGAATTGAAGCTTGATGTTTGGATTGAATGAGACAGTTGAGCCGTGGGCGGGTATTCGATGAGCAGAGGCACAGCGCGCACGGGCGCGGGGGCCGTAGTCCGTGGTCCGGCGATGAGAAAGGGCTAGCGTGGGGAGTTCAAGCGTGAGCGTAGAGAGCCAGTTTGAAACAGCGGTTCAGTTGCACCAAGCGGGACGGTTGGGGGAGGCCTTTGCGCTGTATCGCCAAATCCTGGAGGTGAATCCCCGTCATGCCCAGGCGTGGCACCAACTGGCGATTTTGGCCCATGGGGCTGGTCATCGCGACTTAGCCATGACGGCAGCCCAGGAGGCGGTGGCTTATGGCCCCAGCGTGGCCGAGTATCATAATACCCTGGCCAGTCTGCATTTGATCGCCGGACGATTTGCGGAGGCTCAGGCCGGCTATCGGCAGGCGGTGGCTCTGAAGCCGGACTATGCCGAGGCCCACTGCAATTTGGGTAATGTGTTGCGCGAGCTGGGGCAGTATCAGGAGGCCGTCGCCAGTTTGCAGCAGGCGTTGGCTTTGTGTCCCGGACTGGCCCAGGCTTGGAACAATCTTGGTACGGTGTGGCCGGATCTAAACCGCCTGGATCTGGCGGTGAATGCCTTTCGACAGGCTTTGGCCTTACAACCCCACTATCCCGAAGCTCACAACAATCTGGGTGTGGTGCTGAAGGATCAGGGGCAATTGGATCAAGCCATGGCCTGCTACCGAAAGGCGCTGGAACAATGGCCAGGCTATGCGGCGGCCCAGTCCAATCTATTGTTTTGCCTGTGTTTTAAAGAGGACGTACCGCCGGACGAGGTGTTTGCCGAGCATTTGCGTTTTGATGAGCTTCAGGTTCGCCCACAGGTTTCCGCTGCCGTTTCCCACGCCAACAATCGGGATCCCGAGCGGCGTTTGCGGGTCGGGTATGTTTCCCCAGACTTCCGGCTTCACCCTGGCGGCCATTTTCTGTTGCCGGTGCTGGAGCATCACGACCGCCAGCAGATCGAGCTGTTTTGCTACTACAGCAATCCCAAGAGTGACGCTTTGACCGAGGCCTTCCAGCGACGGGCCGACCATTGGCGGGTGTGTCATACCCTTTCGGATGCGGCGCTGGCCGAGCACATCACCGCCGACGGCATCGATATTTTGGTGGAATGCGCCGGGCATATGCTGGGCAGCCGGTTGATGATGTTTGGTCGACGGCCTGCGCCGATTCAGATCAGCTATCCGCTTTATCCCAACACCACCGGCGTTTCGACCCTCGATTACCGGATCATGGATCCGTATTTTGCGCCGCCTTGGGCCGATGCTTGGCACAGCGAAAAGCTGATCCGGCTGCCCGACGCCCATGTTTGCTATCGGCCCAGTCGAACCGATATCGAGCCGCCCGCCGAGCCGCCCTGTCACCGCAACGGCTTTGTCACCTTCGGCAGTTTTAACAACTTTGCCAAAGTCGGGGCTAACACGGTGGCAGCTTGGGCCGACATTCTCAGGGCGGTACCGGATGCCAAGCTCATGTTGAAATGGAGCGGACTGGCTCAGGGAGGCGCGGCTTGGTGCCGTGATCGTTTCGCGGCCCAAGGCATCGGCTCTGAACGCTTGATTTTGGCCGATCCCTCACCGGATCCTTACACCCCCTACCGTCAGCTTGATATCGCCCTAGATCCGCTGTTTGCCAATGGGGGCACCACCACATGCGATGCCTTGTGGATGGGGGTGCCTGTGGTTACGCGCTATGATCAAACCCCATTCTCTCGGGTTGGGCTGTGCCATTTAACCAATATCGGCCTGCCCGAACTGATTACGGCCACCACCGAAGGCTATGTGGCCACCGCCGTCTGGCTGGCGAATGACCGAGCCGCGCTGGCTGGTGTGCGTCGGGGTTTGAGAGGGCGTTTTGTCACCTCGCCCTTGATGGATGCTCCGCGCTATGCTGCTCATCTCGAACGGGCTTACCGGGCCTGCTGGCGTCGCTGGTGTGCCGGGCAGCCGCCAGCCGCCCTGGTTGTGGCTCCGGTTCCGGCATAAATGAGGCAGCCTTCGTCATGTTCAGTTTTGGTAAACTGCTAACCCTGGGGTTGATGATTGGCGCGGTGGTTCTGATTTATCGCTGGCATCGACGGTTTGAAGAGTTCCGGGCAACCCGCGCCCGTGCCCGAGCGGCAGAGGTCGGGCCGCAGCGGGCTATCGAGGACATGGTCAAGTGCCGAGCCTGCGGTGTGTATGTTCCAGCGCGTGGCGCAGGCGATTGCGGATATGCCGATTGCCCCTATCGGCGCTGACGAAGCTCATGGAGTGGGCAATGGTCAAAACCCCCAAAACCAATGCCAAAAAAAACAACACCCAAACCAACGCCGAAATCGGCGATACATTCATCGGCGATACATTCGAAGTCCTTGCGGAAGCCTCCCTTCAAGGCATTCTGGTGCATCGTGACTATCGACCGCTGTTCGTCAACGATGTCTTTGCCCACTTGTATGGATGGCACAGCAAGGAAGAATTATTAACACTGGCCAGTGTGGAAATCCTATTGGCGTCGCCAGGATTTGCGGGGGATGACGTTGGATTTAGGGCCGGGGCGGTCCCGTTGGAGTTTGAAAGGCGCCGTCGGGATGGTTCGATTGTTTGGGTCAGGAGCGTTACAAGAACTATCGATTGGGACGGAGAACCCGCCGAGTTAGTGATTCAGCTCGATATTTCCGAGCAACGGCGGGTCCAGCACGCTCTGACGGTCAGTGAGCGTGAAATCAGCAGCTATTTTGACGCTCCGGTGGCTGGTATCGGCATTCTGAGCATCGATGGTCACTTGATCCGGTGCAACGAAATGTTGGGCCGGTTGATGGGCTGTGTGCCCGATAAGCTCTTAGGGTTGTCCTTTCGCGAAGTCACCGCGCCGGAATTTTTGTCGGTTAGCGAGGCGGCCTATCAATGTTTGCTGGCCGGTGTTGTCGAGCGCCTGACCTTTGAAAAGGACTATCTTCGTCCTGATGGTGCGCGGTTTGAAGCCGAAGTCACGCTGGCTTGCGTCCGCGATCATCGGAGTCGTCCGGGATACGTGGTTGCCATGATCCAGGATGTTTCCCATCGCAGAGCGGTCGAGCGCGAGTTGCGGTTGGCCAAAGAAGCCGCCGATCGGGCTAATGCCTCCAAGACCCGGTTTCTGGCAACGGCCAGCCACGATCTGCGCCAGCCTTTGATGGCGTTGTCCATGTTCGTTTCGGCTCTGGAGTCCATCAACCAGAATCCCGAATTGACGGCGGTAATCAGCAAGATCAAATCATCGGCAGACGAAGTAACGGCGCTGCTGAATGCCTTGCTCGACATCTCCCGGCTTGATGCCGAAATGGTCACGCCGTCGCCGTCGGTGTTCAGGCTGGAGCCGGTCTTCGAACGACTGGAACGTGAATTCGCGCCGATTGCAGAAGCTGCCGATTTGTTTTTTCGTATCGTGCCGTCGCAGGTTGCGGTGGTCACGGACACCGTGTTGTTGACCACGATTTTACGAAATCTGGTGAGCAATGCGGTTCGCTATACCGAACGCGGGGGCATTCTGTTGGGGTGTCGGCGGCAGGGGGAGTTCGTCCGTATCGAAGTTTGGGACAGCGGCATTGGCATTGCTGAAGATGATTTGGATCTCATTTTTGAGGAATTTCACCAGCTCCATAAACGTGGACGGAACCGGGCGGTTGGGATGGGGTTGGGGCTGGCCATGGTTTCACGGGTGGCCCGGTTGTTGGGTTTGCCGGTAGGGGTACGATCTGTGCCCGAGCGGGGATCGGTATTTTCGGTGACGGTCGCTCGCGCCACTGTCGCGGTGACCAAAGGTGACGTACCGATGGTGGCGCCGGCTCTTGTGCAGAGCAGCAAGCACAAGCGATCGGCCTTAATTGCGGTGGTGGATGACGAAGAGGCCGTGTGCGACGGTTTGCGGACAGTGTTAGAGTGCTGGGGCTATCGGGTGATTGCAGAACGCAGCGATCAAGAGTTGCTGGCGGCTTTGGACAGGGCGGTAGAAGGGCCAGATTTGGTGATAGCCGATATTCATCTGATACCGGCGAGCTATAACGATGACACACTGCCGGTATCGGGCCGCGACGACGGCCCCGCGCGCCCATGCGCGCGAAGCCAAGGGCGCCCATGCGCCCGCCCGGCGTCTGAGGGCAGCCTTGATAAGTCAACATCAAGGCTCGATGGTATGAGGGATGGTTGTGACGGAATCGAATTTATTTCGTTTCTGCAACAAAAATGGGGGCAAGTCTTCCCGGCGCTGTTACTGACCGGAGACATTACGCCCGATGGACTACGTCGAGCCGAAGCGAAAGGATTGCCGGTTTTGCACAAGCCGGTAAATGGCCAGGAATTGAAAGAGGTCATTTCACGTCTGCTGGGGCAGACGAGCCGGGTCGGCAATTCAGGGGCCGAGCCAACACGTTGATAGATCAACTGAGGGCTCGGCGCGATGGCATAAAGGGCTTGGGGTATTTAGGGATGGATTTCAGCGAAGAACAGTTGGAGCGTTACGCGCGTCAGATCATCCTGCCCGAAGTCGGTGGCATTGGGCAGGAGCGGTTGTGTCGGGCGCGAGTGTTGGTGGTGGGAGCCGGGGGATTGGGTTCGCCTTTGCTGTTGTATCTGGCATCAGCGGGCGTTGGGACGTTGGGCGTGGTTGATCCTGATGTGGTTGACTTGTCGAACCTTCAGCGTCAAGTGATCCATGATGGCCGTGGGCTTGGGCGACCCAAGGTCGAAAGCGCCGCTGCCAGGATCGCTGCGATCAATCCCGATGTCCGGGTTGAATGCCACCAAACCAAACTGACCGACGTCAACGCCGTCGATTTGGTGGCGGGTTATGATGTGATCGCCGATGGCACCGACAATTTTGCAGCGCGCTATTTGATCAACGATGCCTGTTTTGTTGCCCGGCGGACTCTGGTTTCGGCGGCAATTCTGCGGTTTGACGGCCAGCTCTCGACCTTCAAGCCTTATCTGGGCGGTGGTCATCCCTGTTACCGCTGCCTATTCCCCGAGCCGCCACCGCCCGGTTCGGTGCCGACTTGCGCCGCTGGCGGTGTCTTTGGTGCGCTGGCGGGAGCGATTGGTTCGCTCCAGGCCATGGAGGTTCTTAAGGAAATTCTTGGGATTGGTGACAGCTTGTCTGGCCGTCTGCTGCTCTTTGAAGGCCTGACCGCCCGATTCCGGGCGATTCGTTTTACACCCGACCCAGAATGCTGCTTGTGTGGCGATCGCTCTCATACCAGCGAGCTTTAATGTTTCAGCGAGCTTTAATGTTGACACATCAAAGCGGCCCTCGGATGCCGGGCGGGCGCGTCCGTGCTCCTGGCTTCGCTCGCATGGGCGCACGGGACCGCCGTCGCGGCCCGAGGACCGGCGACACGTCAATCAATACAATATGGTGTTACCGCCAACGGTGCCAACCACCACCACCTACGGTGACACCGACACCACCGATAACCGGCGGGCCGTAGTAATAGGCCGGCGGCGCATAGTAGGGCGCTGGACCGTAAACATAGGCTGGGGCCGGTGTGGCTGCGGGGGGCGTTGCGGCGGACGCGACAGGCGGCGGGCCGTAGGCGTAGCCGGTGGCCGGCACGGCATAGTAACCGCCATAAGGGCTGGGATAGACTGCGCATCCGGACGTCGTCCCGGCGACGGCGAGCAACGCCAAAGCGCCGACTCTTTTCGTCCATAGCATGGAGTTGCTCATGATGATCTCCCATTAAAGGGTGGCTCGCCGCTTCCTTACCAATGACGGCACCGACTTCGACTGTGCCACTCTATCACTTCGGGATAGCCCTTTGATGTCCAAACGACGCGCGTGGCGTAACAGTCTGTTGCGCTCCTCTCGCCGCCGTCGCGGCCCGACACCGGCGCCGATCCTTTTCCGCCTTGATTATAACCCGCCTTGGGGGCTGGTGTCGGCCTCTGATTTTGACTCTGTCTCCAACAGGGTATCAAGGGTTTCCCAAGCGAAACGAGCCACCAGCCGGCGTAGGGTTTGGCCCAACTCGTTCAGTTCTGGCGGAAACTGATCGATCATGGCCAGCATGGCCAAATCATCTGAGCGGAATACCGCATCTCGCATGCGCTTCAAGGTTTCATCCGAAACCTGTCCTAACAGTTCACAGAGGCGTTGCTCGCTAACGGACCCGGTGTTGATTTTGACCATTTCTTCAGTATAGTTAAATCGAAGATTCAGTTGACGCGCGATGACGGCCAGTAAATTTTCTTCGGTAATGGGTTTGCGCAC
The DNA here is from genome assembly GCA_903920145.1 of uncultured Rhodospirillales bacterium. Classification (GTDB taxonomy): domain Bacteria; phylum Pseudomonadota; class Alphaproteobacteria; order Azospirillales; family Azospirillaceae; genus BOG-933. Next base: position 13,596 of record CAIXKV010000243.1, read on the forward strand.
GAAGTCGTCGGCTCCGGTGGCCATAACCGCATCTCGATCCTCTTCGAAGGCACTGGCGCTGACGGCGACGATTTTGGCCGGAGGGCCTTCTTCGCTCTTGATCCAGCGGGTTGCGTCGTGCCCATTCATACCCGGCATGACGATGTCCATCAAAATCAGGTGAGGCGCCCAGGCCTGCCAAGCCGAGATCGCGTCATGGCCGTCAACCGCCTCACGCAAGGCAAAGCCCAGGGGCTCTAGCAGTCGCCGCAGGAGACGGCGGTTGTCTATTTTGTCATCAACGATCAGGATTCGGATTTCCCCCTGTTCTGCTGACAAGCCATAGACCCGACGGCGGGTTTCGGTTTCGATGAGGTCGTCAGACGTCGAAAGCCCTACCGGAATCTCGAGGCGGAAAAGGCTGCCGACTCCGGGTGAACTCGTGACTGTAATATCGCCGCCCATGGCGCGCGCGTAACGGCGGCTGATGGCTAAACCCAGTCCAGTTCCACCCTTTTCTTGGCCGCTGGCCGCTTGTTGGAACATCTCGAATAGGCGCCCCAGGTCTTTGTCGATAATTCCCGGTCCAGTATCTTGCACCTCAACGATCAAGACTCTGGTTTCATCAGAGCCATTGGTGCTGCTGCTTTGTTCCCCACTGCTTTTGTCGTTGTTCAGGCGTGCCCGCAGAACCACTCCGCCAGTTTCGGTGAATTTAACGGCATTTCCAAGCAGATTGATCAAGATCTGGCGCACTTTTGTTTGGTCAGCGATCACGCGACGTGGCAGGGCCGCCGCCAACGCCACCTCCCAGGTGAGATTTTTCGCTTCGGTTCGGACCCGAAACATCTGGAGTAAATCCCCCAGCATATCATGTAAGTCGAAGGACGCTGTGACAATATCAATGCGACCAGCCTCAATCTTAGACATTTCTAAAACATCATTAATTAATATAAGTAAATTTTTGCCACTACGATTAATTATTTCTATACTCTCACGATCCTTATCATCTAAATTAATGCTATGACGAAGTATTTGAGAAAATCCAAGAATTGCATTCATCGGGGTGCGGATTTCATGACTGATATTAGCTAAAAATATGCTTTTAGCATGATTAGCAGTTTCGGCTTTTTCCTTAGCAAGCAAAAAAGCTTCTGTTCGCTCTTCGACCAATTGTTCTAAGTGATCACGATATCGATGAAGTTCTTTTTCATTTCGCTCCAGGGCTCGCCAAGCCCGTAGGATGACCCACCCTGCTAGAAGGGTAAAGATCGAGAAAGCCCCCGCCAGCATAGTTAATTTGGTAACATCATGCCACCAACCACGACGGTAATCTTCGACGCCCAGTCCAACCAGTGTAATCAAAGGATAATCGCGAACAGCATAATATGAAAAAGTGCGTAATATATTATCAGCTCCGGCATAGGCTGTATATGTACCATCGGTTGGATTTCGTGCAATGGTCTGTCTAAATATTTCAGAGACTATTGTTTGTCCGGCAAAGCCAGCATGAGGGTAGCGAACCAGAAGGTCAAAATCGCGGCTGGTGTCTCCACGGAGCACAACAACGCCATGAGCCCCTACTTCAAACTGTCGTAATTTTTGATCAAACCACTCAATAGGGATCGGAGCATAAACAATTCCGGTAAAACCGCTGGCTTCCGGTGCCAATCGGCGTGCCACGGTGATTACCCATTTTCCGATCATTCGGCTCAGATGAGGCTTGGAAATCACTAAGCCCATTTCTGGGTGATCACGAAGAAGGGTGAAATAGTCGCGATCGACACAGCTTATAACTGTTTTTTGGCTGGTGCCTTCTCCATAATGGACGGTGCCAGCGGCATCGGCAATGCGTAAGCCGCCGATCGCGGGAATTCTAGACTGTTGACGCGCTAAAAAGCTATTGAGGCTTGATGCATCAACAATACCTAAAGCCTGTTGTCGGGAGACTTCATCCACCACCGCCTTTAGGCCCATGTCGATCCTGTCGATTTCTTCGGCCATGGTTTCGGCGAACAGGCGATTCAGATTGCGTGCGGCAATAGCGGCTCTGTCTTCGTATTGTCTGAAACCACTATCAAGTGAAAACCACACAATTACAAATACAAATAAATTAATTAGAGCCCCAACGATAATTGTCCATCGAATGGGAGCGGCAAAATAGCCTCGCTGTTGCGAGATTTCCTGATTTGGCCGAATGCTTTTACCCGCTTTGAGATTATTCACAGTAATAACTCAAGGTTTGATGACAGGCATCGATATCGTATTGCAAGATGGCCACAATGCCACATTTACATAGAATACGAATGATGGGCTGTTCATAAAAAACTGGAGGACAAACCACGGCTCCTGAAAGCAGGATTAACTCCGTAACTCCATCTTATCACCAGTCATCAGATACGCCATACCTAGAATTCGATTCCCACTTGAGCTTTGATGCCAGCTTGAAAGGGATGTTTAACCGCCTGAGCTTCGGTTATCAGGTCGGCGGCGCCGAGCAGTTCGGGGGGCGCGTGACGGCCCGTGACAACCACATGCAGGTCGGGACGGCGCGCGGTAAGTCCGGCGACCACGTCGGATACGGCCAAGAAACGATATCGCAAGACGATGGTTAATTCGTCGAGAACCACCAGTCGATATCGGGGCTCGGCCATCATGGCTTGGGCCGTGGTCCAGGCGGCTTGGGCGGCGGAGATATCGCGGGCGCGGTCCTGGGTTTCCCAGGTAAAGCCCTCGCCCATGACCCGGCAGTCGACCAGATCCGCGAATCGTTCAAGGGCCACCAGCTCACCGGGCCGTCGGCCCCCGCTTTTGATAAACTGGACCATCCCCACCGGCCAACCGTGACCAACCGCGCGCAGGATCAGCCCCAGAGCGGCCGTGGTTTTGCCCTTACCGTTGCCGGTATGGACCATCAACAGCCCCTTTTCGGCGGTTGCGGCGGCCATTTTGGCATCCTGAACCGCCTTTCGTCGGGCCATCTTGCGCGCCCAGCTCTCCGGGTCGGTCATGGCTCGCCGGTATCAATCAGGTGGATGAAGGATCCGATCACAGAGCCTTTCCGCTCTCCAGCCGGAGGGTGGGGTGTTCCTTCGGCATCGTGACACAGGAACAGGGGGCGTTGAGCCGGTTCGCCCAGCACGGTTGCAAAGTGGAACTCGTGGCCCCGGAATGTCGTTCCGATCGGGCCGAACGGGGTGTCTTCGGCCAATTCGACCTGACGATAGCCAAGATGAAGCTTCCGTTGGGCAAAGGAAGATTCAAGCTCCAAAAGCCCAGCCATGGCATGGCGCCGGCCCTCGGCATCGACCAAGCCCCGGCCCAACACCATGTAACCGCCGCATTCGCCGTAAATCGGTTTGCCGGCTTGAGCCGCCGCGCGTAAGCCGTCGAGGAAGTGAGGCGCATTGGCCAAGGGGCCGGCGTGGAGTTCGGGATAGCCACCTGGCAAATAGACTGCGTCGGCATCATGGGCCGGTCCTTGGTTTAGCAAGGGCGAGAAGGGAAGGATTTCAGCGCCCGCTGCCTGCCATCCCTCCAAAATCCCATCATAAGCGAAGGCGAAGGCCCGATCGCGAGCGATGGCGATGCGTTGCCCTAAGGGTGGCAATCCGGGGACGGTTCCGGGTGAGGGCCGGGAAGGGCGCAGCGGGCGGGCCGTAGCGGCGAGAGCCGGTCCATCCACGTCTCGGCCAATCAGGCGAGCCGCATGCTGTAAGAAGGTCTCAAGATCAGGATGCTCACTCGCCTGGACCAACCCGAGATGACGGTCGGGTAGGGATAATTCCGGGCGTCGACGAACCGCGCCCAAGACCGGAATGCCTAGGGGATCCAGGGCCCGCCGTAGTAACAGCTCATGTCGGTCGCTGCTGACCCGGTTCAGGATGACTCCAGCCAAGCGCAGGTTGGGGTGAAAACGGTCGAAGCCGTGAACCACCGCCGCTACCGAACCCGCTTGGCCCCGGACATCGACGATCAGCACCACCGGCCAGCCGGTGGCTAGCGCCACTTCGGCCGTGGTGCCGCAGCGTCCGGCCACACCATCAAATAGCCCCATCACGCCTTCGGCCAGCACCAATTCGGCTTCATCGCCGGCTCGCCAAGCCAATTCGGCCAGAGTCGGCGGACGCATGGCCCAGGCATCCAGATTGCGGCAGGGGCGTCCGCTGGCGGCGGCGTGAAAGGCAGGGTCGATATAATCGGGGCCGATTTTAACCGAAGCCACCCGTCGGCCGGCGTCGCGCAGCAGGCGCAATAGGGCCAGCGTCAGCGTGGTTTTGCCGGTGGACGAGGAGGGCGCCGCCAGAATCAGTCCCAAAGGGCCGCAGCCCGATACCGGCGATGTGTCATCGTCATGGCTGGCCGGTATCATTGCGATGGTCACGGGGTCAGCCAATCCAGGGTTGAGCGTAACCGCACAACCTCTCCTAAAACAACCAATGCTGGCGGTTCAACGGTCGCTGCCACCTCCACCACCGCCCCCAGAGTCGTCTCGATCACCTGTTGATCGGCGCCTGTGGCATTGCGGACGATGGCCACCGCCTCGTCGGGTCGGCGTCCGGCAGCCAACAGGCGCGGGACGATGGCATGCAGGTTCCGCAACGCCATAAACAGCACCAGGACCGGCGAGCCTTTAGCCAGGGCCTCCCAATCCAAGTCCGGGACTTTGCCCTTAACGTCATGCCCGGTAACAAATGTCACGGCCTCGTTAACGCCGCGACAGGTCAAGGGGATGCCAGCATAGGCCAAGCCTCCCAGACCTGCCGAAACGCCGGGAATCACCCGAAAGCGAATCTGGGCCGCGACCAGGGCAAAAATCTCCTCGGCGCCGCGACCGAACATCATCGGGTCACCACCCTTGAGCCGTAACACTCGCCGATCCCGCCGGGCCTGTTCGACCATCAACGCGCAAATATCATCCTGTTTGCATGAAACCCGCCCCCCACGCTTGCCGGTCAAGATCACCTCGGCCTGGGATCCCGCTAGGGCTAGAACCCGAGGGTCAATCAGCGCGTCATGCAAGATGACGTCGGCGGTGCGCAACCCGTACAGGGCATTCACGGTCAACAGTCCGGGATCCCCCGGACCAGCACCGGCAAGCCAAACCCAACCCGGTTCGAACGGCGGAGGGGCAAACTCCGGTGGTAGGAGACTGGTCACGTCGAACACCCAATACCCTTCTTCCTCTGCCTAGCCATGATGGCCGTGGCGCTTACAGGTGCACTGGACCAAGGAACCCGCCGGCGGGTCAAGTCCTCTGATGAGGCGCGCGATATCATCGTGCTTGATATTGCCCCATCAAGGCTATCCTCGACGTCGGGCGGGCTGGGACGCGCCCTTGGCCCGTTGCCGTGGGCGTGTCGGCTCTGGATCGACAGCGGCGGGTGAGGGCGGTATGATTACCATGGGAGCGCCGCTGGTGGACTCTTCCCCCGGCACCGGACGCACGGAACAGGAGCGGGTTTATGACTGGACCTATCGAGACTCAGGCGGCAGCGGCCTTGATTGTGACCGACAGCGCGGTGCGGCGGATCGGTGCGATCATCAGGAATGATGGCGGGGCCGGGATGATGTTGCGCTTGTCGGTGGCCGGAGGAGGCTGTTCCGGCTTTCGCTATGATTTTACCCTGGATAATAACCGTACCGAAGACGATGCTTTCTTTGAACGAGATGGCGTGACGGTGGTGGTTGACGAGTGTTCGTTGGGCTTGTTGACCGGGGCGACTTTGGATTACGTCGAAGACCTGATCGGTTCCTCGTTCCAAATCCGCAATCCCAATGCTACAGCGTCCTGTGGGTGCGGATCATCTTTTGCCGTTTAGGGGTGTGGTTGTGGAGCGTGGGTCTTTTGCCCGCCTGCCGCCGAAAAGAAAGAGCGGGCGAGGCGCCCGCGCTCCCAGGAAGACTTTTCTTCCTGTGAAGAGGGTTGATCTGTGAAAATTGCGACCTGGAATGTGAACTCAGTCAGGGCGCGTCTGCCGATTGTCGTCGACTGGTTGCAGACCGAGCGCCCTGACGTTCTCCTGCTTCAAGAGCTTAAGTGCGAAACCGGGGCTTTCCCTTACGATGCGTTGTCTGCTCTTGAATACCAGGCTCTGGTGGTTGGGCAAAAGGCGTATAATGGCGTTGCGGCCCTGGTGCGGCGGCCCTTGGAAATCGAGCAGCCCTTGATGGCATTGCCTGGAGATGACGGCGATGTCCAAGCGCGTTACCTTGAATTCACCGTGGCTGGGATGCGGCTGGCCTCACTGTATTTGCCTAACGGCAATCCGGTAGAGAGTGATAAATATCCCTATAAATTGCGTTGGATGGCACGATTGCGGGATCATGCGGTCACATTGTTAGCCTCTGGACAGCCAGTGATCTTGGGCGGTGATTATAATATTATCCCGGAACCCGAGGATGTTTATGCCCCAGAGGATTGGCGCGAGGATGCCCTATTTCGCCTGGAGTCACGAACGGCTTATCGGGCTTTACTTTATCTGGGGTTGACCGATGCCTACCGCGCTCGCCACCCGGCGGAACCGGGGGGTGAGCCGGCTTATAGCTTTTGGGATTACCAGGCTGGTCGCTGGCCGCGCAACCAAGGGCTTCGAATCGATCATTTTTTGCTGTCGCCCCAGGCCGCCGATCGACTAGATTCATGCACCATCGACCGGCAACCTCGCGGGCTCGATAAGGCGTCGGACCACACGCCGGTGGTGCTGACGCTGCGAGACTCGGGGTTCGTTTCGGCTTATTCCTGATCTGCGGGCTCATCAAGGTCTGCCGGCAGTGTCTTGCGCGGCGGCAGCCGGTCGATCCACCGTTGGACTAGGTCTTGATGCTTTCGCTCTTCTTCAGCGAAGAGGCCGGCCAGAGTTCTGGCTTCGGGGCTGGTGGTGGTCGCGGCGATGCTGGCGTAGAAATCGCCGGCCCGTCTTTCGCACTCCATGGCCAAATCCAAAGCTTCATGCTCGCTCATGCGGTAGTGGCCTTCACCAATCGGCACGCTTTCCGGCGCTTCAAGGTCAGGCCAATTGAAATCAGAAGCATTTTTTGACTGAAGGTCATGTCCTTTAGCCAGAACGCTAAGGCGGTCTACGTGCTTTCGTTCAACCTCAGCCATGGCCCGGAATAGCTTGGCGACGCGAGGGTTGTTGTGCATCTCCATCTGGCCAGCGAGGTCTTCGTAACGCTCCTGGGCTTCGGTTTCGACCGCAGTGGCGTGAACCAAAAGTTCATCGATGCTATCGATGATGGGTGGGGGATTGGCGCTCATGGGGGACTCCTGGGCAGGATGAGGCGATTGAGCCGAATAACCATAGCGCGGGGAGACGGGGTCTGGCCACTCTCCGATGCCATCTTCCTTGTGTCCGTAACGGGGCATGATGGCAGCTTTCGGCGCCTTGCGGGGGTTGGGTGAAAGATTGTATCTAGGCGCGTCTAACACTGAAGCGCCGATAAGGTGGGACAGTCAGGAAGGCGTCGCGGAGCCCTTGCCCCGCTCGGTTCCAGACCTCATTTGAGATGCTCGCCAACAAAGGATATTGAGGCATGAAAGGGTTGTTCGGTTCTTTGGGCGCCAAGACGTCGGGCGCGAGTCCCGCCGCTAACGATTCCCTGATCAAAGAGGGCTCTGACCGTGCCTTCATGGCAGACGTGGTGGAGGCTTCGCGTACCGTTCCAGTGATCGTCGATTTTTGGGCCACTTGGTGCGGGCCGTGCAAACAGTTGGGACCGGCTCTGGAAAAGTTGGTACGGGCCGCCAAGGGGGCGGTCAAGCTGGTCAAGATCGATATTGATCGGAATCCGGCCATTGCCGGGCAGTTGCGAGTTCAGTCGATCCCGGCGGTTTACGCCTTTTTCCAAGGACGGCCCGTTGATTTCTTTGTCGGTGCTTTGCCCGAGTCGCAACTGAAGGCGTTCGTCGATCGGCTGCTTAAACTAACAGGTGGGGCCGGCGGAGGCAGCGATCTAGAGGACGCTTTGGCCGAAGCCCAAGGCATTCTCGAGGAAGGGGACGCTGTTTCAGCTTCCGAAATTTACCAGGATATTTTGACCCACGAACCCGAGCATGGCGGTGCTTACGCCGGGTTGGTGCGATGCCTGATCGCCACGGGTGATTTCAAACAGGCCCGTCAATTGGTGAGTAAGCCCCCGGCGAGTTTAGCCAATGACAAGGATCTGGCCGCCGCCAAAGCCGCGCTTGATGTGGCAGAACAGACCCGTTCGGTGGGGCCAGTTCATGATTTACAGGCTCGGGTTGCGGCGAGTCCTGATGATCATCATGCGCGTTTTGATTTAGCCTTAGCTTTGTTTGCCGAGGGGAAGCGGGAGGGGGCTGTTGATGCTTTACTGGAAATTATTCGCCGAGACCGCGAGTGGAATGAGCAGCAGGCGCGCAAACAGCTGGTAAAGTTTTTCGAGGTGTTCGGGCCGACCGATCCCTTGACGATTTCGTCGCGCCGCCGATTGTCCTCTATGCTCTTCTCGTGAGGAACCCATGTTGATGGCATGATCAAAATGCCAAACGAGCCGGCCTCTCGGGCCTTTCCCGCTGTGTTGCCGATCTTCCCACTGTTGGGGGTTCTGCTGCTGCCCCGAGGTCGACTCCCCCTGCATATTTTCGAGCCACGCTATATTGCGATGGTGGAAGACTGTCTGATGGGGGATCACATGATCGGTATGGTGCAGCCGGTCAGCCCGGAGTCTCCGACTGTGTATGCTACGGGGTGTGCCGGTAGCATCACGGCGGCTCGTAGCCTTGACAAAGGGCGCTATCTCATCACCTTGACCGGCGTTTGCCGCTTTAGAATTCGGGAAGAGTTGGAGATCTGCCAGGGCTATCGGCAGGTGGTACCGTCGTGGGAGGATTTTTGCGGCGATCCGCAAGAAGAGGCCGCCGGGAGTTTCGATCGGGCCCGGCTGCTTGATTTGCTTCCTTGTTATCTGAAGCTGCACGATATTGAGGCCAACTGGGCAACCATCGAAGGGGCGCCTGACGAGCGGTTGGTGACGTCTCTGGCCATGATCTGCCCGTTCGAAGCCAATGAGAAACAGGCGTTGTTAGAAGCTCCGACGTTGGCCGTGCGGGCGGGGCTTTTGATCTCGTTGATCGAGATGGCGCTGGTTTCGTGCCAAGACAACGATCGTCGTTATGCTTGGCATTGAGGGTAAAAGGTCGTCAATGTTCGACAACGACATCATGTGGTATTGGTTTACCGGAGCCTTGCTGTTCGGGATATTGGAAGTTTTCTTAGACGGCTTTGTTGCTTTGGGACTGGCTGCAGCGTGCCTATTCTTCGGAGTGCTCTCGAATTTTTCGATCATCTACCAAAATATGGCGGCAGCTCACTTTGTCGGGTTGGCGGCGGTGATTGTCGCCACTTTTTTTTGTATCGCCAATCGCCTATTTTGGGGCGACCGAAGTACTGGCCCCGTTTCACGACTCGGCAATGGGTTTCGAGATAAAATTGTCGGGCAAAGAGCGGTGGTTAAAGACCCAATTATCAATGGCCAGGGTAGCGTTGAAGCCAATGGAACAGTTTGGAAATGCCGGGGAGTCGACGCTCCCGCCGGATTTCGGGTGACCATCATCGACATTGAAGGAAACACCTTGCTGGTCAATCGGCTTGGGGATGAGTAGGGTGCGGTGCCAAATGAGGGACAGGGACAGGAGAACAAGTCCATGAGCGAGAATGGTGCGCCGATCGATAAGCGCGGTGCCAAAATGGTTGATCCGAAGCTGCTGGAAATCCTGGTTTGTCCGTTAACCAAGGGGCCATTGCGCTATGACGCCGAAGCCGGCGAATTGATTAGCGATAAAGCCGGGTTGGCCTATCCGATCCGTGACGGGATTCCGATCATGCTGGTGGATGAAGGGCGTCGGCTGGAGGGGGCCGGGGAGGGCGGAGTCGGTTGATGATGCCCGGCAGTCTGGGGCAAACAACAGGTGACTCTGGCGGGGATCGGCATTGGCCAAGCGAGATTCGGCTTCGTCGTGCAGAGCGGTGCCTGGAGGTTTGTTTCGAGGATGGCGCCCGTTTCAGCCTGCCTGCCGAATTTCTGCGAGTCAAAAGCCCCTCGGCAGAGGTTCGCGGGCATGGTGCTCGTGATCCGGGGCGGGTTGTTGCCGGTTGTCGACAGGTGGCGATTACGGCGGTTGAGCCGGTCGGTCGTTATGCTGTCCGCCTGATTTTTGACGATGGTCACGAGAGCGGGCTTTATTCCTGGTCGACTCTTTACGCGTTGGGCCAACGCCAGGGCGAGCTGTGGGCCGAGTATTTGGCCCAGCTGGCCGCTCGTGGCCTTGGTCGTGATCCCTGATTACGACGGCACAGCGCAAAACCATGGCCGATTCGCCCCGACAGCGCCTTCTCACTCCGGATGAACTGGCTCTTTGGCGTCTGGCGATGCGGGATGCCGTTCCTTTACGTCCTTCTTTGCCTCCCATCCCCGTAGAGGCCCCTGAAGCGACAGCGGTCTTGATGGAGTCCGTTGTCACTCCGCCGCCGCCAATGACGTCGGCGACCCCAGCGCTTCTTCGACCGTCTTTGCCGCCGCTGGCATTGGGCCAAAGTGTGGGCGTTGACCGGCGAACCGACGATCGATTACGGCGCGGCCAACTGGTTATTGATGGGCGTATTGACCTTCATGGTCTGACCCAATCGGCGGCTCACGATGCCTTGGTTCGATTCCTCGGAGATAGCCAGCAGGCTGGGCGGCGTTGCGTTTTAATCATCACCGGCAAGGGAGCGATAAACCAGGGCGGCGGCATTTTGCGGAATGTCACACCACGTTGGTTAGCGGAGCCAGGGTTGCGCCGCATGATCGTGGCCATCCACCAAGCCCAGCCCCGACATGGCGGAGAGGGGGCCTTGTATGTGCTGCTGAAACGGCGGCGGGGGGCTGCGGAACTCTGAAGCGTCCGCGAATAGGGCTTGCTCTCCAGCAGGTTGATTCTTTTCGTGTATTCTTTTTGGGTTCAGGTGACGGCCATTCTATGGCACACTTCCCAGACCTTGATCAGGATGCAATCCATGAATGCGGTCAAAAAACACGCTCCGGCTGAACCAACGGCTGAAAGCTTATCTCTTATTGTCAGCAAGTTAGACGGCATGGACCGCCGTTTTAGCGCGACGCTGGCCGAGCATGGCGCGACGCTGGCCGAGCATGGCGCAACGCTGGCCGAACATAGCGCAACGTTGGCCGAGCATGGCGCAACGCTGGCTGTGCATGGAGCACAGTTGAACGAACTGACGAGCGATGTCAGCACCCTTAAAGAAGACGTCAGCACCCTTAAAGAAGACGTCAGTACCCTTAAGGGGGACGTTAGCACCCTTAAGGGGGACGTTAGCACCCTTAAGGGGGATGTTCATACGCTTAAGGGGGACGTCAGTACCCTTAAGGGGGATGTTCATACGCTTAAGGGGGACGTCAGCACCCTTAAGGGGGATGTTCATACGCTTAAGGGGGACGTCAGCACCCTTAAGGGGGATGTTCATACGCTTAAGCAGGGACAGGTGGTTCTCATGGAGAATCAGGTTGAGCTGAGGCGTGAAGTCATCGGCATCAAGCAGGATGTCAGCGGTATTAACGCCAAGTTAGAGGCCCTGCTTGCCCACTTTGGAGTGGGCAAGTCGGCAGAATAGTCGTTTGGAACCGCACCGTCAGCCAGCAACGGGAGGAGGCGGCTTCTTTTCGGGTGCGGTGGTGAGCAGCAGCTTGCTCAGGGGGCGGTGCAGGTGCGAATTGGCGGCCAAAATATCAGGGCCGTTTAGGGGGTTGCGTCCCCCATTGATTTCGGTGACGAAACCCCCGGCTTCGGTGACCAGGATGATGCCAGCAGCCACATCCCACGGGCTGAGGCCGGTTTCCCAAAAGCCATCATAGCGACCCGCAGCGACATAGGCGAGGTCAAGGGATGCCGCGCCAAATCGGCGAACACCGGCCACCTCGGCCATGACGGTTCCGAGCTGACCGAGAAAAGCCGAGTGATTTCCCCGACCTTTGAAGGGCATGCCGGTGGCGACAACGGCATCCTCCAGACGCCGCCGCTCTGAGACTCGCAATCTTTGAGAGTTCAAAAAGCAGCCTTGCCCCTTTTCCGCCCAGAACAATTCGTCACGGACCGGCTCATAAACCACCCCGGCCACGATCTCCCCTTCCCGTTCCAGGGCGATGGAAACCGCCCAATGGGGGAGGCCGTGGAGAAAGTTGGTGGTTCCGTCCAAAGGATCGACAATCCACCGATTGCCTCGATCCCGACCGTCGGAACTGCCGGACTCCTCCATCAAAAAGCCATAGTCGGGACGAGCCTTCAGCAGCTCGCTACGCACCGCCTTTTCGGCTTTGGTATCGGCGGTGGACACGAAGTCAGCCGGTCCTTTGCGCGAGACCTGGAGTTGTTCGACCTCGCCGAAGTCGCGGATCAACAGACGCCCGGCCTTTTCAGCGGCACGGGCCATGACATTAATAGTCGCGGAACGAGGAGCCATTGCGATGATCAGTCCTTGGCTCGCTCGAGATACGTACCCTCGGCGGTATCAACCACGATCCGGGTGCCGGCTTCGATATGCGGCGGCACCATGACACGCACGCCATTCTCGAGTTTAGCTGGCTTGTAGGAGGACGATGCGGTCTGGCCCTTGACCACCGGGTCGGCTTCCAAAATCCTGAGCGTTACGGTCTGGGGCAGCTCGACCGCCAGTGGCGAGCCTTCGTAGCTTTGCACCGTGACCGGCATGCCTTCCTGAAGGAACACGGCAGGATCCCCGATCACATCGCGCGGAATGGTCGTCTGCTCGAAGCTGGCATTATCCATGAAGGTGAACAGATCGCCTTCGGAAAACAAGAACTGCATCTCATGTTCATCGAGGCGTACCCGTTCCACGGATTCCTGGGTCCGGAAACGCTCGATGGTCTTAGTCCCGGTACGCACGTCCTTCATTTCAATCTGAATAAAGGCGCCGCCCTTGCCGGGTTGGACGATCGCGATCTTGGCGACCACCCACAGCTTCGCGTTATGTTCCATAACGTGGCCGGGGCGCATGGTATTGGCGTTGACCTTCATGGGGGACTTACCGTCTTCTTGGCCTGGTTTCTAGGACCCGCTTTCGCGTCGGGGCGGACCCTAGCAGCTTGTTTCCCCCGTGGCAACGCTGGGACAAGGGCTGGGAGCCGAATGTAATGGCGGTTCGCGGCTTCGACACTGGTTTCTGGCCGTCAAGGGTCGCCATGGCCGGCTTTCAAATCTCGATCACCATTGTTGGTTTGTAATGACCGTGAGTCAGAACCAGTAGGGCACGCAAGTAAACTGAAACCTTCTGAGCCGTTTCTGTATGTTGTCCTAAACAATAGCGCAATTGATCGGCAATACGGCGGGCCTCGACCACGGGATCGTCAGGAAATTTGCTGTCGCTTCTAGCGACAGTTTGAATCAGATGTTCGGTATCGGTGGCCTTGATGGTCGGAATGACCACCTTAACCAAATCATCAGCCGGTGACGGCGGAGCACGGGACTTGGTTGGTGGTCGGATCGGCGAAGACTTGAGCGATGGAGGGTGAGCCGGAAGAACCTCGAGTGACGGTGATGGCAAAGCGACGGGAGAGACGCTCGTCGGCGGTGCTTCCATCTGCTGGCGGAAGTTGCGGCGAACATTTCGCTTGAGCCGGCGCTTGACCGGCTCGTCAATCTCGGGAATAGCGTCGACCTCCTCGAACAGGAGGTCAAAGATCGAAATTCGATTGGGGTTTTGATAACGCCGCTCTTGGCCTTGATTTTGGCCGTGATTCTCGGGTTGGTGCCAGCCCGTGGCATTGGCCCCGGTCACGCGATCGGAGGGTGGAATCTCCAGTCTTGAGGTGTCGGTATCTGACCGTGCCATGGCCTGCACACCCGCCCACCCGGACCTTGACTCGGGATGGTGAGGGCATCAATCCCACTCCATCCGTCATCAAGCTGCTAAAGGGGTCAAAAGGATAGAAGCAAACCCATCCTCTAGAGAGTAACCGTTGATTTCAGCTTTTCAAGGGCTTTGTCGCGTCGAACTCTAACGTCGACAACCAAAGCCCCCCTTGTGTGTTGAGCGGCCAGAGGGCCGGCTTCGTCCATTCGGGCTGGTTTAAGGGCCAAGCCATCGTTGGCGCAGGGCCGCTCGGTTCCGGGCCAACCAGCCCAGCGCAATAATCGTGGTGGCATTGTCGATGACGTTGGCGTCCAACAAGGCAATGGCATCATCTGTCGCCATTGCTCGGACTTGAATATCCTCGTGTTCGTCAGCCAAGCCATGGATACCGCCTGCGGTGTCTGAGGCAACCCGGCCACAAAAAAGGGCGATGCGTTCGCTGGTGCCGCCGGGACTGACCAGGAAATCGCAAATCCGAATCAAGTCGGTGATGACGCACCCTGCCTCTTCAAGGGTTTCTCGCCGCGCAACTTCGGCGTCGGATTCGCCGGGGCCGATCATCCCCGCCACCACTTCGATCAACCAGGCAGGTCGCCCGGCAGCAGCGGCGCCAATTCGGAATTGCTCGATCAGGACCACAACATCCCGATTGGGGTCATAAAGCAGAACCCCCACGGCATGACCTCGCTCGAAGACTTCTCGAATGAAAGGATCGGTCCAGCCGCCGTCAAATTTACGATGACGCAATCGGTAACGGTCGATCTGGAAATAGCCCCGATAAACCGTTTGTCGGTCGAGAATTTCAATTTCTTGGGCGAACTCGGTCAAGAGGACGGGCCTTCCAAGGGCGGATAAACAGAATGAAGGGCGCAAGGAGTGTACGGCATTGAGGGAGGCGCTGCCAGTCTTTCGCGTCCCGACAAACCATCGAACCCTGAGGTGGACCCTGCTGTTTGGACAGCGGTGGGGCGGAGTTAAGAGAGAGTCCCGCCGGGGTTCTGTGCGCCGATCAGCCGCGAAGCGGGTGGAGCGCTTGTTGAGGCTACCATCTCTTTTCCATTAGTCAAATCAATTC
>CAIXKV010000244.1 GCA_903920145.1 uncultured Rhodospirillales bacterium
AGCCCTGATACTGACACATCGCCGGTCCTCGGGCCGCGACGGCGGCCCCGCGTCCTCGTGGACGCGAAGCCAAGGGCGCGGATGCGCCCGCCCGGCGTCTGAGGGCAGCCTTGATGAGTCACCATCAAGGCTCGATGGTATTGATACCGGCGAGCCTTGATACTGACACATCGCCGGTCCTTGGGCCGCGACGGCGGCCCCGCGTCCTCGTGGACGCGAAGCCAAGTTTGCCGTTCAGGTTCCAGTAAATACGGCTGGCCGCTTTTCCAAAAAAGCGTCAATTCCCTCGATATAGTCCTGGCTGTCCCAAACAACCCGCCGCGCCCCCTGGAGCCGCTCGAACCCTGCCGGCGAAATCGCATGGGCTGCCGCCAGAACACGAAGCGACTCCTTCATGGTCGCGACGCTGAGGGGGGCGTTCCCGGCAATCCGTCGGGCCAAATCCATGGTGAAGGCCTCGATACGATCCGCCGGCACCAGATGATTGAGAACATGTGCAGCCCGCAATCGCTCTGCCGAGACCGGCTCGGCGCTGAACGCCATTTCCCGCAGCAATGGCAGCGGCATCACGGTCATGAAGTTCAGCAGGCCCGTAATGTTGTAAGGAATCCCCAACTTGGCTGGCGTCAAAGCAAAGGTCACGTCAGGAACTGCGATGGTGATATCACAAGCCAACGCCAATTCACAGCCGCCCCCCCAAACTCCACCTTCGATCAGAGCAATCACCGGGGCTGGAAATTCAGCAATCTGGCGAATAATCCGGCGCAAGGGGTCATCGTATCCCAGGGGATCCCGTCGCGTGTGGGGCAATTCATTAACATCATGCCCCGCCGACCAAATTTTTATCCCCGGTTGAGCCCGCAAGATCACCGCCCGAACAGCCTCGGCCCGAAATCTCTCAAGAGCCCGAGCCATGCTGTCCATCAACGCCCCGCTCAAAGCATTCCGCTTGGCGTGGTGATCCATAGTCAGAATGCCAACCAAACCCTCAATCCGACTCTGCGTCAAATCCATCAACACACCCTCCCAAATCCCAAACCCACCATACCAGCATGCTCCCCCAACAAACCAGAAAACGACCCCGGCCTAAAAATAGGGGGGGGTGGTGACAGGAAAAAGTCAAAGGTTGTCTCCTAGTCCCCCCGTATTGAGGCCGGGGTTATTTGCTTTGGCTGCGGATGACTGTGAGAAAGATGTCGGCGTAGCGTTCCAGTTTGCCGCTGCCGACTCCGGTTAGGGTTGCGAAGGTGGCGCGGTCGGTGGGGCGTTTGGTGACCATTTCTTTCAGCGTGCTATCGTGGAAGATGACATAGGCTGGCACGCCTTGCTCTTTAGCCAGTTCGGCTCGCACCCCGCGCAAAACTTCGAACAGAAGGGCGGCGTCTCCAGCCATGGGAGAGGCTGAGAGCGTGCTGGCTTCGGCCCGTCCTCGCCGGCCACGCAACGCGCGGGTGGTTTCGGCCTGGGGATCCCGTCGGAGCTGGAGCCGTTTGTGGCCTTTCATCACCGGCATAGCGGTATCATTCAAACGGAAACCGTGGGTTTCGAGATCAACACTGACCAACCCCAAAGCAATTAACTGGCGATAAATGCCTTGCCATTCGCGTTTGGACCGCTCGGCGCCGACGCCAAAGGTCTTGATCTGGTCATGACCAAAGCGCAGCACCTTTTCCCCGGCCTCTCCGCGCAAAACATCGATCAGATGACCGGCCCCGAACCGCTCGCCAGTTCGATAGATGGCGGCCAATGCCATCTGGGCCGCCACAGAAGCATCCCACATATCCACCCGATCCAAGCAGGTGTCGCAATTGCCGCACGGCTCGGCCAGAGTCTCGCCGAAATATCCGAGCAGCGTTTGCCGGCGACAACGGGGCGTTTCGCAATAGCCGAGCAAGGCTTCCAACTTGGCGCGCTCGGCCTGCTTGTGAGCGTCAGGGGCCGCCGAGGCGTCGAGCCACTGACGGACCAGCACCACATCGGCCATGCCATAGGCCATCCAGGCATCCGCCGGCGCCCCGTCCCGCCCGGCCCGCCCGGTTTCCTGATAATAGGCTTCCAGCGATTTGGGCAGGTCGAGATGGGCGACAAAACGGACATCCGGCTTGTCGATGCCCATGCCGAACGCGATGGTGGCCACCATCACCAAACCGTCAGCGCGTAAGAACCGATCCTGATGGGCCTGCCGGGTGGCTGACGACAAGCCGGCATGATAGGGCAAGGCATCCCGACCTTGGGCCGCAAGCCAAGCTGCCGTATCGTCAACCTTGTTGCGCGACATGCAGTAGACAATGCCGGCATCGCGTGGGTGGCGGTCGCGAAGAAAATGCAGAAGCTGTTGGCGTGGATTGTCTTTAACCGTTACGCGATAGGTAATGTTAGGACGATCAAAGCTGGTGATGAAAATCCGAGCCTGTTCCAGCCGCAATTGACGAATGATATCGGCACGAGTCCGGTGATCGGCGGTCGCCGTCAACGCCAGTCGCGGCACCTGGGGATAGCGTTCATGCAGCAAGGACAGTTGCAGATATTCGGGCCGAAAATCATGGCCCCACTGAGAAACGCAATGGGCTTCGTCGAGGGCAAACAGCGCCAGCCGAGAGCGGTCAAACAGATCCAGGCAACGCGGCGTCACCAACCGCTCGGGCGCCACATAGAGCAGGTCCAGCGCCCCCGCCGCTACCGCCTGTTCGATCGCCTCGGCTTCGCGCCACTCCACCGTCGAGTTTAGATAGGCAGCCCGCACGCCCAGTTGGCGCAAGGCTTCGACCTGATCACGCATCAAGGCAATCAAGGGCGATACCACCACCGCAACGCCGGGTCGCACCAAGGCAGGAACCTGATAGCACAAGGACTTACCGCCGCCGGTGGGCATCAGCACCAGAGCATCGCCCCCCTCGAGCACATGGGCAATAATTTCGGCCTGAGGACCGCGAAAGGCATGAAACCCGAAGACCGAATGCAAAACCGCTCGAGCCGGATCGTCTTCGCCCGGCCCTACCGTTGTTTCACCTGCCAGCCCCACCGGCATTGTCCGCGCCACTCTCACCTTAAAACCATCATCACGTTGCATAGCACATTTTGGCGCTGGCCCAAGCTTTGGCCGTTACGGTGAGCGTTTGTACCGGCAAGTCCCGAGACAAAACGCGAAGAAGAGGCTTTGCCGGAACGCTCCGGCGGCGTAAAGTTCACCCCATGGTCGCGATCGAACCCAAAACCGCCTTGGTGACTGGTGCCGCTCGGCGTATTGGCCGGGCCATCGCCCTTGATCTGGCTGCCCATGGTTGGGCGGTCGCCGTCCATTGCCACCGTTCGCGAGGTGACGCCGAAGCGGTGGTGGCCAAAATCATCGCCAATGGCGGGCACGCGGCCTTAATCACCGCCGACTTGGCTCGCGAGGACGAGGTGGTGTCGGTGCTTCCCCGAGCCGCCGCCGCACTGGGGCCGATCACCTGCCTGATCAACAATGCCAGTCTGTTCGACGATGACCGCATTGACACGATGACTCGTGCCAGTTGGGATGGTCATATTGAAACCAATTTACGGGCGCCCTTGACTCTGGCCCAGGACTTGGCCGCCCAATTGCCGGTCGGAAGCCATGGCGCCATTGTGAATCTCCTCGACCAACGCGTTTGGAATCTCACCCCTTATTTCCTGTCTTATACGGTCAGCAAATCAGCCCTGTGGACTCTGACCCGGACCTTGGCCATGGCCTTGGCTCCCCGAATCCGGGTCAACGCCATCGGCCCCGGCCCGACGCTCAGAAGTGAGCGCCAGACCGAGGAGCATTTCCAGGCCCAATGCCGCCGCCTGCCGCTTCAGCGCGGCCCCAGTCCTGCCGAGATTTGCGATGCTCTCCGCTTTATCCTCGGCGCTCCGTCCTTCACGGGGCAGATGATCGCTTTGGATGGCGGTGAGCATTTGGGCTGGGCGCAACCCACCACCGGCTTTGTGCCGGTCGAGTAGGCTTCAAGCCCATTCGGGATATCCCGCCCCGGCCCAAATCAGCACCGCTGGACCGCCGCCTAAAAAGTGTTCGATCGACCGCCATCAAGGCTCGACGACGCGAGATCATGCGTCAACATAGGTTGGCATGACGTGTCTATTTCCGTCATCTTTGGGTTATTCACAGCCTCTGATCAAGATCGTGATCTCGCCGCAAAAGCCATTCATCGTCGAGTCTCGATCGGAATCCGGCCCGGTGACAGATCCTTGACAAATAATTTCATGTTTTATTTCAAGGCGTTATTTTTTATGCCTATTTTTTAGGCAATGACGTGGAACCCAGGCGGTCCCGCGAGTCGCACGGCTTGTTGGCGAGTTATCCAGAGACTTATCCACAGGTTTTGGGGATAATTTTAAGAGTCCATGTTCTGGAACGGGTTAACCGGAATGGGCTAGACTTTCCGGCCTTCCCGACGCCGCAATCCGCCGTCAGGGATTGACCGATGCACCCCTCTGAAACAAGATTCACAGCTATGCCAAGGTCCGACTCTGACACCCCTCACCGTCCCTCTGAAATAACCCCGAACAACGGCGCGACGGATGACGTGGCGGCCAATGAGGTGGACGACGGGGGCGACAGTGTGACCGCCGGCATGATGACTGCCGGCGTGACGGTGATCCGCGAACACCTGAAGACCTTGCCCCAAAGTCCCGGCGTTTACCGGATGTTAGGAGTTGATGGCGGCGTTCTATATGTCGGCAAGGCGAAGAATCTCAAAAAACGGGTGGCCAATTACACCGCCCCCGCCCGACAACCCCTGCGCATTCAACGAATGATTGCCGAAACCGTCACCATGGAGTTTGTGACCACTCATACCGAAGTTGAGGCGCTGCTGCTGGAAGCCAATCTGATCAAACGCTTGCTGCCACGCTATAATGTGCTGCTTCGGGATGATAAAGGCTTCCCTCATATTCTAATTTCCTCTGATCACCCGTTCCCGCAACTGACCCGACATCGGGGCGTCCGCTCTGAAAGCAAAGGCGATTTCTTTGGTCCCTTCGCCTCGGGCAGTGCCGTGAACCGAACCATTGCGGCGCTTCAGCGGGCGTTTTTGCTCCGCAACTGCACTGATAGTATGTTCGCCAGCCGCTCGCGCCCTTGCCTTCAGTACCAGATCAAACGCTGCACTGCGCCTTGTGTGGGCCGGGCCTCGGTCACGGCCTATGGCGAACAGGTCGACCAGGCCCGAGCCTTTCTCCGAGGGCGCTCTCGGGACATTCAGGCCCAGTATGCGGCGGCGATGCTGGCGGCTAGCGATGCCCTCGATTACGAAACAGCGGCCCGCTACCGCGACCGAGTGCGGGCGTTAACTGCCATCCAGGCGCACCAGGATATTAATTTTCAAAGCTTGGACGATGTGGACGTGATCGCCGCCCACCAGGACGGGGGCCGCACCTGCATCCAGGTGTTTTTCCTCCGGGGCGGCTGCCATTATGGCAACCATGCCTATTTTCCAAGTCACGACCGCCAGCACGGCGTTGACGAGGTGCTTGGCTCGTTCCTGGTGCAGTTTTACGAAAACAAACCACCGCCGCCCTTGGTGCTGTTAAGTCACGAGGTTCCCGAACACCCCCTGATCGCCGAGGCGCTGCATCTACGGGCCGGGCATCGGGTCGAACTGGCCGTCCCTGCACGCGGCGAGAAACGGCGCGCGGTGGAGCATGCCGCCACCAACGCTCGAGACGCTCTGGCCCGACGCCAAGCTGAAACCGCATCCCAAGCGCGGCTGCTGGCGGGCGTGGCCGCCCTGTTCGACCTCGACGACGCGCCCCGACGGATCGAGGTCTATGACAACAGCCACATCCAGGGCACCCATTGCATTGGTGCCATGATTGTCGCGGGGCCGGATGGTTTTGTTAAAAACGCCTATCGCAAATTTACCATCACCAATCCCGAAGTCATGGGTGACGATACAGGTATGATGCGCGAAGTTTTAAATCGCCGTTTCGCCCGCGCCCTCAAAGAAGACCCCGAACGCCGCTCTGGCGGCTGGCCGGATCTGGTTCTGATCGACGGCGGTCAAGGACAATTGACGGTCGCGCTGGAGAGTCTGGCCGGGTTGGGGTTGGATGACATTCCGGTGGTGGCCATCGCCAAGGGGCCCGACCGCAACGCTGGCCGGGAACGCTTTTTTCTGCCCGACCGCGCCCCAATCAGCCTAGAGCCTCAGGATCCGGTGCTCTACCACCTCCAGCGGTTGCGCGACGAGGCCCACCGTTTCGCCATTGGCACCCACCGCGAGCGCCGCATCAAAGCCATTGGCCGCTCGGAAATTGACCTCATTCCCGGCATCGGCCCAGCCCGGAAGAAAGCTCTGCTGCTGCATTTCGGCAGTGCCCGCGCGGTTGCGGCGGCGGGCTTGGCAGATTTGGAAGTGATTGACGGTATTAGCCGCACCGTTGCCCGAAAAATTTATGACTTCTTCCATGGCGATGGATGAGACCGGCGAGCCTCGGTGGCTCGCCATCAAGGCTCGATGATATGAGCGGCGTGGGCATTGCCCGCTGAAGTCCAGTCCGCTATACCCTGGCGCAACCACAGACCGAGTCTCTCTATGCCCTTAACCCTGCCCAATCTGCTAACGCTGGCCCGGATTGCCGCAATCCCTCCGGCCATCGCCCTGTTTTTCGTGCCCGCAGATTGGGCGGACTGGGCCTTACTGGCAGTATTCGTAGCCGCAGCCATCACCGATTGGCTCGATGGCTATTTGGCACGGTTACGAGCCGAAGAATCGGCGTTCGGGCGCTTCTTAGATCCGATCGCCGATAAATTGCTGGTTTCGGCCCTGCTGTTCATGCTTGCCGCCACAGCGCGACTCCCCGATTTAGCGGTGGTCCCGGCGGTGGTCATTTTGATGCGTGAATTGCTGATTTCCGGCCTACGTGAGTTCCTCGCCGGCCTGTCGCTGGCTCTGCCGGTCAGTCGCCTGGCAAAATACAAAACCGCCGTGCAAATGATCGCCATCGCCCTGCTGATCATCGGCCCTCACGGCACCGCGATGCTCCCCCTAGACCGGATCGGCGGCGGGGCGTTGTGGCTGGCTGGACTCCTGACGGTCCTGAGTGGCTGGGACTATCTGGTCACCGGATTCCGCCATCTGGGCCAAGTCGAAAAATCCGGGGCCACACGGCCCCGGCAGTAATTCAAGGGCAAAGCCCCTGGACGCACAAGATCAGGACGTCTGACCACCCTCTGAACGCGACGAACTGCGGCCAAGACCAATCGCTTTGGCAAATTCCGATCGCTGGGCGGCATAGTTCGGTGCTACCATCGGATAGTCGGACGGCAGCCCCCAACGCGCACGATATTCGTCGGGAGACATATTGTAGGTCGAACGGAGGTGCCGCTTCAGCATCTTGAGCTTCTTGCCGTCTTCCAGGCAAATAATATACTCAGCAGTAACCGACTTGCGAACCGGCACCGCAGGCTTCAGGGTTTCGGCCTGGGCTTCAGTCGGGGTGTTGTTCAGCCCGATCAAAGATGAAAACACCGTGCTGATCACATCCGGAATCTGATGGGCAGGCAGCACATTCTTGCTGACATAGGCTGACACTATTTCGGCGGTCATCTGGAGAGCGGCGCTCTCGGGTAGATCATTATGCTGCGGATCATTCATGGGGCGATATCCGGTTTTTCATTATCGAGATGATGGTGAATTGGCACAAGCAATTTGGGGTGTCAATAAATTTCGGCTCCTACCAATCCATTTATGTTCCAAACTGAGATATCGGGCCGGGCATATAAGACCGCGCGCGGTCATTGACCCGCCCCCAGTTCGCAAGCAACGGTCATTACCGCGCTTGTTGTCGGGTGGAACCAGAAACTTACCGCAGGGGCGATAACCAGCATCTCGCCAGGCACTCTCCCGAAGATTCGAGACCCCGATTTAACCATGCCCCCACCGTCAATTCGGACGAAACCGCCACCACCGCTTGCGCGCCCTGCCGCCACTTTTCCCTGTCCCTGTTTCAGAGCTTTGTGCCAAACTGGCGCAGCCCGCCGATATGTGGTAGCCTGGGGTGGGTCTTTCTTTTGTTTGCCGCGTTCCGCCCTTTTGTCCGTCCAAGGTCGAGACCTCGCGTCAGAATGACAAGACGTCGAGGATCCTTAATCGAGGTTTTTGATCCATGTCGTCCCCGATCGTCGCCATCGCCGCTGATCATGCCGGTTTCGCCCTTAAAGGTGAACTGTCCGCCGTCCTGATGGACAAGGGGTATCAGCCCCTTGATCTTGGCACCGATGGCCCGGAGTCAGTGGACTATCCAGATATCGCCGAGCGTTTGGTGCTTGCGATCCGGGATGGTCGCGCCACGCGCGGCGTCCTGGTCTGCGGCACCGGCATCGGCATCGGCATCGCCGCGAATCGGTTTCCCGGCATTCGGGCCGCCACCTGCACCAACGCCACCATGGCGAGACTCGCCCGCGCCCATAATGACGCCAACGTCCTGTCGTTGGGCAGCCGGGTGATCGGTTTCGAGGCGGCCAGCGATTGCCTGCTGGCCTTTTTATCGACGCCCTTCGACGGTGGGGATCGCCACCAACGGCGCATCGACAAACTCGGCTAAGAGGCACCGCCGGTTTTCTTCGCCTTTTAACTCCAGGGCCTTGGTTCGGCACCGTTATGACCGGCCTCCCGTCCCAACCGGCTCGATCTTTAAGACACCCGATCTTTGAAACAGGAACAGCACATGACTCTCTCGGCTTCCAACCCGTTCTTTGGCGCGACGCTGGCTCAGAGTGACCCGGACCTCGCGGCGGCGATTGGCCGCGAACTCGCCCGCCAGCAGGACCAGATCGAGTTGATCGCCTCGGAAAATATCGTTTCGCGAGCGGTGCTGGAGGCTCAGGGCTCGGTTCTGACCAACAAATACGCCGAAGGCTATCCGGGCCGGCGATATTATGGCGGCTGCGAGCATGTGGATGTGGCCGAGCAATTGGCCATCGACCGCGCCTGCCGGCTCTTTGGCTGCACCTACGCCAATGTCCAGCCCAATTCCGGCTCCCAGGCCAACCAGGCGGTGCTGTTGGCACTGCTTCAGCCCGGCGACTGCCTGTTGGGTCTATCGCTGGCTGCCGGCGGCCATTTGACCCACGGCGCCCCGCCCAATCTGTCAGGCAAATGGTTCAAAGCGGTTCAGTATGGCGTGCGCCGGGATGATGCCCGCATCGATTATGACGAGGTGGCGCGCCTGGCCGAAGTCAATCGGCCCAAGCTGATCATTGCCGGGGGCTCTGCCTATCCTCGAGCCATCGATTTTGCCCGTCTGCGCCAAATCGCCGATGAAGTGGGCGCGGTTCTGATGGCCGACATTGCCCATTATGCCGGGCTGGTGGCAACGGGACTTTACCCCAACCCATTCCCCCACGCCCATGTCGTCACCACCACCACTCACAAGACCCTGCGCGGGCCGCGCGGTGGCCTGATTCTCGCCAACGATCCGGAATTGGGTAAGAAAATCAACTCGGCGATCTTTCCGGGGCTCCAGGGCGGTCCGCTGATGCATGTGATCGCTGCCAAAGCCGTCGCCTTTGGCGAGGCTCTGCAACCTGCGTTCAAGACCTACGCCCAGGCGGTTCTGGACAATGCCCGCGTCTTGGCCGAGACGCTAAAGGCTGGTGGCCTCGATATCGTTTCGGGCGGCACCGACTGCCATATGGTGCTGGTGGACTTGCGGCCCAAAAACCTGACCGGAAAAGCCGCAGAGGCCAGCCTGGAGCGGGCCGGCATGACCTGCAACAAGAACGGCGTTCCCTTTGACCCGGAAAAGCCGACCGTCACGTCGGGCGTTCGCTTGGGTAGTCCCGCCGGCACCACACGCGGCTTCGGCATCGCCGAGTTCCAGGAAACGGGGCGCATGATCGTAGAGGTTCTAGATGGTCTGGCGGCCAGCAATTCCGGGGATAATGCCGCCGTTGAAGGAGCCGTGCGCGACCGAGTCCGGACGCTGTGTCACCGCTTTCCGATCTACCCCACCCTCTAGCCTTTCTTAACGGCGAGGTCCACAGATGCGCTGTCCGTTCTGCGGGAATGATGATACCCAGGTCAAGGACTCGCGACCGACCGAAGACAATTCGGCGATCCGGCGGCGGCGCTTCTGTTCCGGCTGCAATGCCCGTTTCACAACGTTCGAAAGGGTGCAGCTCCGGGAATTGACGGTGGTGAAAAGCAACGGGGTGCGCGAGCCGTTCGAGCGTGACAAGCTGTTAAGGTCGATGCGAATCGCCCTGCGTAAGCGCCCCATTGATGTTGATCGCATTGATCGCGTAGTCAATAATCTGGTCCGCCAATTGGAGTCGTCGGGAGAAAGCGAAATTCCCTCGAAGCAGATCGGCGAAATGGTGATGCGCCACTTGCTCGCCCTTGATCAAGTGGCCTATGTCCGTTACGCCTCGGTCTATCGTAACTTCCGGGAAGCCTCTGATTTCAATCAGCTCGTTGAAACGCTTCAGCCCGAACCCAGTGTCGTCACCGCCCCCCCCTCCGACGCCCACCCCCTCTGACCGTACCATGGGCAATGCCCACGAACCGCGAGTGCCCCCCAATGACCGCCAGTGACGACACCCGCTTCATGGATGCCGCTCTGGCCCTGGCCCGCCGGGGTTTGGGTTCGGTCTGGCCAAATCCGGCAGTGGGCTGCGTGCTGGTCCGGGATGGGGTGGTGGTCGGGCGCGGGTGGACCCAGCCAAGCGGACGCCCCCACGCCGAAACCGAAGCCTTGGTCCGGGCTGGCCTTCAGGCTCAAGGCGCCACGGCTTATGTTTCGCTGGAGCCGTGCAATCATCATGGCCGAACCCCCCCCTGTACCGAAGCCTTAATTGCCGCAGGCATCGCCCGATGCGTGGCAGCCTGCGAAGACCCAGATCCTCGCGTGTCAGGAACCGGACTGGCCCGGCTGCGCGCGGCAGGTCTTGCGGTCACGGTCGGCCTCCGGGCTGCCGAAGCCCAAGCCCTGAACCACGGCTTTTTCCTCCGCCTGGCCCGTGATCGCCCGCTGGTGACCTTGAAGCTGGCCACCTCTTTGGATGGCCGCGTGGCCACCCACCGAGGACAAAGTCAATGGATCACCGGCGAAACCGCTCGGGCCTGGGGGCATGGTTTGCGCGCCAGTCATGATGCGATCATGGTCGGCTATGGCACCGCCCACGCCGACGACCCGGAATTGACCTGCCGCCTCCCTGGCCTGGAGGGGCGTTCGCCGGTTCGGGTGGTGGCAGACAGCCATTTACGCCTATCGCTCACCTCGCGATTGGTCAGAAGCGCTCATCAAGCGCCTCTGTGGGTCTGCTGCCGCCCCGACGTGGATCAGGCCCGTGCTCAAGTCTTTGAGCAATGCGGCGTCACGCTGCTGACGGTGGCTCCGGATTCGTCGGGCACCATCGACGCTCGCCTCGCTCTGTCGGCCTTGGCAAAGCGGGGGCTGACCCGGATCCTGATCGAAGGGGGAGGACAATTGGCGGGGTCTTTGCTGCACCAACAGCTGGTGGATCGCCTGGAATGGTTCCGGGCGCCTTGCCTGATCGGGGGCGATGGCATCGCCGCCGTTGCCGCTTTTGGCGTCGATCGGCTCGACCTGATGGCGCGCTTCGACTGCCTCGGCATCCGCCGGGCCGGTGAAGACCTCTGGGAAAGCTTTGTGCGCCGGGATGCCTGAAATGCTGTTTCACCGCGCTTGGGGGTTCCGTCCGGTGGTCAACCATGTCATACCATCGAGCTTGATGTTGACACATCAAGACTGCCCCCACAGACGCCGGGCGGGCGCAGTCACAGCCCAAGAACTGACGATGTGTCATTGTCATGGCTCGCCGGTATCATAAGTATGATGGATGGCGGTGAACGTGAGAGAAGGGACGTCGCGACGGCTGGCGTCGGTATCGTGACGTAGGACTTGACGCGGATGGACCATCCAAACCCGATCAGTAAGAGTGTGTCATGAACCTTCGCGGTTTAGTCTGGTGGCGAAAATGGCTTTGGTTGGGCGCAATGCTGGCGGGGACCGGCGGGACGCTCGCTTTGATGCCGACCGCACCGGCTGCGCGCGACACCGAAGCGGCCACATCTCCCCTCCGGGCCGGATCCTATTTGGCCGGTCGATTCGCCCAGCATACGGATGACTGGATGGCCGCCGCTGATTTCATGGGCGATGCGCTGGCCCGCGATCCCGACGATGCCAACCTGTTACGTCGAGCTTTTCTCCTGAATTTAGGCGATGGCCGCATTCCGGCGGCGCTGCCGCTGGCGCGGCGCCTGACCAAACAGGATGATCCCAACGCCCCCCTGGCGATTCTCCTGCTGATCGTCGATGACATGGCGGCAGGCCGACTGGACGATGCCGATGGCCGGTTGGGACAACTGACCACCGACGGCGTCACCAAATATGCCGGACCGTTGCTGGCCGGTTGGCTGGCCTTGGCTAAAGGGCACCCCAAGGACGCCGAAACGGCCCTGGCGCCCCTGGAAGCGGTTCAAGGCCTGCACGTCTTATATGCCTTGCATCGGGCGTTGATCGCGGACGTTGCCAAGGATCAGGAGGCCGCCGCCCATTGGTACGACGAAGCCACCAAAGACGGCTCGCCAACATTGCGCGTGGTCCAGGCCGTGAGCAGCTTTTTGCAGCGCACCGGCCATAGTGATCAGGCCCAAGCCCTTTACACCACCTTTGCCAAAGACAATGCCGACGGCGGCCTTTTAGATCCTTCGGCTCTGGCCGAAGAAGCCAACATCGGCTCCGCTCCGGCGGTGTCGTCGGCCCAGGAAGGCATGGCTGAAAGCCTCTTCGATTTGGCTTCGGCTCTCCATCAGGAAGAGTCGGACGAAATGGCCGTGGTCTATGCCCGCTTGGCGCTCATTTTGCGGCCCCAGTTTCCGATTGCCCAATTGCTGGTCGGCGACATTCTGGCCAGCCGCGACCATGACGCCGAAGCCCAGGTCCAGTATCAGGAAGTCGCCAAAGACCCGGCCTTGGGCTGGGGGGCTCGGTTACGATCAAGCGAAAGCCTGATCCGCCTTGACCAGACGGACCAAGCCGCCTCGTTGCTGGAAGCCATGGCCGCCGAACAACCGGACCGAGCCGAACCATTGGTTCGTTTGGCCGATCTGTATCGTGCCAATAAAAAAGATGCCGAAGCGATCAAAGCCTATGATCGGGCCCTGGCACGCATTCCGCATCTTGAGGAACGGGATTGGGCCATTCTGTATGGTCGAGCCGCCAGTTACGAGCGCATTGGTCCATGGGAAAAGTCCGAACAAGACTTGCAGGCGGCGCTAAACCTCAGCAAAGATCAGGCCATCGTACTGAATTTCTTAGGCTATTCCTGGGTTGACAAGGGTGTCAACCTGGAAAAAGCCAAGACCATGATTGAACGGGCAGTGGCTTTGCGGCCTAAGGACGGCTACATCATTGACAGCCTGGGCTGGGCACTGTTCCGCATGGGCGACCGAAGCGGAGCCGTAACCCAGTTGGAACGCGCCATCGAGATGAAGCCTCTGGACCCCACCATCAACGATCATCTTGGTGATGCATATTGGGCCGTTGGTCGCAAGATCGAAGCCTTGTTTCAATGGCGTCGGTCGCTGCGGGAATCCGATGACCCGGACTTAAGCACCACTGTGCGAAAGAAGATTGAGGAGCGCCGTTATGTTGACCCCGGCATTGCCGGAATGCCGAACGGAGCCTTATGATCCATGCCTGTCGCAACGCCTCCTCATACCCACCTGCTGGCACCGGCTAAGATCAATCTTTATCTCCATGTTCTTGGCCGGCAGGCAAACGGCTATCACGCGTTGGATAGCTTGGTCATGTTCGCCGATATCGGTGACACTCTGGCTGTTCAAGCGGCTCCCGATCGCGACACCCCAGAGCTGGTTCTTGACGGCCCCTTTGCGGCAGCTTTGGCCAACGAACCCCCGGCCCGTAATCTGGTGGTTCGGGCGGCGCTGGCTCTGGCGACGCTAGCGGGCCAACCACCGGCTATTACCATCACGCTGATCAAACGCTTGCCGGTGGCCTCGGGTATTGGCGGCGGCTCTGCGGATGCGGCGGCTTGTCTATTGGCCTTGGCCCGGCTCTGGGGACTTCCGGATGATCATCCGTCGTTGCCCCCCCTAGCCGCCACCCTCGGCGCCGATGTACCCGTTTGCCTAGCCAGCCAAGCCGCTTATTTCGGTGGGATCGGCGACCGATTGGATTCGGCTCCGCCGCTTCCCGACTGCCCGACTGTGCTGATCAATCCGGGACTGCCGTTGCCAACCCCGGCTGTGTTCCGCGCACGATCCGGGCCGTTTTCCTCCGCTGCCCGCCTCTCTGCACCGCCGAACGGTGTCCGGGCATTTGCCGCCGAACTTGCCGAACGTCGCAACGACCTCACCGATGCTGCGATCTCCATCGCCCCGGTGATTTCCGATGTTCTCGCGGACCTCCAGGCCAGCCCGGATTGCTTGCTGGCCCGGCTTTCAGGCAGTGGCGCTACCTGTTTTGGACTCTATCCCGACGCGGACGCCGCTGCCCGTGCCGGAGCCGCTCTTTTATCCGCACACCCGGATTGGTGGGTCAAACCATGCCGCCTGATCTCGGGTCGGCCCGACCCCTTGCGGTAGAGGAGACACACAGCTTCCTTGACTTCGCTCAATACCTTAAGGAAACCGTCAAAGGTTTAAACAGCCGACTGGCCCTTTGTGGATGTGGGCAGAGCCCACAAAAAGCTCTACGATCCCAACGCCTATAAGGCTCGCTGCCGTGAGGGGAATAGGAGATGGGCGGTTACGATTTTTTGATCGAGGACTGCGCCACCGTCGCTGACGACGGCCCCGCGCGTCCCCCCTGGTTGGTTCTGGTGACGGACGATAACCCCGATATGATCGCCGTAACTCGGGCAGTCCTGAACGGGTGTCGCTTCGAAGGCCGAACCATCGAAGTCCTGGAAGCCCACTCAGCAGCCGAAGCTCGTCAGATTCTAGAACGCCGACCCGATGTCGCGGTGATTCTGCTGGATGTGGTTATGGAGACCGACGACGCGGGTCTGCGCTTGGTCTCGACCATTCGCGATGACCTACACATGAGGGCGCTTCGAATTATTCTCCGTACCGGCCAACCCGGCTTCGCTCCCGAACGCGACGTCATCCAGCGTTATGATATCAACGATTATCGATTGAAAGCAGAGCTAACCTCGCATTCTTTGTACACCTCGGTGGTGGCCGCTTTACGTGGATATGCGGAGATCACCGCGCGCATCCGTGCGGAACAAGAGGCTCTATTGGCCGCCCGTAGCAAGTCGCAGTTCGTGGCCAGCATGTCCCACGAATTACGAACCCCCTTAAACGCAATTATTGGCTTTGCGGAAATTCTCGTCTATGGCGGTGCCAATTCTGACGACATCACGGATTTTTCCGCTGCCATCCGAGACAACGGCCTTCGTCTTCTGGGGATTGTGAATGCTTTGCTCGATATGGCCGCCATTGATGCCGGTCGCTATCAGTTGCGGGAGCAGGTGACCGTGGTTGACGAGTGGGTGGCTGCTGGCATTGCCGCCGCGTCTGAGCGGGCCATGGCTGCTGGTGTAACTCTTGCCGTCACATCATCACCCGATGTCTCGATGCTGTTGGCCGATAGCGCCGCCCTCAGCCAAATTCTGGATAATTTACTTTCGAATGCTATCAAATTTTCGCAGCGGGGAGGCGACGTTGATCTGGTGATCACCCTAAGCGAAAACGGCAGTCCAACATTTGCGGTGATTGATCATGGCATCGGTATTCCCTCCGACCGCCTTCGGGAGCTGTTCCAGCCCTTCACCCAAATTGACGGCGGTTTTTCCCGTCATTTCGAAGGAATCGGCCTGGGGCTGACCATCGTTAAAGGGTTGGTAACGCTACACGGCGGCACCATTGAGGTCGCGAGCACCGAAGGCCAGGGCACGACGATGACCGTCACCTTTCCCGCCCACCGGCTCATTGTCGGCTGATCCCCGCACCCAGGGTTTTGCGCAAAGATAGAGACCATAAACGTCACGACGGCGCTATTCGGGGAAAATCCAGGACAAAACGAGCGCCGCTCTTTGGCCCCTCGTCCAGATGAACGGTTCCACCCAAACCAGCCCGCGCCAAGTTATAGACAATATGCAGGCCCAAACCCGTACAACCGCTGCCCCGGCGCGTGGTAAAAAAGGGATCAAAGACTCTGGTCCGATATTCTGGTGCAATGCCTCGGCCATTATCATCATAAATAAGCTGAACCATTTCGGTATCGGATGCCAAAATTCGAACTGACAATTGGCCAACCTGCCCTTCATCAAAGCCGTGCAATACCGAATTCATCACAAAATTATTAAGAATTTGAGCAATCGCTCCGGGATAACTATCAATCATAATACCGTCCGGGCACTCTAAAATAATTTCATGATGTCCCTTAAGGTAAATGGGACTTAAACTGGTTACAACGCATTCTAAATACTCTTTTAATTCGAATTTTCGGCGAATATCACTAGCTCGATCGGCTGAAACCATTTTAAATGTTTGAACAAGATTCGCCGCTCTCATGATGTTTGTTAACAATAGAGCCGTCGTCGCGCTACACACCTTCAGAAATTCAGCAAATTCTGACTTTTTCAAAGCACCGCTGGTATAGGCTGCCATGACATCGTCGGTTCGGGTCGCCAGCATGGAAACCCCGGTCAAAACCACTCCAATCGGTGTGTTGATCTCGTGGGCAACACCCGCCACCAATCCCCCCAGAGAGGCCATTTTTTCTTGCATAACCAAGGACGCCTGGGCTTCGCGTAAACTCGCCAGCGACACCTCTAAATCAATCGAACGTTGCGCCAATTCCCGAGTCCGCTCTTGGACCAGACGTTCCAACGTATCCGCTGTCATCCGCAATTTTTGTTGATAGCGCCCCACCATCCAAGCGCCGATCGAGATGGCCAACGCCGCCCCTAGCGTCACAAGGATAAATCCCAACACCGTCCGATTGGCAGAATTGGCCGCCTTTTCTGCCCGCGCCCGTGCATCAGTAACGGCAGTGTTCGTGATTTCGTCGAACCGCTGAGAGGCTCGATCAAACATGGCATTATAGGGGCGAAGGAAGGAGACCGCACTGGCAAAATCAATTTCCAGCATTGACCCTACCCACTTGACCGCACCTTCATAATTTTCAAGAGTTGATAAGGCTTCATTGATTCCTTGCAACTGTTGTGGAGTCGCAAATCGATCTCGATAATCGCTCAAATCACTACGTAAATGAGCAACATCTTTGCTTAAGGCTTCAAGCTCCTTGGAAACATCGACAGTTTCTCTGCCGGCAGCCTGAACCGTCATCAAACCATAAAGGGTCGCGCTGATTTTTTGCAGTCTGTTAGCGATTTCCGACATACGAACAGCACTGTCTAGGTTGCGACCGACAATTTCGTGAGTCTCGGCCACCACCGTATCAAAGCCAGTGCGCCCCAACCAAATCAGCACCACAAACCCAACCACTACCGCAACGATAGTTACCGGAACCCAGACAGTCCGCCAAACAGAACGAGGCAAGTCCGAACGAATCCGCACGCGATCAACCATGCCTCACCCTACCCATCACAGACACGGAATTCCCCTCCCTTATCATTGTTCATGCTCTAAAAACAGAGCCGATGCCCGATTATGCTGGCGAGTCATGATAATGACTCCATACCGTCGAGCCATAACAATGACACATTGCCGGTACCGGGCCGCGATTACACCCTAATCAAGCTCGCCTGGACACCGAACGCGCGGCGGCTCAAAAACCAGAAACGACGCGCCGACCCCTGTTCGCCATCGGAATTGTTCCTGGTAGGATCACTGATTCTTGACAGCCCCGTCGTCTTGGGTCATTGCTGATCCCGTGGCTGGAAGGCCCTTGGGGAGTGGCGTGGCCAGGATGACGCTAGAAAACAGGAACAAGGCGGGGCGTCGCCGACGATTGTTCCAAAGGGTGGCGTTGGCGTGGTCGGTGGCGCTCCTGTCGGCGATCCCCACGCCGAGTCCTGCCGAAACAACCGCCAAAGATATCATGGTCGCGGTGCGGACCTTTGGGTTCGTGGTTCATCCGCCAACCGGCGAGGTTCCGCTTGCTGTGGTGTTCGATCCGACGCGCCCCCAGTCGGCGTCCGATCTGCAAACCGTGATCTCGGTGCTTGATGGCGGCGCCCATGTCGGCGGCATGACCGTGCAGCCCGTACCAATCCCCGTCACCGAACTCAATCGATTGGTGGGCTTCCGCTTCGTCCTCTTGATCGGCGACGTACAGAACTACCGCCAAGCCATTTTCGAACGCACCCGTGGACAAGGGATCGTAACAATCTCCACGGACCTAGACTGCGTCCGGGCCGGGCTCTGCGTCATGGGCGTAGCCGCCGAGCCTCGGGTTCAAGTGCTGGTCAATCGAGCCGCATCCGATGCAGCGGCAGTTGAATTCATGCTGGCCTTCCGCATGATGATCACTGAATTGTGACTATCAGACCGCGCCGCGACACGCCCCTCCCAAATCCTCACCAGCTCCGAACCGGCCCAACATCCACATGGACAAAGTCGCTGTCCGGATAATAGCCAACACCGCCGGCCCGCAAGGACAGCGCCGCCCGGTGCAGTCGGCTAAGACTATAGCCCGGCAATCGTAGATCCACTGCCATGCCTTTGATGTGATAGCTGTGCCGAGCCACACCGCAATGGTCAGTTTCGATCAGCATATTGTTGGTTTGTGGTGAACGATAGCCCGAAACCACATGGAACGGCCCGTGAGCCCCCACCCGCTTTTGCAGTGCGTAAACCACATCCAGCAAATGGGGATCAATCCGATGGACCGCACCCGTCCGATGGTCGCGGAAAAGGTGGTTGACAGCGTGAAGAACATCCGGGCGATAATGCCCCTTGACCCAGTAGTCCGCCGTCAGATGCTCTCCGGTGTGTAAGTTCAAAAACGCCAACTGCCGGTGCAATCCCCCCGGATGGGGCAAAGCAAAGGCGCGGGTTGGGCCGAGCGCGGACATAGCCACCGCAGCCGCAGTTCCAAGCCGAAGAAAGCCGCGGCGGCCAATCGGCGCACTGGACTCCGAACGGTCATCCTCAGTCGACATGAAACCTCCCATCAAACGGGGCCGAAACAAAGCGCGTTCCTAAACCAACGACCAATCAACGTCCCCTTTGAATCGGTTTTTCGGCCCTCTGTCAAGTCACGAATCCACAACATGACATAATACAGATTTGTCAATACTGGATTTGACCTGAGTGGCGATCGTAAGTGTGACATAACGTCACGAAACAAAAGCAACCTTGCAGCCCTCTTCCGGCTTTGATCCCGCCGAAACCGCGACCTGCCTTGCCCTTGATCTTCAAAAAGAGGGCGAATTTCTCGACTCCCTCTCACCCGCCGCCAAAAATAACCGGACAAATTCAACCGCCGAACAGCCGAGGCTTACGGCGCACCCAGAACCCTTCGGAAAGGACGGGGCTTTGGTCGCGTGCTGCCAAGCGCATCGGCTTGTGGGGCGGCGGAACCATCTTCTGGAAGCGTGAAGCGGCATCGTCAAACCGACGAGCCCGAGGCGTCACGGCATCCAGGCTGACCGTCGGTTCCTGAACGCTTGCCAAGGTCGTCCCGTGGGGGCGATCGGACAGCAGGGCATCGCGCCACGCCGGAGCCTCTTCAACCTCTTCCTCGCCGTCATGAGCGCCCCAGGTCCGAACCGGGCCGGTATCGACATGGACAAAGTTGCTCTGCGGGTAATAGCCAACCCCACCGGCCCGCAACACCAGCGCCGCCTCATGCAGCGCCGACAGCCCGCATCCCGGCACCCGGATGTCAACCGCCTTGCCCTGCATATGCAGGCTATGGCTGGCGACCCCACCGCGAGAGGCATGCAACCACGCATTGGTTCTGGGTGAGCGATAGCCGCAAACCACGTCGATGGCGGCACTGCCCCCGGTTAAACGGAACAAAGCGTAAAGGACATCAACCAGCCTCGGATCAATAACATGAACCGAGCCATCTCGGTGATCCCGCAAAAAATGATTGATGGCCATCAGCGCGTCATTGACGTAAAGCCCCTGCCGCCAATAATCAATCTGAAGGCGTTCTTCGGTGTTCAGATTAAAAAGCGATACGCTGCGAACGGGGGCCGTAGGATCAAGATTTCCGTAGCGATACGACGCCAACGCACTGATCGGATCGAACAGCGCCGCACCCGAGGCCGCAGCCGCGCCAACCCGAAGAAAATGGCGGCGACCGATCCGTGAGTCCTTATCGGATACGGGTTTTTTTACCGTCATGAAGCCTCTCCCCCTGTCGGCTGCACTGACCGCGTGACCAACCGGAACCGCGACATCCAAACGTTTGGCGTAAGCCGTGTGGGCCCTTTAGGAGCTTATCCCGTAAGCCACTGTCAAGGATAAAATTGAGAAAAAGACCAGGCCCTTGATTTTAGGGTGCTTTTTCGACGACAAAAAAGACCTGCCAACCGCTGCGCTGCGACATGACGTCGCGACAAATTGGCCTGCGTCACCGTCGCCGATCCTTCGATTCCCCAGGATTCCCGCGACCACAAGGCGATCTCCCTCGCGGGGCTGCCCCCGCAAGGGAGATCGCCTCCTCGTTGCCCACGAAAAGCCCGATCTAAACCGATGATCCGTGCGAGCCTTGATGGGGCAACATCAAGGCTCGATCATACGAGGCCCTACCCCGCAGAGCCGGTGCTGCGCGCCACGGATTCAGAGACCCGACGAATGGCATGCATCACCTGGGCATCGCGGCCATAAATATCCTCGCGGAATTGCACCACCCCCCCGGCATCAACCCAAGCGGTACGATACAACAGATAGACCGGCATTGGCGTGTGCAACGTGACCATGCGGGTCTCGCCCTTCTCCAACACCTGCTTTCGCCGCTCTGGCGTCCATTCCGGCATGTCCGCTAACAAGTAATCGGCCAAGGCGATCGGCTGGCCGACGCGCACGCACCCTGAACTAAAGGTCCGCACCGCCTTGCCGAACTTCTCGCGGTGGGGGGTGTCGTGCAGATACACGTCAAAGTCATTGGGAATGTTAAACTTGACCTGTCCCAAGGCGTTGTGAATCCCAGGAGTTTGACGCAACCGGAAGCGATTGATATCGGTAAAGGTTCCCCAATCGATTCGAGCTGGATTAACCTTACCCCCTGAAAAAGAGCCGTCATACAGCGTAATATGCTGTTCAGCTAAATAATTGGGGTCACGGCGCAGCTTAGGCAGAATGTCTTCCCGCGCCAGCTTCGTCGGGACAGACCATGTTGGATTCAAGATCAACGATGTAATGCTACTGGCAAAGATCGGAGTCCGGCGAATTTTAGTACCGACAATGACCGGCATTTGCAAAGCAATGGTGCCATTGTCGATCACCTTAAGATCAAAGCCGGGAATATTGACCAGCACATGACGCGGCCCCAAGTCTTCGGGCATCCAACGTTCACGCTCCATATTGGCGATGATGCTGGTGATCCGTTCCGAGACGCCGATATTGAGAGCCATCAGAGTTTCCGGGTGAATGAGTCCGTTTGGCTCCAGGCCATGGCGGGCTTGGAAATGCTGAACGGCTCCCTTCACGGCCTGATCGTAGACGAGCGTCAGCGGCAAACGAGCATCGAGATCTCCGGTCGCCGCCAGCCGTTGGCGCAAAACCCGCACCGCCGGATCTTTCACACCCAACGAGAAGCTGTGTCCCTCTGGCACCCGAGGCCAGCCGCCCGCCTGCTCGACCGCCCGCAGCTTGTGCAAAATTTCGCGCAACTGGATGTAACTGGGCTGGCTCGGCGCCATTCCGGCCAGGAAGACAGCGGGGTCCGGCGCCGCCAGGGCCGCCACCGCCGTCCCGACCACATCAATCGTCGGCGGGATCAAAGCAAACTCTTCAGCGATCACATGAGGCGGCAGCCGGCCACGATGGACATCGTTGATGTAGTCCATCAGCGCATCGGTCAGCAGAATATCAAGCTCCGCCTGACGCGCGGCATCGGTCGCCCCGAACCGAACTTGGATGGCCGTGGGATGGTAATCCAGCGGTGACAGCCCCTCGCTCTCGGCATTAGCCAGCACTTGGCGCACCACCGAAACCGACGGCATCAACGCCGGACCTGCCGAACCGGCGTCAGAGAACCACGCGGCGGCGTAATGGCGGGCTTCGTAAAACTGGCGCAAACGACCAGGATCCGGTGGCCGAAGCCCGTCTAGCGGCACCAACCCAGAGGCAAGCCGAGCCGCAATGGCTTCGGCCAACAGCCCCACCGGCTGAACCACCGGCTTGGGCGGCTCTACCACGGGAGCCGGGATTGGCTCCTGGGGCTGAACCGCAGCCGAAGCCGGAACCGGAGCCGACGCGGACTCCGCCGCAGGCTCAACCGATTCCGCTGGGACCGAAGCCGGGACCGGGACCGAGGTCGGGACCGGGACCGAGGTCGGGACCGGGGTCGAAGCTGACCCTGGTCCCGCCACGGGTTGCGGGGTCTCGGCCGCCGGCTCTGGAACCGGCGGCCGAGATTGCGCACCCGCAGGCCCCTCGATGCCCCCCCAAATTAGCCAACACCCCACCAATACAACCAATCGTCGCGCAAAATCGCTCATCGCCCTGCCACCAAAAAATCGGTGCATCATCATACAGAACGTGCTGCTCAATCGCTCTCGGCACAATCCGGGCTGCCGACGATTGCGCCCTGCCGTGGCCGGTCGGCAACGTCCGGTATCGTGACCGGAAGCCCACTGTCCCCAGCATCGACACCGATTTGATGCATACTCCAGTCATCCCCAGGACAGGCGGTCTTGTGACGCATGGCTGGTATCGAATCCGAAGGTTACGCTGCGGCAATGCCTGTCTTTGGCGAAAACGGCCCCCGCACGGCCAGCATGACCAACAGGCCCGCCAGGAAGAAACCAAGAATCGTGGCCATCCCGGCGCGCTGACTGGCGAAAAGAGTGGTTGCCGTTCCCAGCGCCAGCGGCCCCAGAAAGGCCGCCGCTTTGCCGGACAAACTGTAAAGGCCGAACATTTCCGCGACCCTCTCTGGCGGTGCCATCCGAACCAGCAAAGAGCGCGCTGCCGCCTGGGCCGGGCCAATGAAAATCCCCAACCCCAACGCCAACCCCCAAAACCACCCCTTATCGTGAACCAGCAGCAGACCGCAGCCGAAACCAAGCAGGGCCGACAGCGAGATCAGGACGGTCGGTTTGGCCCCAATCCAATCATCAATCCAGGCAAAGCTGGCGGCTCCGATCGCCGCTGCCGTGTTCAGTGCCAGACCAAACAGCAGAACCTCTTGGAAACTCATGCCAAACTCGCCAGAGGCATAGATGCCGCCAAAGGCGAACAGCGTGACCAACCCATCGCGAAACAAGGCGCTGGCCACCAACAGCGCCACAATGTCTCGGTATTGGCGGACCTCACGCACGGTCTGCACCAGCCCCCGCCCGCCCTCACCAACCGCCTGACGCCAGCCAAGGCCAGTAGCGGGCCGATCGGGAACCCATAAAAACAGCGGCAGAGCAAACAGTCCGAACCACAGAGCCGCCAGCGGCGCCACCGCCCGGATATTCTCTTGGTCGTGGGGACTCAACAGACCGAACAAAGGCGGATCGCCCTTAACCAATACGAAGAGCGCCACCATTAGGCAGCCGATACCGCCCAGATATCCCGCCGCCCAACCCCACCCCGAAAGCCGGCCAAAATGCCCGGATGGGACCAACTCCGGCATCATGGCATTGTAGAACACCATGGCGAGTTCCCGTGCCACCACGGCGATCCCCATGGCTATCAGCGCCAACGGCATCGAGGACGGAGTCGGCGTTACCCAAAAGAGCGTGGCCATGGCCACCACCGCCGTCCCGGTGAACACCGCGATCCACGGTTTGCGGCAACCCGTTCGATCGGCGATGGCTCCTAGAAACGGCGCCAGCAGAGCGATCACGAGCCCCGCCAGCGCCAAAGTCTGGCTCCAAGCGGCGGTGCCCTGAGCCGGCGTTGGCGCCACCGAGCGAGTCAAATACACGCTGAAGATAAACGTATCAATGACCACCGGGCTGGCAGTAATGGCCCAGTCGTAACAACACCAGGCAGCGATGGCGCGCTTATCCATTGACGATCCTCGTCTGATCGAAATCGAAACGACCCTATTTACGAGATAGGCGAAACACAGCAACCAACTCGATGTGAGCAGACCACAGGAATTGATCCACGGCCAACGCCGAAACCAACCGATAGCCGCCTTCGTTCAATCGGTGGGCGTCTCTGGCAAAGGTCGCAGGGTTGCATGAGACGGCTACGACTACCGGCACGCCGGATCCCGCCAGCGCCTCCACCTGGGCCGAAGCTCCGGCCCGTGGCGGGTCGAAAACGACAGCTTGATACGCCGCCAACTCCTGGGACGAGAGGGGATTTCGGCCCAAATCCCGCTGCTCGGTGGTCACTCCTGGCAACCCACGAGCCGCGCCGGCCAGTGCCGCCAAGGCGGCTCCGTTGCCGTCGACCGCATGAACCCGCCGTCCCGTCGATGCCAACGGCAACGAGAACGTACCGCAGCCCGCGAAGAGATCGGCCACAGCCCCCCCGGCTGCGGCGTCCCCAACCCCACCCAACACGGCTGCCACCAACGCCGACTCACCTTCAAGGCTGGCTTGAAGAAAGGCCCCCGGCGGCACCGCGACCAGCCGATCACCAAACCGAACCAACACAGGCCGCCGCGCCGCGACCGGCTCGATTGGCTGTTTGAGATCAGGCTGCCAGGACAGCCGCGCCAGATTCGCGGTCTCGGCCAGTTCGGCCAACGCCTGACGTGCCCCCAGATCCAGGCTGGGGGGTCCGACCAGAACCAGATCAATCCCGTCTTCGAAGCGTGTCGCGATCACGTCAATCAGGCCACCATCGGGCAGAACCTCGACCAACCCCTGCCGCACTCTCGGGATCAAGGCTTCCAGGTCCGACGCTAAAACCGGACACTGCTCGAGATCAACCAGACGGTGGCTTAATCTTTCATTGAACCCGACGGTGATAACCGTTCCCCGGCGACGAGCCGTGAAGGTAACGCGGCGGCGACCGCCGGGCGGTGTCCGAGCCAACGGCACCGGCTGAACGGCCTCGAAGCCACCCCGCGCTAAAGCCGCCGTCACCTGTTCGCTTTTCCAGGCACCATAGGCTGGATCCCCCAGGTGCTGAAGACTGCATCCTCCGCACCGACCAAAATGGCGACAGGGCGGCTCGACCACATCCGGCCCTCGCTCCAGCCAAGCGATCACCTGCCCGCGCCGACCCTCGGTTTGAGCCGGCCCCAACCGGACCCGCACCCGATCCCCCGGAGCCGTTAACGGCACGAAGATCCGATCGCCGATTTTTCCCGGCTTATTTCCTGCCCTGGTTGAAACGGCGATGCCATCGCCTCGGGCGCCAACGGTGGCGATGGTGACCTCGATTTCCGGCGATAAACCGGATTCGGGACGATATCTGACCGAACCCACGACCTACGGCCCCCTTTCAATGTGTTTTGGGGCTTTCACTTTCGTCAAAGCACCCTGACGACAAAAATGAACTGCCGCTGACAGAGGGTACCACGCTCTCTTGCCCCTCAACTCACCAATCTTGGCACCATGAGACCAGCGCAGTGAAAGAAAGCTTGACGGCACAGATGGCATTTTTCTTCGTTGGATCGAACAGAAGATGGTATAGCAGGGCCTTCTGGGGTGCCAGCCGGCGCCCATCCCTCCCGGACACCTCCCTCGTAGCGGACCTCGCCATGACCGACCAAAATTCCGATGTCTCGGCTGACGCCATGTTCGACAAGGCCCTCGACATCGCTGAAAAGCACCTGAAGCGGGCCGTCGAAGAAGGGGGCATACTCGGCCCCTATGTGGCGGTTGCGATGATCGAAGCTGCCGTCAATACGGCGGTGGAAGAAACCAGTCACGAGGACGTGGTTGATATGCTGCGTGACCTCGCCAACCAGATCGAAGAAGACGCCGAAGAAGAAGGCTGATCCGCAGGCCTTCCCGGCCAGCCGACCAATCCGGATCGACCAAGACGCCCCCGAACACCCAGAAACCGGAGCTAAACCGGGGTTTTTGGGTGTCCGGGGTTTTGTTGTGCCTGCCGTTTAGTCCTGCTGTTTAGTACAGGAAACGGACCCGGATCGTGCCGTCGATCCGCCGCAGCTCCTCCCGAACCTGATCGTCGGCAATGGCGCCATCGACATCAACCACCACGTAACCAACTTCGGGATCGGTCTGAAGATACTGGGCCGAGATATTCAGGTTACGACCCGAGAACACCTCATTGATCTGCCGCAGCACCCCCGGCACATTCCGATGCAAATGCAGGAATCGGGTTCCGGCCTTTTGCTCACGGGCAGGCAAAGCCACTTGCGGGAAGTTGACGGCGCCAAGGGTTGAGCCGTTGTCGGAGTACTCGATCAGCTTATCCGCGACCTCGGTTCCGATATTGGCCTGAGCTTCCAGCGTGCTGCCGCCGATATGCGGAGTCAGAATGACGTTATCCATGCCGCGCAGCGGGCTTTCAAAGACGTCGTCGTTGCTAGCCGGCTCTTTCGGGAAGACGTCAATGGCGGCACCCAACAGGTGACGCGAGCGGAGCGCCTGGGCCAGCGCCTCGATATCCACCACCGTCCCGCGCGAAGCATTGATCAGATGCGAGCGGGGCTTCATTTGCCGCAACTGTGCCGCTCCGAACATACCACGGGTGGCCGGCGTGTCGGGAACATGGAGCGAGACCACATCCGAAACCTGGAGGAGTTCTTCGAGGGTATGGCAAGGCCGGGCGTTGCCCATGGCCAGCTTACGCACGATGTCGTAGAAGCGCACCTGCATGCCCATGGCTTCGGCCAACACCGAAAGCTGGCTGCCGAT
This sequence comes from uncultured Rhodospirillales bacterium, assembly GCA_903920145.1. Classification (GTDB taxonomy): domain Bacteria; phylum Pseudomonadota; class Alphaproteobacteria; order Azospirillales; family Azospirillaceae; genus BOG-933. The sequence continues at coordinate 26,882 of CAIXKV010000244.1, forward strand.
GTGGCCATAGCCGACGATGCCCAGCACCTTGCCGCGCATCTCGTAAGAGTCCTTGGCCGACTTCGGCCATTCGCCGCGATGGACGGCAGCCGAACGCTCATGAAGCCCCCGCAGCAGCATCACGATCTCGGCGACCACCAGTTCCGCCACCGAACGGGTATTGGAGTGCGGGGCATTGAACACCGGAATTCCCAATCGACGCGCGGCGCCCAGATCCACCTGATTGGTCCCGATGCAAAAGCAGCCAATGCTGAACAGACGAGTCGCGGCATTCAACACACCCTCGGTCAATTGGGTGCGCGAACGGATGCCAACGATATGCGCCCGTGCGATCTTTTCGATCAGCTCGGCCTCGTCAAGAGCCTTGGGCAGGGATTCGATGGTGCTGTAACCACGAGCGCGCAGCAACTCCACCGCACTGTCATGGATACCCTCCAACAACAGAATGGAAATTTTGTCTTTGGATAGGGAAAGCTTGGACACGAGTCACCACTCCTCGAAAAAACGGACGGCCACGGAAACACGAAACCCACCGTCATGCAATGTCCAGAACAATCGCAGGGACCGCCAAGGAATTTAGGGCGGTGCGTCACCGACCCTTGATGTTGACAGATCAAGGCTTGACGGTATCACGGGTCAGGGTTCCGTCGGTATTGCCAACCGATTCACCGCCCAAACTGCAGCGTCAGCCACCACCGGATCCGAATCCGTCACCAACGCCGCAGCGGCCGCCCTGAGCCCTGGAGTCCCGCTGTTGCCCAAAGCGATCAGGGCATTACGAACGAACCGGCTGCGGCCAATGCGCTTGATCGGAGACCCTGCGAACACCGCCCGAAACGCAGCATCCGAAAGCTGCACCAGATCGGCCAATCGTGGCGCCGTCAGTTCGGCACGCGGCAAAAAGGCAACCTCTCGGCTGGCTTGAGCAAAACGGTTCCATGGGCAAGCCGCCAAACAATCGTCACACCCATAGATGCGATTCCCCAACAGCGGGCGCACTTCCATGTCAATCGGGCCGCGATGCTCGATGGTCAAATAAGACAGGCAGCGGCGGGCATCTAACCGATAGGGGGCCGGAAAGGCTTGAGTCGGGCACGCATCCAGACACCGACGGCAGCGGCCACAATGATCCGTCCCGAAGTCGTCGGCAGGCAGCTCAAGAGTGGTGTAGACCTCCCCCAAAAACAGCCATGACCCAAACCGCCGTGAAACCAGATTGGTGTGCTTACCTTGCCATCCCAGTCCGGCCTGAACCGCCAGCGGCTTTTCCATCACGGGCGCGGTATCGACGAACACCTTAACCCCAGCTCCTGAAACGTGGTGCAGCCAGCCGGCCAAGCGTTTCAATCGGGCCTTGATCACATCGTGATAGTCCCGACCCTGGGCATAAACCGAGACCACACCACGATCCGCCTGCCCCACCGCCGCCCGCCGCCCAACTCCCGGCGCGTAACTGACGCCCAAGGCAATGACCGTTCGGGCTTCGGGCCACAGAACCCGAGGACACCCCCGGCGGTCGGCTTTGTCCTTTAGCCAGCTCATCTCGCCATACCAGCCGGCGGCCAGAAACGCGGCCAGATCGGCCCGCACCTTTTGATCCAGCGCCGCCGGAGCAAACCCGACCGCGTCGAATCCCAAGGCCATCGCCTGATCCCGAATGGCCTGAACGCTGATTGCAATCGTTTGGGTGTTGCTCGACATAGGCGCTAAGGCAAGGTTTGTGGGCTCGACCCACATCTGCAAAGAGCCAGTCGGCCCTCTGAACCCGACACCTTTCCCCCTCCGGCGACAGTCCGTCACCGTCACCCCCGACCACGATAGGGTGCAACCTCCTGGGGCGGCAGCCACAGGGATTCGGGGGGCGGTCCCGATTGCCAGAACACATCAATCGGCATGCCGCCGCGAGGATACCAATAGCCGCCGATCCGCAACCAAACCGGCGTCAATACCGCCCTTAGCCGCAACGCAATCTCGAGAGTGCAGGCTTCGTGAAAGGCCCCATGATTGCGGAAAGACCCCAGATACAGCTTAAGCGACTTGCTCTCGACCAACCAAGACCCTGGTACATAATCCAAGACCAGATGGGCGAAATCCGGCTGACCCGTGATCGGGCACAGCGACGTGAATTCGGGACAAGTGAAACGCACCAGATAGGATTCGCCTGGATGAGGATTGGGCACCCGTTCCAACACCGCCTCGCCCGGAGACATTGGCAACGGTGTTTGCGTCCCCAATTGAGTTAAGCGCGTCTCAGTCATCGTCACGGTCCTGATTTCGGGTGTGATTATGGTTGCGGTTCTGGCTACGGCCTTGGCCCCGATCTGGGCCCCGATCCGGACGTTCCACCGGCTCGTCATCGGCGGCATCGACCGCAACCAGGGACTCAAGATCGCCTTCCGCCTCGCGGTGCTCGAAAGCAGCGGCAAAGTCCGCCAGCCGTCCCGCCTCGATAGCGTCTCGCAATCCGGCCATCAGGTCTTGGAAATAGGCCAGATTATGCCAAGTCAGCAAAATCGGCCCCAGCATCTCGTTGGCTCGGAACAGGTGATGGAGGTAGGCCCGGCCATAGCTGCGACAGGCCGGACAGCGACACTCTGAATCCAACGGACGAGGATCATCGGCGTGACGGGCGTTGCGGATATTGACGGTGCCACGACGGGTAAAGCCCTGCCCGGTTCGCCCGGAACGGGTCGGCATCACGCAATCGAACATATCGATGCCGCGCCTAACCGCCGCCACGATATCCGATGGCCGCCCAACCCCCATGAGATAGCGGGGCCGGTCGGTGGGCAATAAGGGCACCGTGCTGTCCAGGGTTTGCAGCATCAATTCCTGCCCTTCCCCCACCGCCAGCCCACCCACAGCATAACCGTCAAAGCCCAAAGCCGTCAGCGCCGCCGCCGACTCCGCCCGCAAGGCCGGGTAAACGCTGCCCTGGACGATCCCGAACAGGCCGTATCCGGGCCGGTCGACAAACGCCTCCCGGCAGCGCCGCGCCCAACGCATGGACAGGCGCATGGAGTGCGCCGCCTGGGCCTCGGTGGCTGGCCACGGTGTGCATTCGTCAAAGCACATGGTGATATCGGCATCGAGACAGTTTTGGATTTCAATCGACCGCTCGGGCGTCAATCGGTGGCTGCTGCCGTCCAGATGCGAGCGAAAGGTCACGCCATCGTCATCAAGGCTGCGCAACCCCGACAACGACATCACTTGAAACCCTCCGGAATCGGTCAAGATCGGCCCTGACCAATTCATAAAGCGGTGTAACCCGCCCAGATGCGCCACCCGCTCCGCTCCGGGACGCAACATCAGATGGTAGGTGTTCCCCAAGAGAATCTCGGCGCCGGTCGCTGCCACCGATTCCGGCAGCATCCCCTTGACCGTGGCCTGGGTTCCCACCGGCATAAAGGCTGGCGTATTCACTGGCCCATGGGCGGTGTTCAAGACGCCGCGCCGAGCCACACCGTCGCGCGCCAAGAGCTTGAAATCTGTCGTCATAACGCACGCTCCAGCAAACAGGCGTCACCAAAAGAATAGAAACGATAGCCGGTTGCGATGGCGTGGGCATAGGCTTCGCGCATCGGCTCGACCCCGGCGAACGCCGAAACCAGCATAAACAGCGTCGACCGGGGCAGGTGGAAATTGGTGAGCAGCAGATCTATAATCCGAAAGCGAGCGCCCGGCGTAATAAAGATATCGGTTTCTCCGACAAAAGGCCGCAATCGCCCATCGGCATCCGCCACGGTTTCCAGGAGGCGCAGAGTGGTGGTCCCCACCGCGATCACCCGGCCCCCGGCCCGCCGCGCAGCCGCCACCGCTTCGACCGCCGCCGCGCTGATCTCTCCCAGCTCGGCATGCATACGATGGGCCCCTAGATCTTCGGTCTTGACCGGCAAAAAGGTTCCGGCCCCGACATGAAGCGTCACTGTTGTGGTGGCAATTCCAGCCTCGGCCAAAGCTGCCAGCAGAGGCGGCGTAAAATGCAACCCGGCGGTAGGAGCCGCGACCGCGCCATCCGCCGCTGCAAAGACCGTCTGGTAGTCTTCGGCATCGCCGGGTTCAGGGCCGTTGGGACGACGAATATAGGGCGGCAAAGGCATGACCCCATGACGACGCAGAGCCGCCGGCAGAGCCTCCGGCGGGCAGCCCGCAGCGGCAAAGTCCAGCAGAACCTCGCCCCCCTCCCCTTTGGCGGCGACATCGGCCCCAAAGTCATCGGCAAACGCAATCCGATCCCCTGGCCGCAACCGCTTGGCTGGACGCGCAAACGCCCACCAACGGCCATCGGCTTCTCTTTTGTGGAGCGTCACCTCGACCCGAGCTACGCCCCGCTGGCCCGTCAAACGAGCTGGGATCACTCTGGTGTCATTGAACACCAACAGATCATGCGGTTTCAACAACCCCGGCAAATCGCGCAGGATTCGATCGCTGCGACCTGATCGATTCACCACCAACAGCCGGGCCCCGTCACGGGGCCGGGCCGGGTGGTCAGCAATGCGATCCAAGGGCAAAGGAAAATCAAAGTCAGCCGTTTTCATACCCCACCCTAACGCCCCCGCCACCGTCTGCCAACCAGCACCGTTGGCTTCTTCATACCCTCCCTCGATGTTCTCTCATACCATCGGGCCTTGATGGTGACTCATCAAGGCTGCCCTCAGACGCCGGGCGGGCGCATCCGCGCCCTTGGCTTCGCGCGCATGGGCGCGCGGGGCCGCCGTCGCGGCCCGA
>CAIXKV010000245.1 GCA_903920145.1 uncultured Rhodospirillales bacterium
AGCCCTGATACTGACACATCGCCGGTCCTCGGGCCGCGACGGCGGCCCCGCGTCCTCGTGGACGCGAAGCCAAGGGCGCGGATGCGCCCGCCCGGCGTCTGAGGGCAGCCTTGATGAGTCACCATCAAGGCTCGATGGTATAATAGGTAAAAAAGTATCAAACAGCAACAACAGGAATAGATATCGGCGCTTCCTGATCAGCGGCAAGAATCGCGTACCCACCAGGGTATCGATCTTTCATGTCGGCTATGAAAGCCTGATAAGATCAGTTATCGGTTAGCCCTAGAACAATAGACCTCTACTTTTGCTTTATTTTGGTATATAGCTTTCCGGTGAACTGGTTGGTTTATCCTATTGCCCTGCAACCACAGAATTTATTATTACGTTAGAGAATAGTAAGCAAAAGAGATGCGTGCGATTTTTTATCGTACTTTCAAGGGTTCTATTTATAGTTTATATATTTTTTAGAGAGAATGAAAGGATGGACCTCACAGGGGGAGGACGTTATGACGCAGCCGCTTATACCATCAAGGCTTCCCTCAGACGCCGGGCGGGCGCGTCCGTGCCCTTGGCTGCGCGTGCATGGGCGCGCGGGTTCGCAGTCGCAGCCCAATACCGACGGCCCATCATCGTCATGGCTCGCCCGTATTACAAAGTTCCTGGTCTCTATCTTTCTTGTGCTTGCGGGATGCAGTGATGAAAGAACCACCCCGCTCATGGTTGGGACCAATATCTGGCCGGGATACGAACCCCTTTATCTCGCCCAGGCACAAGGCCTGTACTCTGACCGTGATATTAGACTCGTCCAACACCCTTCGGCTAGCGAAGTGATTCGCGCTTTTCGAAATGGGGCCATACCAGTCGCCGCAGTAACCCTGGATGAGGCACTGCTGATGTTGGCCGATGGCATGCAGATCAAGGTCATACTGGTAATCGATTCTTCGGCTGGTGGCGATGTTATCCTTGGACGTCCGCCAATCATTAAAATGGAAGACCTCAGAGGAAAGCACGTTGGTTGTGAGGCGAGTGCACTCGGTGCATTTGTTCTTTGCCGTGCAGCCGAGCTTCACGGTCTCGATTGCCACAAAGATATGTCGGTCGTCGATCTTGAAGTCGATGAGCATGAAACTGCCTTTAGCAGCGGAGCTATTGATGCGGTGGTTACGTTTGAACCAATTCGCACTCGGTTATTGGCGAGTGGTGCAAAATTACTTTTTGATAGTCGGGAGATTCCAAATGAGATTATTGATGTTCTGGTTGTCCGTCCAGAAGTGATCCGTGACCGCAAACTGCAACTCAAGAAACTCCTCGACGGCTGGTTCAGGGCCTTGGCTTACATGGATGCCCATCCGGTCGAAGCGGCCGCCATCATGGGCCCGCGTGAACAACTGTCTGGCCAACAGTTCACCGCAGCCTTATCGGGACTGAAGATTCTCAAAAGAGCAGACAACCTTATAATGTTGAGAGGTCCACAGCCACGCATCGCGCAGGCTGCTGCAAAGTTGGCCTCGTTCATGGAACAGCGCGGCCTGCTCCCCAACCCCGTATCGCTGTCCGGATTCGTATCGTCTGGTCTGGTAGAAGAGAGTGCCCCATGATGCGCTGCACGCTTTCCTTAAAGTGGGTTGTCGCCTTGGTATTGTTGGCGGTCGCGATTGCCGATGTGTCGGCGATATTCGGCTATCTGTTGCCGGAAACCGACAAGAACAAGGAAGAAGATAAACGACTGGATATGATTCACGATGTCGCCAGCCTACAGGGCACCCTAGAAGTCTTCTTCCGAATCGGACATCTTGACGGCGTGCGTCACAAGGTGGCCGAATCCAGCACCGACCCCGATAACAAATGGTTGTTGGTGATTGATGACCGTATGAACGTAATCGCCACCACGGACTTTCGCTGGCAAGGCAAGCCTCTGGATGAACTGGACCTACCCATTGACCGCCAGCGCGTCACCAATATCTTATCGACAAGAACCGCAACGACCGAAATCATAAAAGTCGGAAAGATTTTAGTTGCCTATGGCCGGGTAACCCTGCCGCCGGAGGCCAATGGCGTTCGGCCTTTTCGCGCGGGGGCGGTTATCCTCGCTCAGGATTTGGAACGTGTTCAGGACGAAACGCGCCGACAAGCCATCAAATCTCTCACCATCCTTGCTTCGGTGATTGTCACAGGTATCGGATTGGCTTGGTTTCTGTTCCACATACTGGTCACGCGACGAACGGCCAATCTCCTTGCTACGGTCACGGCCTTAGCCGAGGGCGATCTAGACGCGCGGACCCGCGTCGCAGGCCGCGACGAAATTGGCGCTCTGGGTTCAGCCTTCGACCACATGGCAGACCAACTCCAGGCGAGGGTTCAACAGACCAATGATGCCCTGGTCCAGATCGAGGATTTATCCCGGCTCAACATGGCGGTGATCTCTGGATCACCAACCGCTGTCTTGGTTTATCGGGATGATGGGGCCTGCGTTTTGGCAAACGAGGCCGCAGCACGCACCATCGGCGGCTCTATCGATCGGTTATTGGCGCAGAATTTTCGGGAATTAGCCTCCTGGCAGGGCTCGAACATGCTGGAAACCGCTGAAAAGGTTCTTAAAACTGGAGAGAGCCACCATATGGTGGTTACCACCACATCAACCTTCGGAAAAGCCTTTGTTATGGAAGCTGATTTCTCTCGAGTCATGAAAGAGGGAAGTCCGCACTTACTTTTGATAAGCCGTGACGTCACAGCCCAATACCAGGCTGAAGTCGCCTTGGCCGAGAGCGAGTTACATCTGCGCACGATCTTTGAACAGGCTGCGGTGGGAGTCGCCCTAATCGATTCGAATTCTGGGCGCTTTTTGCGTGTCAACCAACGCTATTGCGACATTGCCGGCTATACCGCCGAAGAAATGCTTAACAACACATTCATGGGAATCACCCACCCTGACGACCTTGAGGCCGATCTCGCCAACATGGCGCGACTGCGGGCAGGTGATATCCGCGAATTCACCATGGAGAAGCGATACGTTCGGAAGGACGGATCAACGGTATGGGTGTCCCTCAGTGTCTCACCCACTTGGGAACCGGGTGAAGCCTCAAGCCACCATATCGCCGTCGTCCAAGATATCACAGGCCGAAAGCTGGTGGAGGCAGAAGCCCACAGCCTCGCCTTTTTCGACCCCCTTACCAAATTGCCGAATCGCCGCCTGCTGATGGACCGATTGCAGCAGAGCATGGCCGCTAGCGGTCGCAGCGCCCGCCATCGGGCCTTGCTCTTTCTTGATCTCGACAATTTCAAAACCCTTAACGATACCCAAGGACACGAAATCGGTGATCGGATGTTGATCAAAATGTCCGAACGCTTGCAGTCTTGCGTGCGCGAAATCGATACCGTGTCGCGGTTGGGAGGTGACGAATTCATCGTGTTGCTCGAACAATTGGACGAAGACATTCAAGAGGCTGCAAATCATGCCAGGACAGTGGGTGAAAAAATACTCGCCAGTCTCGGTCAACCGTTTGAGTTGGAGCAAATATTTCATCGTGGCACGGTCAGCATCGGCATTACCCTCTTTCGTGGGCGTGATGTTCCCATAGATGATCTGATGAAGCGCGCCGACCTTGCCATGTATCAAGCTAAAGGCGCCGGACGGAACACCTTGCGCTTTTTCGATCCCCATATGCAGGCCACAATTACAGCTCGTTCAATAATGGAAAATGAACTGCATATGGCGATTATTAATCACGAATTTCAGCTTTATGCACAACCTCAGATCGATTCTTTCGGTCGCTGCGTTGGTGTCGAGATGCTGTTGCGCTGGTATAATCCGAACCGAGGCATGGTTTCTCCCGCTGAGTTCATTCCTCTCGCCGAGGATAACGGGCAGATCGTCTCTATCGGACGATGGGTTCTTGAGGAAGCCTGCCGCTTACAGCGTGCTTGGCAGGGAGACCCCGCAACGAACACCCTCTTCATTGCCGTGAATGTCAGCGCGAAGCAGTTGCGCAATCCGGATTTTGTCGGCCTCGTCCATCATCTTATCCAACGGACAGGCGCCAATCCGTCACGGCTAAAGCTAGAAATCACTGAATCCGTTCTGCTCGACGATGTGAACGACGTCATTATTCGTCTGGAAGCCCTAAAAAAGATTGGCGTAAGCCTTTCATTGGATGATTTCGGAACTGGCTACTCCTCTTTAACCTATTTGAAACGTCTGCCGCTTGATCAAGTAAAAATTGATCAATCTTTCGTTCGAGATATTCTAATCGATCCCAACGACGCAGCTATCTGTAGAGCCATTATCGTCCTTGGTGAAAACTTGGGCTTGTCTGTCATCGCCGAAGGCGTTGAAACTGCCGAGCAGTGGCAATTGCTCATATCTCAGGGATGTTATCAAGCTCAAGGCTATTATTTTGCCCGGCCAATGCCAGCGAACAAAATTCTTGAGTGGCTCCATCAGAATCCTGATACCGTCGCGCCTACGAATTGAGGCCGGCGAGCCCTGATACTGACACATCGCCGGTATCGGGCCGCGATGTGTCGTTATCAAGGCTCACGCGGATTAAACCTGCCGAACAATCCGCGCCCGTTCCAAGATGGTCGGCGTGTCGAGATTGGCCAGCGCGTCGATCAGCGCGACGGCAAAGGAGCCGGGACCGTTTGCCCGTTGCCGGGCCAACTCTCCAGCAATACCGAATACGGTCATGCCGTGAACGGCGGCCAGAGTCGGATCGGGATTGATCGCGGCGAAGGCCCCAATGATGGCGGTGGCGGAACATCCCAGGCCGGTGACACGAGTCATCATCGGATCGCCGTTCAAGACGCGAAAGCCGCCGTCGGTTTCAGAACTGCGGATCAGGTCGGCAGGGCCGCTGACGCAAACACTCCCTTGGATTTGAAGGGCAAGACGACCGGCGGCGCCCCAAGCCGCGTCGGAGCCCGCCGTTGAGTCGACGCCCCTGGTGGCACCGGAAGCGCCGTCCAGAGCCAGGATTTCCGAGGCGTTGCCCCGGATAAGAGTCGGAGGGGCAACGGCCATTAGTCGTTGGCTGGTGAGGGTTCGGTAGCGGGTGGCTCCAGCCCCCACCGGATCAAGCACAATGGGAATCGGTCGCATCCGAGCCGCTTTGGCGGCCAGGATCATGCTGTCGATCCACCCGGCTTCAAGAGTGCCGATATTCAACACCAGGGCATCGGCCAGCCCAACCATCTCCTCCACCTCTTCCGGTGCATGGGCCATCACCGGCGAGGCTCCCACGGCCAACAGCATGTTGGCAGTGACGTTCATGACCACAAGATTGGTGATGTTATGGACCAATGGAGCGCGAGAGCGAACGGCACTCAGATCGGCAGCGACCGCTTCGGCAAAGGAAAGATGAGACATCACGGCATGGCCTTTCGATGGTGTCGCGTTGGAAAGAGTTTGCCCCGCTTGCTCACCTGTGTCTAATCACGACTTGATGTCGGCGATCCCTGATACCGGCGAGCCTTGATACTGACACATCGCCGGTCCTCGGGCCGCGACGGCGGCCCCGCGTCCTCGTGGACGCGAAGCCCCAGTGTGTGGACTCTGGGGGCGCGGATGCGCCCGCCCGGCGTCTGAGGACAGCCTTGATGGTACGATAGCGGCGCATTCCCCCTGTTGAACGATCTCTTGCAAAAAGCTTTACCCCCAAACGATAAAGTCAAAAAATTAATAATTGATGACCTAAAATTAACCAACATAGAATTGAAATTGGTTAATTTCTGTGATTTTATCATTTCTATACTAAATGATATATATACTTATAGATAGTATCAACAAAAACGTCTTGCCCTTCAGAAAATTGGGGCCTACAATTTTCACATTAACGAAACGATACTCACTGTTATGGTAGAAAATAGGAATGATCGATGATTAAAGTCGTTTTGTTTCTAATCAATAAATATTTAATGATGGTGCATTACAATTAATTCAATTTTTATCTAAAATGCTTAGGGATATGTTTCATTAAAACAGTCTGGCAAACGCAGTGTAATGGAGGGTGCTTATGCGATCTATAGTTACAGGCATTATTGCAGCAATACTCGGCTTTACGCCACAGAATGCGCTAGCTCAGAACGTAACTTATAATATTGGCTACCTTCTCTCTCGAGAGTCTCAGCTTGGGGTTGGCGCAAGCGTCTTTGCGAATGAAGTTGCCAAGCAAACCCATGGTCGAATCATCATCGAACAGCAACCCAATGCCGTTCTCGGCGGTGAAGTCGAAATGCTGAATGGGATGCAGGTTGGCACCGTTGATATGGCGTTTATCACAGGGGCGCCGCTACCGTATATTATACCTGAAGTCGGAGTTTTCAACATTCCATTTATCTTCCGAGATATTGAACATGCTCATGCTGTCCTTGATGGCCCGATTGGGCAGTCATATCTTGAAAAATTTAAAGAAAAGAATTTAGTTGCTCTTGCCTGGGGCGAAAATGGCTTACGCCATTTAACGAACTCTAAACGCCCAATCATTCAGCCCGATGATTTGAAAGGTCTAAAGCTGCGCGTACCACAGTCTGAGGTCATGATCATCGGCTTTAAAGCTCTTGGAGCCGACGTTTCCAGCTTACCATTTCCTAAACTCTATGAAGCCTTGCAGTCAAATCAATTTGATGGGCAGGAAAATCCAATCGCAACCATCCTATTTTCTAAATTTTCGCAGGTTCAAAAATATTTAACGCTATCCGGACATGTCTACGACCCGGCTTTAATTTTGATTTCGGGCGATATTTGGAATGATCTTAAGGATGACGATCGCGCCGTGTTGATCGAAGCGGCAAAAATGGGGGCCAAAGCTTCACGCGACGCTGCGGGCGAAGCCCAAAGGACGGGGATCGAAATCCTACGTCAACAGGGCATGAATGTTGTTGAAACCATTGACCGGCCTCGCTTCGCCGCTGCACTGGAAGGAATACGCCCAACATATGAAAAGCAATTTGGGGTCGAAATTATCAAGAAAATCGAAGACACCAAGTGATCACTTTCGAGTGACGTGGATGGAAGCTATGAAAATCTGGAATCAACTCCGCATCAGCAGTAAAATTGGCCTTAGCTTGGGAGTCATTGTACTCCTTCTTGCTGGCGTTGGCGGTGTATCATGGTTTAATTTAGCAACGATTGACACTGCGGCTTCTGCTATTGCAGACAAAATTGACGCAACACTTGCCGCAGGAAAATCTAAAACGAGCCTTCTTGACACCGAAACTTTAGTCACAACGTCCGTCTTGACAGAATCTGATAGCGATTTAGAGAATGCGAGTGCAAGTTTGGAGAAATTTAAAAACCAGCTCAGGATTTTATTAGGATCGAATGCATCCGATGAATTGAAGGTTACGGAACTATCTAAATTGTATAACGATTATGAAGGTTTTACACTAAAGCAATTCTCTGCAATACGAGCACGCAGAAATTGTTCAGATGACTTCAGCCAAGCCGCGACTGCCGTATCGACCACAACAACAGCAATTGTAACGGCGTTGTTCCGGGAAGGACGGATCGATGCGCTTCCGATTGGAATAAAATTAAACAATATTCCCCAGTCGGGAATTATCGCCGTTGGTCGCTATCTTGCGACTCGAAATCCAGCCTATGCCAATGAAGCCAAGCAATTAATAAGCGGACTCACCGAAACAATAAATAATTTACGTCAAATATCAGACAAATCAAATCGTATCCAACGCTTTTCAGAACTTTTAATGCCTCAATCTGCTTTATACATAGCAAAAATTGACGCCTTAATTGCCGCAACCAATCAATTAAGTCAACTAAATTTAAATAGAAGAGTAATTTTTGAAAAACTTTTGTCTAGTATTACATATTTATCGCAAGATGATATTAATAAACAGACGGAATCCCTTAATATGACACACCAATCTGTTGTGACATCTCAAATTGATATTGTAATATTTTCGATTATAGCCCTATGCGTTTCTATGATTTCCTGGATAGGATTGCGCAGAACGGTGGTTAGGGGATTGCTTCGTCTTGAGCCCGTGATGCTTCATTTAGCTAATGGCGATCTTACGGTCGATGTGCCTGGCAAAGAACGATCTGATGAGCTGGGGATTATGGCGCGAGCCGTACAGGTTTTCAAAGAAAACTCTCTTGAAGTTGAACGCCTAAAGGCTGATCAGATAAAAAATGATCAAGAAGCTATTATTGCAAAAGAACGAGCCATGAATCAGTTGGCCGATGCTTTTGAAAGTAGCGTTAAGGATGTTGTTGTTGCAGTTTATTCCACGTCAAACCAGCTCCAAGGCGCGGCGCAAATAATGTCAGAGAATGCTCATAAAACAAATAATCAATGCGTAACTGTTTCGACAACCGCCGAGCAGGCTTCCACCACTGTCAAAATCGTGACATCTGCGACCGATAGATTAACAAATTCCATTGACAAAATTTGCCGTCAAGTATCAGAGTCCGCCCAAATTGGTTCTATAGCTGTTGAAGAGGCTAAACGTACAAACAAAACCGTTAATAGTTTGGTTGATGCCGCCGAAAAAATCGGCAGAATTATCCAGCTTATTCATGAAATAGCAAGCCAAACCTCTCTGCTCGCGCTCAATGCGACAATTGAGGCGGCGCGCGCTGGTGACGCTGGCAAGGGCTTTGCCGTTGTCGCCAGCGAGGTTAAAAAGCTTGCCAACCGAACGGCCAAGGCGACCGAAGACATCCAGGCTCATGTTGCCCAAATGCAGGAAGTGACCGGAACCACTGTCACTGCCATCAAAGAGATCACGAAAACCATCAGTCAAATGGGAAAGATTTCGGACACAATTGCAGCCGCAGTCGAGGAACAGCGGCTAGGAACGCGCGAGATTATGGACAATGTTAACCAAGCTGCGAATGGAATGCACGAAGTTTCCTCAAATATCTCTGATGTCTTTGAGGCTGCCAACGAGACGAAATCGAGTGCGAACGAGATTCTTTTTGCGGTCAGTGACCTTGGAACTCAAGCAAATCGCCTTTCTCTCGAAGTCGACGGCTTCATCTCGAGGGTTCGCTGCGCCTAGTGTTTGGCGAGATCAGAATATCGCGAACCCTCGCGATCACGGCCCGATCGCAATCTTGGCTAACGCCACGGCTCCCTGTCGACTGAGGGCACCGCAAACGAAGCGAGCAGGATGGCAGAATGTGGCATCGGAAACCCCGGTGGCCGCCACCAAAGCCGCATCGCGCAAACCGGCCCAAGCATCAGGCAATGGCAACCGCTGGTCAAACGAGTCGCGCCCCGGCGGAACGGCGCTGCACGTCCAAGCGTCTCCTGCCGGGCGAACGACATACAGAACCTGATCCAATTCCAAGTCAAATACGGCATGTTCCCAGGGCACCCGAGAGGTTAGGATGATCAATCTCGGGTCTTCCGCACCTTTGGCAGCGTCAGCGACAGTTCGTTCGGCTAGAACCGCCGCGTGAGCCTGAGCGCATGTCCTCGCCAGAACCATCGAAGCACCATCAACAGCTTGGAGAAAAGCCAGCGTTTCCTCACGATCTTCTTCAGCGAAGGTCGCGTTGAAGGCTTCGATTACGGTGGCGAAGTGCCCCGGAGTCGGCGTCATCGCCCCGTTGTCCATCAAGTCCACATCCCGGACCAGACCAAGATACAGCTTCGCAACAATTTTCGTGACAGCCTCGGGTGAGGCTGTGGGGACAAGAGTCCGAACGGCGGCATCGCCAAAATCACGCCAAACCAACCCCGCCGAACTGAAGGGCTCGCCGGTCGGACGTATGGGTTTATCGCGCATGTGATGGTCATATCGATGAGAAGCGCGATCAAAAATACCGCCCACATCGAAGACCACATCGGCCCCTGCCAATAAATCGGCATTCCGAGTCCGAAGAAGTTTAATCTGCCCGCCTGTCGCCGCCTTCAAGATGGAATAAGCGAACACATCATCCGCGTGAAAAGTTCCGTTATGGGTGGCAACGTTCAACATGTTGATGTACGATCCCAAAAAAGGGGCTTCGGTTTAAGAGTCCGCCCGAATTGCCCCGCCAACGCATTGACCAGTCTCTCTAGCGCAGCAGAGAGGCAATCGCAACTCGATGATTGATCCGCCACAGCCATACCAGCAAGCCTTGACCTTCAAAGAGTCGGTGGACGCCAACGCGTCGAATGCGATCGTGCTCGTGGCTGGACCTCTTGGGTATCGGCGCGCCCCGGCTCCAAGTTACGAACCGTTCTTCCAGACTTGCTCAAACCTACGCATAGGTAGGTTTGACGCTGGATTTCTGCTTCACTGAGGCTAGTTTCGTGGCCGGCTTGCGCCGACCGCCAGAGCCTTCCTCTCCACAGGCTGACACCGTGGAACTCACGGCCAATTTCACGAGGTTCTTCGCCGCGTTCACGTCCCGATCGTGAGCGCGGCCACAGGCCGGACAAGTC
>CAIXKV010000246.1 GCA_903920145.1 uncultured Rhodospirillales bacterium
GGCTGCCCTCAGACGCCGGGCGGGCGCATCCGCGCCCTTGGCTTCGCGTCCACGAGGACGCGGGGCCGCCGTCGCGGCCCGATACCGGCGATGTGTCAGTATCAGGGCTCGCCGGTATCAGATACTCGCCGAGGGTCTTGTGGCTGGAGGGCTTGCAGACCAGCAGGAAGCTGCCGCCATCGGCTCGCAGTCCGGCTTCGACGCGCCGTCCTGGGGGCGAACGAACTCGGGCGGCAGCGGCAACACCGTCCTGTGCCCAGGCGCCACCAGCGTGGCACCGACGAAGCTGTGGAAATACTCCGCCCCGCCATCCGAGCGCTTGCGCGTCGAACACTGCGGGCAGAAAATATTGCGAGAGCAAAAATGTTCGGAACCGTCCAGAGCGATCAGTAAACGCGCGCCTAAGTGGCGAAACGGCGCCAAGCCGCCGCTCCGGTCAATGTCCTTGAGGATCGTCGAGAACACCTCGGCTTGGCGCGCACGGACGCTCGGGACTGCATCGCGTCCCGAGGACCGGCAATACATCAATGCCATATGGCACAACAGTATTACAGCGCGTTCCTCGCTATGGATCAGCGAGCGGTATTATGGATGGATTTCTTCGCGCCCATGAGCGCCAGCCCGGCTGATATTTTTGTCATAGACGTGAGGATGACCAATCTCCTCGAAGCTCAGACGCTCGAACACCCGATTACCGTTATAATCCAAGACCCGCAGATCGCTGACTTGGCGCAAATCTTGGGCAACAATGCCAAAATGCTTGCCGTACCACTGCTTGGCCAGCTCAACCGGAACGGTATAGCCCAGAAATTTATCAATCCCTTTGGCCGATAGCTTGTCGAGTAGCTCGGGCTCCTCCAACGACGCATAAGACGTCATGATCAACAAGGATCCGCTTCCGGTCATCAGATAAAAAACTTTCATCTCCACCTCCTGTACCCCTCCGTTGGCTCGGCTTTTTCTTAAACGGGATCGATGCGCCGAATCCTGCCGATTCTAGTTGAATGCTTGGAAAAACGACCAGATGCAAGCTGCGAACCTTGGCAGGATGGCAAAGCCGAATTCGGATCCCCAGACCCGGACTCAGCCACCGCCCCAGGCTGCCGGGCCGAAGCCTTGGCCAAGGCCGCCCGGCGACGGCGATAGGCGCTTCCATCCGCCAGCGCAACGGGTTGCACAAGACACCGCTTCATGGGGCACGATCTCCTAAAAAATCCCAACAGCTAAAATTGATCACGAAACGGCTCTGACAAGGAAGGCCTCTAACGCCGTAACGCAGGCTCGGTCCCGGTAGACCCGGTTTCGACCCGCCGCCATCTTGTCGCGAATCCCAGCCCGCCAATCGCTCTCTGTTCCCAACCGCACCGCCAAGGCCACATATTCATCCACTGTTTCTGCGATGGTCTCGGTCACCCCCATCATACGCAGCGCGGCCATGCTATGCCGTCCCCGCAGCATGGCCCCCGACACTGTCACCACTGGCAAATCGGTCAGTGCCGATTCCAAAGTCGTGTTGATACCCGACCAGCCGATACTATCCAGATAGACGTCGCAGAGTCCGCCCACCGCGACAAAGCGACCCGAATCCATTCTGGGCAAAATCACACAATGATCCTCTGCCCGTAACCCTATGGCGGCAAAGGCCGTGTTCAACCGCTCTTGAAACAGGGCCCCGACATGACCGCCGCCCTGGTATCCCAGAAAGACGAATTGACAATTCCCGACGGCGGCAGCGATACGCGGGAAGACGGCATCATATTGGGGCAGATATTTAAAGAGGGATTGACAGCACCAATACACCACGGCATCGGGCCGGAATCCGTATTCGGCACGCGAAACCATAACCTTCGGAGTCGGCAGCGGTTCGTAATAGACTGACAGGTTGGGCAGCCGGATCAGAGTCTCAGTATAATGCTCATCCGCCTCCGGCGGCTCCATCAGATCGCTGCTGAGGTAGTAATCGATGGTCGGCAGACCGCAAGTTTCAGGATGCCCCCAAGAGGTACATTGAATGCGCGCCAACCGCTGGGCCGCCAACTGAACGGTCACGGGATCCATGCCGATCTCGGGGTAGATCAGCACATCGGGCGCATCGTCCAAAATCATCGCGCGCCACTGGTCAAGCGGCAGCGGCCCTTGAACAAAGCGATCGGCGACCTGTTCGGCCTGCTCGGTTTCCCTGTCCCTTATCAGTCTGGTATAATAACAGATCAACTCGAAGCGCGTGTGATCCAGTTCGGTCAACCACCCCTTGAGCGGCATCTTCCAAACCGAGTGATTGAAGAAGTGCCCGCTGACAATGCCGACGCGAATCCGCCGCCCCTCGACCGACACAGGAGGCAGCGACACCGGCGGATAGCGCTCGGCCATGGCCCGCGTGACCAAATCGCCGTAAATGGCCTGAAGCTCCCGGTCATTCTGTCCCTGATAAGCCAGGAAAAAGGGCTGGTGAGCGCCGATCGCCGCCCCGAACGTTGCCGCCATCCGGGCATCCCGCGCCACCGCTTCCTGGGCATCGACCAGATGCCGCCGATACGCAGCCCGCCGCTCTTGGATCTCGGCTTCCGTCCGATACAGAACCGGCAATTGCGCCATGCACAGCCCCAACCGCGCGACCGCAAAATCCGGTCGGAACACCAGAGCCTGTTGGAAATGCTTAACCGCCTGATCCGATAAGCCCTGCTCCATCAACGTCCCGGCCAAATTGGCGTGGGCATCGGCGAAGGCCGGTTGAAGCGACAGCGCCGCCCGGTAACAAGCCTCGGCCTGATCGAGCAGGCGTTGTTCTTTGAAGACATTGCCCAGATTGTTGTGAGCCTCGGGAAAGTCCGGCACCAACGCCAACGCCCGTTGGTAGTGAGCGATGGCTTCATCCTGTCGACCTTGAGCGTGCAACAGCAGCCCGTAATTGCTATGGGCATCGGCATAATCTGGCTCCAGGACCAAAGCCTGCAAGAAATGCTCCTCGGCCTCGGAATACTGCCCTTGTGCCCGGTACGCTTCGGCCAGATTGCTGTGGAAATCCGGTCGATTGGGTTTCAGCGCCAAAGCGCCCTCGATATAGCCAACAGCCAGATCGTCGCGCCCGACCTGATGGGCCAGAACCCCCATCAAATGCTGGGCGTCCGCATCGTCGGGATCCTCGGCCATAACCTCCCAATAAAGGGTTTCGGCCTCGGGCAACCGGCCCGCCCGATGATAATTTAGCCCCAGCGCCAGCTTTTCTCTGGTGGTGGTCATGGCTTGGCGTCTCCCGTCAACAGACCGCGCCCCCGCCGGGCCGCCTCCCGATCCTCGGGCATTTTCAGGAGACTGACAACCGGAATAGACTATTGATACCATCGGGCCTTGATGGTGACTCATCAAGGCTGCCCTCAGACGCCGGGCGGGCGCATCCGCGCCCTTGGCTTCGCGTCCAC
>CAIXKV010000247.1 GCA_903920145.1 uncultured Rhodospirillales bacterium
CGCTCGGATATCTCAACTTGTCCCGATTGTACTTCGGGCGGTTTTTCTCTGTCCACATCGGTAGCCCCTCCTTCGGGCTGCCTGACAATGAATCACAACTGATTCTTATGATTCAACAACTTTCGGGACGGACACTTAGACGCCGCTCCGCCGGATCCACGTCCCAAGACGATCTGGCACCCAGACATGGACGCCGCCGCTTATCAAAATCAGGTGGCACGGATCATCGAGTACATCCGGGCCGGTGATGTTTTTCAGGCGAATTTCACCCAAAGATTCCACACGGATCACCCGGCCGGACTGACGGCGTTTGCGCTTTACCGGCAGGTGCGGGCCCGCTGCCCCGCGCCCTTTTCAGCCTTTCTGGCATGTGGCCAAGGGGTCCACTTGGCCAGCGCCTCTCCTGAGCGGTTTGTGGCTCTGGACGGTGACGGGCGGGTTCAGACCTGTCCGATCAAAGGCACCCGCCCACGGGGGGCGACCTCGGACGAAGACCAGCGTTTGCGGCAGGCCCTGGTGGCCAGCGCCAAGGACCGGGCAGAGAATTTGATGATCTGCGACCTCTTGCGTAATGATCTGGGGCGGGTTTGCTGTTTGGGCAGCATCCGGGTTCCCCAACTCGCCGTGGCGCGCCGCTTTGCTTCGGTCCATCATCTGGTCTCGGTGGTCGAAGGGCAGCTTTTGCCCGGCGTCGGCCCCATCGACCTGTTGCGCGCCACTTTTCCCGGCGGTTCGATCACCGGAGCCCCTAAGATTCGCGCCATGGAAATCATCCATGAGCTGGAAGTCGCCCGACGCGGCCCCTATTGCGGGGCGATTGCCTGGATCGGCTTTGACGGTGCCATGGACAGCAGCATCATCATTCGGACTCTGGTCATGGCCGGTGATCGCGTGGTTGCCCAGGCCGGCGGCGGTATCGTTGCCGACTCCGATCCTGTGGCGGAATATCAGGAGATGCTGACCAAAATCTCTCCCCTATTAGCCCTTTTGGGACGGCGGCCCGATGAAGTCGACGATGAAAATTTGGCATAATGGACACCTGATTCCAGTCGAACAGGTGGTGATCGACCCAAGCGATCGGGGATTCGCATTGGGAGATGGGCTTTTTGAAACCTTATATTGCCGAGACGGGGTGCCTGTGCATCTGGATGCTCATTTGGCGCGATTGACCGAGGGGATGAAAATACTCAGCCTGCCTTTGGCCTGGTCTCCGGCGCGACTCGCGGAAGCTCTGACGGCCACATTGGCCGTTAATGGGCTGAAGGAGGGGGTGTTGCGTCTCATCGTGACTCGCGGTCCTGGCCCTCGGGGGCTGCCGCCACCATTGCACCCAACCCCGACGATTCTGATCTCTGCGGCTCCCGTGCCGCCTCGGCCAGAATCGGCTCGGGTGATCATCGCGACCGTCACCCGACGCAACGAAGGCTCGCCCTTATCCCGGATTAAGTCATTGAATTATCTTGATAATATCCTGGCCAGGATTGAAGCCGAGCAGGCTGGCGTCGACGATGCGCTCCTGCGTAACAATCGCGATATGATTGTAGAAAGCACAGTTTCAAACCTCTTTGCCGTGATTGATGATCTTTTGGTAACGCCGCCGATCGCAGATGGCGCGCTTCCAGGGGTGATCCGGGAGAGGGTGTGCTCTCTCAACGCCGTCGAGGAGCGTTCCTTGACGGTCGATGCCTTGAGCGAAGCTAGCGAAGTCTTTTTGACCAACAGCTTAGCTGTGCGCCCGGTGGTGGCCATCAATGGCCGGGCAGTGGGCGATGGTCTGCTAGGTCCGGTCACCCGGCGCTTGGTGGACAGCCGTTTGATTTCCGGCTGACGAGATTGCTTACTGGCCAAGGCTGGCAGGACGCTTGCCGCTGTAACAATCTCCGTGATATTGCAGCGCACCGAACGAACAGAGAGAGAAGCGGCCTTCCATGGATCTGCGCAACATCGCGATCATCGCCCATGTCGACCACGGCAAAACCACGCTGGTCGATACCTTGCTGCGCCAGAGCGGGGCCTTCCGCGAAAACCAGCAGGTGGCGGAACGCGCCATGGACTCCAACGATCTGGAACGTGAACGAGGCATCACGATTCTGGCCAAATGCACATCGTTGCTTTGGCACGATCTGCGAATCAACATCGTCGATACCCCAGGCCACGCCGACTTTGGCGGTGAGGTTGAGCGCATCCTGTCCATGGTTGATGGTGTGGTGGTGCTGGTGGACGCTGCCGAAGGGCCGTTGCCCCAAACCAAATTCGTGGTGAGTAAGGCGCTTAAGCTGGGCTTGCGCCCGATCGTGCTGATCAACAAGGTGGATCGGCCTGACGCTCGGCCCCACGAGGTTCATGACGAGGTGTTCGATCTGTTCGCCGCTTTGGACGCCACCGACGAGCAGTTGGAT
Source organism: uncultured Rhodospirillales bacterium (assembly GCA_903920145.1). GTDB lineage: Bacteria > Pseudomonadota > Alphaproteobacteria > Azospirillales > Azospirillaceae > BOG-933. Next base: position 2,400 of record CAIXKV010000247.1, read on the forward strand.
TTTCCGACTTTGTTTGCTTCGGGGCGGAATGGTTGGGCTGCGGACAGCCTGGATGCCCCGCGTGAAAGCATGGCGCCGCTGTTTGAACTGGTTCGCCACCATGTCCCGCCGCCCACCGTGGTTGCTGACGCGCCCTTCCGGATGCTGGCGACCACCCTGGAGGCCAATCCGTATCTCGGGCGCCTGTTGACCGGGCGGATCCAGTCAGGAACGATTCGTCCCAACATGTCGATCAAGGCGCTGTCCCATGACGGCCAAGTGTTGGAACAGGGCCGAATCAGCAAAGTGCTGGCGTTCCGGGGCTTGGACCGAGTCGGAGTCGATGAGGCCTCGGCGGGGGATATCGTTGCGATCGCCGGCATGGCTTGCGCCAACGTTGCCGATACCCTTTGTGATCCCAGCGTCACCGAACCGTTGGCAGCCCAACCCATCGATCCGCCGACTCTGGCCATGACCTTTTTGGTCAACACCAGCCCTTATGCCGGACGCGAGGGCGATAAAGTCACCAGTCGTGTTATCCGCGACCGCCTGTTCCGGGAAGCTGAAGGCAATGTCGCGATCCGTGTCACCGCCACCGAAGACGCCGATGCGTTCGAAGTGGCCGGGCGCGGCGAGCTACAATTGGGCATCCTGATCGAAACCATGCGCCGGGAAGGGTTCGAGTTGGCCATTAGCCGCCCGCGTGTGCTGTTCAAGACCGATCCTGCCACCGGCCAGCGTTTGGAGCCCATCGAAGAGGTGGTGGTCGATGTTGACGAGGAATATTCGGGCGCGGTGGTCAATAAAATGTCCGAGCGCAAGGCTGAACTGACCGAAATGCGGCCATCGGGTGGCGGCAAGGTTCGGTTGTGCTTTCTGGCACCGTCACGGGGACTGATCGGGTATCACAGCGAGTTTCTGACCGATACACGCGGCACCGGCATCATGAACCGGCTGTATCACGGCTATGCGCCCTTTAAGGGCGTGATTGCGGCTCGCCGCACCGGGGCTTTGATCTCCAACGGCGACGGCGTGGCGGTCGCCTACGCTTTGTGGAATCTGGAAGATCGCGGCCCGATGCTGATCGATCCCGGCGTTCCGGTCTATCAAGGCATGATCATCGGCGAGCACACCCGAGGCAATGACCTGGAAGTCAATGTCCTCAAGGGCAAACAGTTGACCAACATTCGGACCACCAGCAAAGACGAAGCGGTTCGTCTGACGCCTCCGATCCAAATGACTTTGGAGAAGGCGTTGGCCTACATTGCCGACGACGAGTTGGTGGAAGTGACGCCGAAAAGCATTCGGCTGCGTAAGCGTCTGCTCGATCCGAACGAGCGCAAGCGCCAGTCACGGGCCGCCGAAGCCAGCTAAACGGGCTTTGTCGGTAAAAAAGGGAAGGGTCTTCCTTGGGAGCGCGGACACGATGCCCGCGTTCCCAAGGTATCAACATGGCCCCTTGGACAGACAAATCCTAATGCCGCTCCATCTTCGCTACTGCCAACACTCCGTTTAAGCCGCCAAAAGCGAAAGAGTTGGAGAGTGCCACCTGAATCGATTGATCGCGAGCGGTATTGGGCACGTAATCAAGATCGCATGCCGGGTCTGGCTCGCTGAGATTGATGGTGGGTGGTACTACCCCCCGGCGCAGAGCTTCCATGGTGGCGAGCAGTTCCAACGCTCCGGCGGCTCCAAGAGCGTGGCCGTGCATGGATTTTGATGACGACACCGCCAAGCGGCGGGCATGAAACCCGAACGCCTGATGAATCGCTTGGGTTTCGGTCGCGTCATTGGCCGCCGTGCCGGTGCCGTGGGCGTTGATGTACTGGACATCTTCGGGGTTGAGCCGGGCATCGGCCAAGGCCGCTGACATGGCCCGCGCGGCCCCGTTGACATCGGGTGTCGTGATATCACGGGCATCGGCGGTCATGCCGACGCCAATGATTTCAGCCAGAATCTCCGCCCCCCGAGCATGGGCGGACTCCAGACTTTCCAACACGAACACCGCTGCGCCTTCGCCCAACACCATGCCGTTACGGTTTTTGGAGAAGGGACGGCAACAGTCGGCGCTCATGACCCGCATGGCTTCCCAGCCCTTCATGGTCCCGACGGTTAATGTCGCTTCGGCCCCCCCGGTCACGGCGGCGTCAACTACGCCTCCGCGCACCAATTGGTATGCATGGCCAATGGCATGGGTTGCCGAAGCGCAGGCGCTAGCGATGGTGTAAGCAGGGCCGGTGAGCCCATGCTCCATCGTGATATGGCTGGTCGGGGCATTGGACATAAAGCGGGGGATGGTAAAGGGATGAACCCGCTGCCCATTTTCGCCGTAGAGCTTTCGATAGCTCTCATCGACGGTGTTCATGCCGCCGACCGCCGTCCCAATAATGGTGGCGGTGCGTTCGCCGATGCCGTTAACAGTAAAGTCAAGTCCCGATTGTGCCACGGCTTCACGCGAGGCAACCACGGCAAATTGCGACACTCGGTCGAGCATCGCGATTCGTTTGGTGTCGAAATGGGCGGCGGGGTCGAATCCCCAAACCTCCCCGGCGATTTTCACCGTGAGCCGTTCGGTGGGAACATGGACCATCGTGCCGATTCCACAGCGTCCATTGGCCAGCGACGCCCAAACGGTTTCGGTTCCAATCCCGAGCGCGCAGACGACCCCCCGGCCCGTGATGACCACCCGCCTCAATTGTCGCCCGCCCGTTCGCGCAGCAGTGTTTCCACCGCCCGCACCACGTCGCTCACGGCCCCGAACTCCACCTTGGCATTATTGGCATTGAACGGAATCTGAATATCGAATTTCTCTTCAAGAGCGAAGATGATTTCGACGACATCCAGCGAACTGATATTCAGGTCCGCCAGCTTGGCCGTCTCGCTCAGATCAGCCACATCAAGATCAGCCTTGGCGGCGATGATTTCCAGGACGCCCTGCTTTACATCCGTCATGTTGTTCGTTCTCCCGCCGCCGCTCCAGATATCCAGATATTGTGTCGTTAGACCTTTTCCCGGCCCTGCTCAACAGTTTTCAACCGCGCCTTCAGTCCAGCCACCTCGGCGAACAGGCCTTTCAGCCGGCCAAGATGCACGAACTGATCAAAGGCTCGATCACGGGGTTGCGCGGGAATGCCCAAAACCACTGAGCGGGGCGCAACATCGGTGCCGACCGCCGATTTGGCGCCAACCACCACATCACTTCCGATCGTAACATGATCGCCGATGCCGACCTGACCCGCCAGCACAACGCGATCGCCGATTACGGCGCTGCCAGCGATGCCGACTTGGCCGCAGATCATACAGTTTTCACCGATGGTGACATTGTGGCCGACTTGAACCAGATTGTCGATTTTGGTGTTGCGACCGATCCGAGTGTCGCTGATGGTTCCGCGATCAATGGCGGAATTGGCGCCAATTTCCACGTCGTCCGCCACGATCACGGCGCCGAGCGAATGGATTCGGCGTAAAGCCCGATTGGTGGTGGTGGTTTCGACCCGACCCGTGGCTTTGGCAGCCTCGACGCTGCCGGGCTCGGGGGTGACGAAACTAAAGCCATCGGCGCCAAGACTGACGCCATGATGCAGAATCACCCGAGCCCCGATCTGGATTCGATCCCCGATTCGTACACCAGGATGGAACAGGCAATCGGCGCCGATCCGAACATCAGCCCCAATCGAACCATGGGAAAGAATGACCGCACGGTCGCCAATTTCGGCCCGAGGCCCGATCACCACAAAGGCGCCGATGGTGACAGCCTCGCCGAGCCGGGCGTCCGGAGCAATGACCGCCGTCGGGTGAATGCCAGAGTCACGATGAACCGGGCGTTCAAACAGCTCGGTCAGTCCCGCCAGAGCGTAGCGTGGACGCGCCACCGCAACATAGCCATCTAGCACGCCGTCGGGGCATTCGACGCCATCGGTCACCACGGCGGCCCGCGCTGGAGATCCGGCTAACAGTGCCACTAGCTTTCCATCCATGGCCAGGGCCAGATCGGTGGCGGAGGTGGCTTCAGCCGGATGAACGGCGCGCAAGACCTCTAGGGCCCCGTCGCCCACGAGGCGACCACCGAGGGCTTGGGCAATGTCTCTGAGTTTCATCGGAACCGGCGCCCGGAGTTGTGGGTTGGAACACAGCCCGACATCTAGCACGGAGAGCAGGCAGGTGACGAGAGGGACGAGAGGAGATGTCGAGAGGGGGTTGGCGTGTCGTGCGAATCCCAGCATACTAGCGGTCCCCGAGCCTCGGAAAGGTAATCCGTCCGCCATGCCCTTGTTCCTGAAATCTCTCCAATGTTGTGGTCATGATGGCATTTAATGGTCATGGGCTCAGTCTGTGGTGGGGCGTGCCCTTTCTTGGTCTGTTGATCACCATTGCCCTGTTGCCGCAGATCAGGCCCGCCTTGTGGCATCGATCGACAGGTAAAATTGCCGTCTTTTGGATATTGGCTTTGTGGGTGCCGGCGGCGATTCACTTCGGCCTGGGTGCCGTCGTCGAACAATCCCGGCATGTTCTGATCCTGGATTATCTGCCGTTCCTGATCCTGATGGGAACTTTGTATATTGTGGCTGGCGGCATTCGAATCACCGGCGGCTTACGGGATACCCCTATCGCCAATACCGGGTTGCTGGCCTTGGGAACCGGGCTGGCTGGACTGATTGGTACCGCCGGAGCCGCCATGCTGCTGATTCGTCCGCTCTTGCGGGCCAATCAGGCACGGCGTCATCGGACTCATCTGGTGGTGTTTTTCATCATCCTAGTGGCCAATGTCGGTGGGGCCCTGACGCCACTAGGCGATCCACCGTTGTTCTTGGGGTTTCTTCAGGGGGTCGATTTCTTTTGGACCGTCCGCCATATGGCGCTGCCGATGGTGCTGCTATCCGGGGCCCTGCTGGTGGCGTTCTTCCTCACCGATCTTTGGTGGTATCGGCGCGAACCGCCGAGCCCCGAGCCCGCCCAACCGGAGTCGCTCGGACTCGAGGGATGGTGGCAAGTCCCGCTGTTAGGGCTGGTGGTTCTGACTGTGCTGTTGCAGGGCCTTTGGCAACCGGGCATCACGGTGATGCTGTTGGGACTCCCGGTTTCGCTCCAGGCCGTGGTTGCCGAGCTGGTGATGGTCGCGGTGGCGTTGCTATCCTTGGGCCTAACCGGGGCCGAACAACGCCGTTCCTACGGCTTTCGGTGGGCGCCGGTGATCGATGTGGCCAAGCTGTTCGGCGCGGTGTTTATGACCATGGCGCCGGTTTTGGCGATTCTGCAAGCCGGGCCGGAGGGGGGGGCCGCTGGATGGATGGGTGGGTTTGCGGGCGGAAGCGGGGGCGGGGAGGCTGCCGTCATCAGCCCCGCCGCCGTCTTTTGGACCACGGGCATGCTTTCCAGCATCCTCGACAACGCCCCGACCTATTTGGTGGTATTCCAGGCTGCGGGTGGTCATGCGGATAGCCTGATGACCGAAGGGGCGTCGGTTCTGTTGGCGATATCGACCGGGGCGGTGTTTATGGGCGCCAACAGTTATATTGGCAACGCTCCTAATTTCATGGTGAAAGCCATTGCTGAGGATCAAGGTGTGGCCATGCCTGGGTTCTTCGGCTATTCGCTGTGGGCGCTGGTGCTGCTGTTACCGTTATACGGGTTGCTGACCGTGCTGTTTTTTTGAGCCAGAGACGATGCTATGCAGTCCTTAAATCAGAGGACTCGCTTTAATAGGGGCGGAGTAAAAAACGGTCATGACCGACGCAAGAGACCAAGCTGTCACCGGCTGGACCGTAACCAAGGATGACGCGCTGATCTATTCCGGTCCCGAAGAGGCGGCCAGGAAGGTCTATGAGCAGGAAATTCATCACTTTCCCAATGCAGGGATCAAACTGTACGCGCCGCCCAAACCCCGATCAGAGGCTGCGCCGCCAGCAGAAGACCCCACGTCCGGCGAAGCCGTTCAACGGCGTCTAAGTCGAGCGCGGGACGAGGTGGTTCGGGCGGTGCGTGATCGTTCCCAGGATCGCCTGATGCCGGCCATCGAGTCTCTGGTCGAGGCTAAAGTTCTGTCGGCCTATCTGGAGGATGGCGGCCTGATTGACCGGCTACGGCGATTGCGGGCGGCCCTGGAAGCGGTTGAGGCCTGCCTTTCCCCCTCGGATCGCGCCATCCTGGAGCGTCCCGGCGCCGGAGCGTATGTCCGGATTCCGTTGAGTGTCGATGCCTATCAAAAAATACAGGCAGCCCTGAAAAGTGAGGGGGAATAGGCCGATCCGGCCACGGCGGTGCAGCGGGCATCTTGTCTGCCCAGAATGGACTGAGCGCGCAGGGCAGCGGTCGCAGTCCTGCGATACCGGCGACAGGTCGTTGTCGGGGCTCTCGCCGGTAGATACCAACGGCCCTAGATAATGATCCGTGCCGTTGGTATCGGCGGCGACCGCCCGGCGTCTGAGGGCGCTGCGGACGTGTCAACGTCCAAGGCCATTGGTATGACTCGGGCGGTCACTGACGACTCCGTCAGTGACCGAGCCGTCTTGAGGGTGTCGAAGGTAACCGCACTCATTGTTTATCCTCTGGCTTCCTTATACACCAGGAAGGATAGCAGGAATGATAGCGCCCTACACGTCAAGATTTGATACTTTTAGCGCATTCTCCTGAATGAATTCCCGCCGGGGTTCCACCACGTCGCCCATCAAGGTTGAGAAGACCCCTTCGGCGGCATCGGCATGGTTGACCCGGACCTGAAGCAACGAACGGCGCGTGGGATCGAGGGTGGTTTCCCATAACTGTTCGGGGTTCATTTCACCCAGCCCTTTGTATCGCTGGATGGTCAATCCCCGCCGTCCCAACTCGGTCACGGCTTCCACCAGGGCAATGGGTCCGACGATAAAGCGGGCAACCCCGGCTTTTTCCAAAAACTCGGCGGCGGTCCCATAGCAAGCGGACAGTTCTGCAACCGTTGCATCGAGTTTCCGAGCCTCGGTACTCCGCAAAAGCCCCATATCCAGATGATGGCGATGGGTGACACCGTGGCGGGTGCGGGCTAACACCAATCCGTCGCCCTCGGGGGCGACTCCATGCCAAGTTCCGGCGATGGGATCGCGACCGCCGACCTGATCCGCCAGCGTTTCGATTCGGTTTAAACGGTCGGCGATTTCGGCGGCGACACGCCCCGCGCGGGCCGTATCTTCCAGCAATGCGGTATTTAAACCACCGGCAATTGCTGCCTGTTCCACCAAAACCAAACTTCCAGCCTTGCGAGCCAAGGCATCCAGCCAAGGACGGGCGGCGCGGGCATGGTCGACCAAGGCCCGCAATGGGCCGCCAGTGACCAACGAACCATCGGCGAGGCGTAAACCGGCATGTTCCAGGCCGGCATCCGTCAGATAATCTTCCAACGCTTGGTCGTTTTTCAGATACCGCTCTTTCGCGGCCCCCCGTTTGACTCGATAGAGCGGCGGTTGGGCTATATAGAGATAGCCCTGCTCGATCAGTTGAGGCATTTGCCGATAAAAGAAGGTCAACAGCAAGGTACGGATATGGCTGCCATCGACGTCGGCGTCGGTCATGATGATAATTTTGTGGTAGCGGGCCTTAGTGACCTCGAACTCTTCCCGGCCAATGCCGGTTCCAAGAGCAGTGATCAGAGTGCCGATTTCGGCAGACCCTAACATTTTGTCGAAACGGGCGCGTTCAACATTGAGAATTTTACCCCGTAACGGCAAAATCGCCTGGAATTGCCGGGAGCGGCCTTGCTTGGCCGAACCGCCTGCCGAATCACCCTCGACGATGAACAATTCGGACAGTGCCGGATCTCGCTCCTGGCAGTCGGCCAGCTTGCCCGGCAGCGATGCCATGTCAAGGGCGCCCTTGCGTCGGGTCAATTCCCGAGCCTTACGAGCGGCTTCGCGCGCGGCTGCGGCCTCAACCGCCTTGGCGACGATCCGTTTGGCGTCTGCCGGATGCTCTTCGAAAAACTGGGCCAACAATTCGCCGATAGCCTGTTCGACCACGGGTCGAACCTCCGACGACACCAACTTATCCTTGGTTTGGCTGGAGAATTTCGGGTCGGGAACCTTGACCGATAACACGCAGGTCAACCCTTCGCGGGCATCATCCCCGGTAAGGGTAACTTTTTCTTTCTTGGCGATGCCGGTCACAGTCGCATAGCTATTGATCGTTCGGGTCAATGCCGCCCGAAAGCCGGCCAAATGCGTTCCACCATCCCGTTGCGGGATATTGTTGGTAAAGCATAGCATGGTCTCGTGGTAGCTGTCGGTCCACTGAAGGGCCGCTTCCACGGTGATGATGCCGCCAAATTCGGTGGGACGTTCAGCCGATAGGCTGATAGCCGGGCGGTGCAGGGGCTCTTTGGAACGATCAAGCCAAGCGACGAAGGCTTCGAGGCCGCCTTGAAAGTGCATTTCTACGGTTTTAGGCTCAACCCCTCGGGCATCGGTTAGAGCCAGTGTCACCCCGGAATTGAGGAACGCCAGCTCACGCAATCGATGTTCCAGAGTGGCAAAGTCAAACTCGGTTTTGGTAAAGGTCTGCTTTGACGGCAAAAAGGTGACTTGGGTTCCGGTGCGCGGTGCGCTGCTGGCTTCCAACGGCGCCGGGCCGATATCGGTCAAAGCTGCCACGGCCTCGCCATGCCGGAAGGACATGGAGTATTCCCGACCGCCTCGCCAGATATGCAGCTCCAGGAGTTCGGACAGGGCGTTCACCACAGAAACGCCGACGCCATGCAAGCCGCCCGAAACTTTATACGAGTTTTGATTGAATTTGCCGCCAGCATGAAGGCGGGTCATGATGACTTCAGCCGCAGACACCCCTTCTTCCGAGTGAATATCGGTGGGAATGCCTCGCCCATTGTCGCGGATGGTGCTGGAGCCATCGGCGTTGAGGATCACCTCGACCCGGTCGCAATAGCCGGCCAATGCCTCATCGATGGCGTTATCAACCACCTCATAAACCATATGATGGAGGCCAGAGCCGTCATCAGTATCGCCAATATACATGCCCGGTCGTTTGCGCACGGCATCGAGCCCGCGCAACACCTGGATCGAATGGGCACCGTACTCGTCATCGGGAACGCCGGTCTTGGAGGATTCGTTGGTCATGAGCCGTATTGTCAGAAAAGGCTGGGTTCGCCATGCCGGGGAATGTTATCCCCGGTTCGGGCTCCGGGAATCGTTGGGAAGCGGCGCTCCCCTTGGATTGTATCCTAGGGAGCGGCGCTCCCTTGGACCGCAGGCGCACTATACCTCAAATCGGGCACCGCTATCCATCGTCGAAGCCTGTCCGGCGGCAATCATGATGAATTGTGCCCGATCTTTAAGCGGCGCGAACAAGGGGACGTCGGTGCCGGTGAGCCAAGCTTGGCCGCCCAGCGCCAGAATCTCGCAAAACAGCGTCCGGCGGCGATCTGCGTCCAGATGAGCGACCACCTCGTCAAGCAAAAGCACGGGCGGGCCGGTGGGCAGGGCCGCCAACAGGCGGGCATTGGCTAAAACCATCGCCAGCAACAGAGCCTTTTGTTCTCCGGTCGAGCAGCGGTCCGCAGGAATCACCGTACCATTTTCCGCGTACAGGCCCATCATCACGTCCGAGCGGTGAGGGCCGATTCCGGCGCTTCCGGATTCGGCATCAGACACCCGTTGATCTCGCAACCGTCCCCGCACCGTATCCTCGACCAGTAAGGCCGGACGCTCGGCCAGCCAGGAGTCAAGGGTTCCGACCATCGCCAGATGAGCCCGTGGAAAAGGGCCGATGGTGCGGCGGCAGGCCTGATGGAGCCGATCAACTGTCTCTCGGCGAGCGGCGGTCACGGCCACGCCGGTTGTCGCAAGCTGGTCTTCCAATGCCGTTAACCAGGAAGGATCGCGCACGCCTTCGCGCAACAGCCGCGCACGGTCTCGTAACGCCCGTTCGTAACGGGCCAGCCGTCCGGCATGGCCGGTATCAAAACCAAAAACCAATCGATCCAGAAAACGGCGCCGCCCGCTGCTGCCATCAATGAACAATCGATCCATTTGGGGAGTCAACCAAAGCACCGACAGATGATCCACCAGCGCCGTCTGGGTTCGAGCCGGTTGACCATCAATACGCAAAAGCCGCCGATCGCGTCCCGACTTGTCGTTGATCGCTGGATTCCAGCCCGTGCCGATGGTCGTTGTGTCGGTTGGCCCCACCAGAGTTGCTGCCACCGCCCACCCTTGTCCGGGATCGTCGCTCTCGGCTTTCGCTTCGTGTGCGCCTGCCGCTGGGGTGTCTGACAAGGCAATCTCCGGCAGTTTGGCCCGTCGCAGGCCCCGACCAGGAGACAAAAAACTCAAGGCTTCGAGCAGATTGGTTTTGCCGGCCCCATTGGGTCCACAGACCACCACCGCCCGGTTGTCGACGTCAACCCGAGCTAACCGATAATTTCGGAATCGCGTCAGAGTCAGGCGACCGATGGTGGGCATGTGCCAAACATCACACTGAAAGCCGCAGTCGAAACTGAAGGTGTCCCCCAGGCTTTGATCACACGCGCATCGGCATCAGCACATACAGCGCGCCGCCATCGGCGGTATCTCGGACAATCGAGGGCGCGGCGGCATCGGCGATGATGAAACGTGCTTCTTCGCCGTTAATTTGCTGGATCACATCCAGTAGATAGCGGGAATTGAACCCAATATCCAATGCAGGGCCGCTATATTTGACTTCCAGTTCTTCGGTGGCGCTTCCGGCCTCGGGGCTGGTGGCGGACAGGATGAGATTATCGCGACTGAGGCTCAGTTTGACCGCCCGGCTTTTCTCGGTAGAAATCGTCGCCACCCGATCAACCGAAGCTGCAAAAGGCTTGGCTCGGACCTCAAGGATTTTATCGTTGCCAACCGGAATGACTCGCTCATAGTCGGGGAAGGTGCCATCGATCAGCTTGGAAATGACCGTGATCGCATCAAAATGAAAGCGAATCTTGGTTTCCGATAACGTGATCTCGATTCTGGCCGCTGCCTCATCGATTAACTTGCGAATCTCGTTGATGGTCTTGCGCGGAATGATGACGCCGGGAATCCCGGCGGCGCCTTCGGGCAATGGCAGCTCGATCCGAGCCAAACGATGGCCGTCGGTCGCCACAGCCCGCAGCACGGGCAAATCGGCGGCACTGGGACCGTTGCCGGTGACCGACCGAGCAGCGTGCAGATAAATACCGTTCAAGTAATAGCGCGCTTCTTCGGTAGAGACGGCAAAGCGGGTACGATCAATCAACGAACGCAAGTCCGCTGCCGCCAGCTCGAAACCGTGGGGAAGCTTGCCGCCGGTCAATTGCGGAAAGTCGTCCACCGGCAGGCACCCGAGCTTGAACTGGGACCGCCCCGAACGCAGAGTCAACGTGGAGCCGTCGCTGCCGCAATCCAACTCGACCTGAGCCCCATCCGGCAGCTTGCGGACGATTTCGTAAAGAGTATGGGCCGGCGCCGTGGTGCTGCCAGCCCGGATCACTTCAGCCGAAACGTCCTCGACAATTTCGACATCCATGTCGGTTGCGGTGAGAGCCAGGGTCGACCCTTCCGCCCGCAACAGGACGTTGGACAGAACCGGAATGGTGCTGCGCCGTTCGACAACACTCTGGACATGGGCCAAGGAGCGGAGCAGGGCGGCGCGTTCAATGGTGATGTTCATCGTGTCTTCTACCGGCGCTGGCGGGGCGGGACATGTCACGGTCCCGAGGGACCGCGCTCTATTCTCCGGTATGCCGAACCACCATGACCGGCGGCAGGCAGGCCGGGGTCGGAGTATAGCATGCCGTTTCCGACACTAAAGACTTTATTCGCACCACGCCGCTGTTACGCCATCGAGCTTTGAGCCTTTCTCAGGGCGATGGCAAAAGCCAAATACCAAGGCTCGATGGCATGAAAGAGGATTAGAAGGGCAACTTCATGCCAGGCGGCAACTTCAGCCCGCCCATCAGTTTTTGGGTTTCTTCGGCGACCAAAGCATCAAGTTTAGTTTTCGCATCGTTAAAAGCAGCAACAATTAAATCTTCCAGAACTTCGGTATCGTCCGGCGTAACTACATCTTTTGATAAATTAACCTTCTTCAAATCGCCCCGACCATTGATGGTGATTCGCACCATTCCAGCGCCCGACTGCCCGGTAACCTCGATTTCGCCCAAACGCTCTTGCATTTCTTGCATTTTGCCCTGCATTTGCTGGGCCTGCTTCAGCATATTGCCAATGTTTTTCATAGCTCCAGGTCTCCTTCGTCATCGTAAAAATCGTCGTGGGTGTCATCGTCGGATCCAGGCACCGGATCGGAATCCGTATCGACGTGTGCGGCGTTCGTCGGCGAAGCGGCTTTAGGGGTCAGATCATGGACGTCGCCCATGCGGGATCCGGGAAAGGTTTCCAATACGGCTCGAACCACCGGATGCGCCTCTGCGGCTCGCCGCTCGGCGTCTCTGATTTCGGCGTCCTGTTCGGCAAGGGTCGGTTCCCCCGGAGCCTCGAAATTGGCCGCTACGGTCCAACGTCGGCCCGTCCATTCGGATAGCAATGGCCCTAGCCGATTGACCAGATCGCGCGGTGCTCGGTCTTTGGGGCGAATTTCCAAGACCCCTGGTTCAAGACGAACCAGATGGACGCTGTTGCAAAGATGGGCGTGAAGGGTGCCTTCCCGATGCTCGGAAAAAAGCTGAACCAAATCTCGGAACGTACAGCCCGCCGCCATCACGGCTGTTTCGGTGGGATGCGGCACTGAAGCCAATGCCGTTCCGGCAACGGACGCAGTTGATCCACCGGAATAAGGGCTGGCGCTGCCGGACCCAGAGGGCGGAGCCCGAAAAGCCGAAGCCGAAGCCGAAGCCGAAGCCGAAGCCGAAGCCGCAGTCGATGCAGTCGGAGCCGCCGGGGCAGGGGCGGGCAGGCTGGTTCCAGCTCCAGCTCCAGTCCCGGAGCGGCCTGGAAACTGGCGAATCAGGTCCGATGGTGTCGGCAGATCGGCGGCATAGGCCAGCCGAATGACCACCATCTCCACCGCTTGATGGGGCACCGGGGCCAACTGAGCCTCGTTCAGGCCTTTCAGCAAAAGTTGCCAAGCACGGGTCAGAAGGGGCACGCTCAACCGCGCCGCCAATCCGCCACCCCGCATCCGTTCCGCTTCAGGTGTCGCTGGGTCAGAGAGAGTCTCGGGAGCGACCTTTGCTCGGGTTAAAAAATGGGTCAGATCGAGTAAATCTCGCAGCACAACCAAGGGATCGGCGCCATTGCGATGCAATTCGGCCAATAGGGTCAACGCATCGGCGGGACGGCCCGTCAAGGCAGCTTCGAATAGGTCGATGATGACGGCCCGGTCGGCCAGCCCCAGCATGTCGCGGACTTGCTCGGCGGTGACCATGGAGCCGCCCAAAGCAATCGCTTGGTCAAGCAGGCTGAGGCCATCGCGCACTGAACCATCGGCAGCCCGAGCAATCAAGGCTGTGGCGTCCGGTTCGATGGTGACGGCTTCGTGAGCAGCAACTCGTGTGAAATGCTCGATGAGAACCGGCGATGCCACTCGCCGCAGATCAAAGCGTTGGCACCGCGACAACACCGTCACCGGGACTTTGCGAATCTCGGTGGTGGCAAAGACAAATTTGACGTGACTAGGAGGTTCTTCAAGAGTTTTCAAGAGCGCATTGAAAGCGTTCTTGGACAGCATATGCACTTCGTCGATAATATAGAGCTTATAGCGTGCCGATACCGGACTATAGCGAACCCCGGAAATAATATCGCGGATATCATCCACCCCGGTATGGGAGGCTGCGTCCATTTCCAGAACATCCACATGGCGATCTTGAATGATCGCCCGGCAGGGTTCACACACGCCGCACGGCGCTATGGTTGGTCCGCCTTGACCGTCAGGCCCGATACAGTTTAGCGCTCGCGCAATAATCCGGGCGGTGGTGGTCTTGCCAACGCCGCGCACGCCGGTCAGCATGAAAGCTTGGGCGATTCGGCCTGATGCGATGGCGTTGCTGAGGGTTCGCACCAACGCTTCCTGGCCGATCAGCTCGGCGAAGGTCGTCGGGCGATACTTACGCGCCAACACGCGATAAGCGACGAGGGCTGTCGGTGTCGGGGTATCCGATGAATCGGCGGTCGGCTGATCGTTCACACGCGGCTTCCAACGGCCAGTTCAGCAGCGACCGGATTGGCCGCAGTCGGGGTTGACGCTTCCCACATCCGGCCGACCGAGGCGGAAACGGGTGGGAGGCTGACAAGCGACCCGAGTTTGAACTCGTTACGGCTGCTTCCTTCCGGACCTGACCGAGTTGGCGAGGAACCCGTCCACCGCCAACCTCCCGCTGCCTTATATCAACATCCAGGGGGGGGACGGCAAGGGCCTTGTTGGAAATACAGCATGTTTTTGCGTCTTAGGGACAGGGTTCGCTTGGCGCTACCCTTACTTCTTCGGAGCCCCCAGATATAACGAAATTGGCGCCGCTTTGGGCAAAGCGGCGTTTGTCGGTGGTTGGAGCAAGCGGGGAAGGGGGCCGCCGTCGCGGCCCGATACCGGCGATGTGTCAGTATCAGGGCCCGATGGTATCATAGGACGAATATCGGTTCAGGCGCGGATTGAGATGTTGATCGGTTCGCTGCTTGTGTGTGGGCGTGCTAAGGTTGGTTGGTGGTTTGCTGCTTTTGGGATTTGAGAGATGACCGCTGTTGCCTTCGATACCTTGAAGTTAGCACGTAAGCTGCGCGATACGGCGCATATGTCCCAGGAACAGGCGGAAGGGATTGCTGATGCATTGGCTGAAGCGATGTCTGGCGCGGAGTTGGCAACGAAGGCTGATATTACTTCTCTTAAGAATGAAATAAAGTCTGATATTACTTCTCTTAAGAATGAAATAAAGTCTGATGTTGCAGATATTAAGGGCAAGATTAAATCTGATATTGCAGACGTCAAGACTGATATAGCGAATGCTAAGACCGATGTTTTTAAGTCTGTTATGGCTTTAATTATTGGTGCCGTCGTTTTAAATTCCGTTGTCGTTCTCGGCTCGATGTTTGGTTTGGCAAAATTACTTGGTCATTGATGTTTTTCTGCCGCCTCGCATTCCGTCTTATCAAGACCCTTCGCAGAGGCCCGGAGTTTTTGCACTCCAGTCGGTAGAGATCATGCCTTGGCTTTTGCAGCACAAAAAGTTTGGGTGGAAGGGTCCAACGCTCTGAAATCCAAGCCTTTCATTGCCCTTTGTGTCCCCATACAAAGGGCTGCCTAGCGGCGAGCGTTCTTTCCTTATCAAGGCCCGATGGTATGATAGACCGAGTTTTCGGGCGATTTAGCGTTGTGGGGTGCCGGCGCTATGCCCACATTAAGATAATTCGATATCCTATTGAGAAATCGAAATAATTTTTTGCGTGGGTGCTTCGTCTCATTTTCCATAATATATCTTATGCGACAAACGGCAAACCCCAAAACCGGAAACTTTCTATGTTATCAACAGGTTGTAAGGCTATTTTTAAGCCCTTTGAGTCATATCACACAAAAGGTTATCGCGCCTCAGGTAGGCTTATCCGCATATGTGGGCTAAGGCGCCGACCAACTTCAAGCCAACAGCAGACTCTGGACGGGGGAAAGGTTATCAAGGGATAACAACCAATGCAAAACAAAAATTAAACACGGCACAGAGCGGATTAAGGGAATTGATCGCTAAACCGCTCTGTCCATACTATCGAGCTTTAATGTTGACCCCATTAAGGCTGCCCTTCAGACGCCGGGCGGGCCGTCCGTGCCCTTGGCTTTGCGTCCACAAAGACGCGCGGAGCCGTCGTCGCGGCCTAATACCGGCAAACCACAAGACGGGCGGGCATTGTGCGTGTAAAATCCAAAGGTGTGGACGTCCACGCCAAAGATCAGTTGGAGACAAAAAATGCCCTGCCCTACGAGCAGAAAAACTTGTTTGGTTTGCACTTTCGTCCCACAGGATTACCAAGGTACCGTCGCATCGTGTCGCGTGACCTCGCCGATTTGCTCGATCACCGAAGATGGAATAACAGCCGGAGTATTGGGTGCAAAACTCCCCTGCCCGTCTCCTCTTTATTGCGCATCGATAAAGAAGGTGCGGGCAATATGCCCGCACCTTAAAAATGATCGACAAGACCAAAAGGCTATGGTGTTATCAATCAATACTAAGGGTGTCAAAATTTCGTTCCCACCAACTCAGACGGCGGGAGTATAGCGTGTAAGTGTCGTTGCCGCTCTTGGACTTTAATCCCGATTGCCAGGCTTTATGGATCGCCTGATCGGGCAGTGTGCAGGCGGATACCAGGGTCGCACTGACCAGAGCCGTCGGCAGCCCGGTATCTCTAGCGATGCCGGGAACCGTGCGCAGCTCGAAGCTGGGATCGGCTAGGCAAGCC
Source organism: uncultured Rhodospirillales bacterium (assembly GCA_903920145.1). Taxonomy (GTDB): domain Bacteria; phylum Pseudomonadota; class Alphaproteobacteria; order Azospirillales; family Azospirillaceae; genus BOG-933. Next base: position 18,743 of record CAIXKV010000247.1, read on the forward strand.
AGCACAGCGCGCTCTTGGGCCGAACAAGCTTGGAGCCGTTTGCCCGGAGGATCAATTGTTTTTGTCCCCAATCCATCCTGAATTTGATCTCTACGAATCAGGTCAGCAAGAATGACCAGTATCAATGCGTTGAGGATGCGGTCTTTAATAGAGATAAATGGAACATAGTTCCAAAGAATAGATATGAGCGTATTCAGAATACCGGAGCCCAATTGTTGCTTAACTAAGGCTGGAACGATCTTGCTGGCACGAATTTTGATCTGTTTTACCAGAATTTGGTAAGCTTCGATCGACATTCTGGGCCAATCTGGTTGCGGAATTTGCTGATCCAGGGCATTGAACGCCGCTTCCAGTGCCGAAGATAAAGGAATGATTGGCGTTTCGGTTCCGCTGATTCCGCCTTTACCGGCCTCATCGACGATCGAGTTCGTGGCAGGAAGCGTAAAGTATTTCCGCAGGAATTGCTGGCAATTGCGCTGACCAAGTTGGAAGTCGTGTTCCCGGAAGCTTTGATCCAAAAATCCGCCAAAACCGCCCAATAGACCGCAGGCAATGTCTGACGAACTGGGGGCCGAGCTGCCGTCGCGGTGAGGGGCAATCAAGAACCGACTCCGCACGGACGGATCCGCCGCTGCGACCAATTCATCCAACTTGAATCGGGCTTGCTGAATCAGTGTCGGAATCAGTGCTGTGATGATCGCTGCTAGCCCATTATCCAGAGAATCAACTTGGGGAAAGGCGTAACCTTCAGGGAAAGGAGCGACCATAATCACCGCATGATCCGCGTCCGTGGCACTTTGGGGCGCGCTGTTCGGATCGCTCTTAATCGCGTACCGGGCTAATTCGAAGGGCTCATTATCGATCACGCCACCGTCAACCGCAACAAAACCGAATTGTCCGCCGGGAGGATTCCAATCGGGTGGCCATGACGGATTGATGGAGCCGCCTTTTCCCGTGGGAGTTGGCCATTTCCGACCATCGTAATTTTGTTGCGTCGCGGTCAGTTTCCGCGCCGCCAAGCCCACCGGGAATGCGCCGGTGGCAAGGGCGCTGTCGCCCATCTCGCTCCAGGCCGGGCTGGCCTCTCCGAATGTGTTTAAATCCTGAGCCTGAAGCGGAGACGAAGGATCGTCGTCAGCCCATGCGCTTCTAGTCGGGTTACAACCCAAGCCGGTGACCGCATAATGCTTGCGGTCACCGTGATTCAGCATGCGATAGCTTGTTTTTCCATTTGGAGAATCTGTTTCAAAACTGATGTCATACTGAATTCCTCGCATATTGGTCACAGTTACGTAAATATGTAGATTTTCAGATAAAAAATCATAGGGTACTAAATCCGGCTTTGGTGAAGGTACCTGTAGTGCATTCTCGCGAATTTTATTAAGTAGATTAGAATTCAGTATCGATAAAACTTTTTGGCCATTATTAATATCGTCAAGCGATAAGAAGGAAATCTCTCCTTTGGGAGCGGTCATCCGAACCTGTTCGACCCAAGCCGAATACAATCCGGGTAGCACGCATTCAATTGTTCCGCCGTTGGTGGTAATCTTCCGGGTTGGCTGCAAACCATGAGCGAGAGCGATGGTTCCCAACACTGCCGTCATGCCACCCGCCGACGCGCCGGTCATGGCCACGATGGGGGCGCTGTGAGCGGTGGGGGCTGTTGCCCCGGATGCTTCGGCGTCCTTCTTGGCCTTAGCCTTGGCTTTTTCCCAAGCCGCCTGGGCATGGATCAAAAAATCGAACACCCCGGCGGTATAAGCTCCCGCCGAAATCGCCCCCGCCATCGTCAAACCGATTCGAAATGTCTGCCCTTCGCTCATTGCCGTGCTCTCCTTCGGAACCCTGTTGCCGATAGCTCCGGCTTTGGATCGAGCGGACCCTCTTCCATGGTTGGAAGCTGGCAATGAATCCCCTGATCCGTTCACCAGGATGCTCTCTAAGCCTGAAGAAATTCATACGTAGGTATGAATGCCATCGAAGCCTGGGAGATGGTATAACTTTTCATATTAAAGTGCAATTGATCTCTAATGTTACAATATTTTTGATAGTTTCTTTGTGAGTGAGCATTTAGAAGAATTTTACCATCAGGTTTAGCATACTTTTGTATTCACACTGGCCTCCTGTCGTCAAAAAGATTTATTCTGGATTTTGCTCTAACCACGACAATAATCCTCGTGCGGCGGCAACCCCGGTGCTGAAGGCTGCTTGTAAAAGATAGCCGCCGGTTGGGGCCTCCCAATCAAGCATCTCTCCAGCGACGAAGACGCCGGGCTTGGTGCGCAGCATGAATTGGCCATCCAACGACTCCACCATGTCGACGCCTCCGGCGGTGGAAATGGCGCGTTCGATAGATCCGGTCGCAGTCAGTGTCACCGGGAGGCTTTTGATTCGCGCAGCCAGGGCTCCAGGGTGCTGGTCGATGGCGGCGCGGGAGACCTCTCGGATCAGTCCGATGGCTTCGGGAGATAAGCCGGCAGCCGCGCGCAAGGTGGTGGACAGAGAGCGGCCCTTGCGAGAGATCAGAAGCCGCCGTTCCAACTCTACCGCCGTAAGTCCCGGCCGTAGGTCTAAGGTGAGGATGGCTTGGCCCGTGGCAGCGATGGTCTCTCGCAAGGGTGCCGAGAGCGCGTAAAGGGCACCGCCTTCCAGGCCTCCGGCCGTAATCATCAATTCGCCCTGACGGACGGTACCGCCAAAGGATAAAATCACCGGCTTTACGGGCCGGCCTTGGAAACGCTGCCGAAACGAGTCCGACCACGGCACCACAAACCCGCAATTGGCAGGACGTAAAGGCAAAATTCCAATATTCTGGGCCGCCAGAATCGGCACCCACAGACCGTCCGAACCCAGGCGCGGCCATGATGCTCCTCCCAACGCCAACAGCATGGCGTCGGTCGCGATGGCCTGAGAGTGCCCGTCTGGTCCTGCGAACAGGGCAAGCCCGTTTTCGTCCCATCCCAACCATCGATGACGAGGCGCCAATATGACGCCAAGCCGGGTCAGACGGTGAAGCCAGGCCCGCAGCAGCGGCGAGGCTTTGAAAGCGCGCGGGAAAATCCGGCCACTGGAGCCGACAAAAGTTGGCTGCCCCAGTGATTCGCACCAGCTTTGCAAGGCTGCCGGCGGAAAGGCGGTGATGGCCGGAGTCAGTCGATTCGCCCCTGCCCCATAGCGCGTAAGGAATACCTCGAGCGGTTCGCTGTGAGTGAGATTCAATCCTCCTCGCCCGGCCATCAACAGCTTGCGGCCCATGGAGGGCATCCGGTCGTAAACCGTTACCGCTCGCCCGGCGCTGGCGATCACGTCGGCAGCCATTAATCCAGCAGGACCGCCACCCACGACGACGATGCGGGCAAGAGAGGGATGGGACGTCATGGAAAAGGTAAATCCTTAAAAAACTTTGACGACGGGCCTGGTCTCGCTGTTCGGGGCCTCGCGCCCTGTTGGAAGGCTTGGCTCTTCCCGTCCTGTGAATACCGGCGACCCCTGACATGACCCGTCGCCGATCTTCGGGCTGCGATGGCGGCCCGCGTCCTCGTGGACAGAAGCCAAGGGCGCGGACGCGCCCGCCCGGCGGGTCTTTTTTATGGGAACATTAAAGCTCGATGGTATGATACGCCAGCCTCATTCGCTGAATGCCCCCGACAAGAGCATTGATGCCAGATCAAGACCGGGTGTAAGAGGGCCGGCATCGGGAGTCATCGGCCTCTTGTCCGGGTTCGGGGCATCGGTCTATTGTCTTGTCGGCTGCGCTGCGGCGGCTTGCTCGGATCGCCTTGTTCCGGTCACGGATCGACGATTCTCCGTGTTCCGCGCTTCCGGTCGTTGCCGGGTGCGGCGGGGCTTCGTGCGCCGCCCATCGTGCCCAAAGAAATCAGGTCGATAAGGACCCTCAGGAGGACTCCACCCGATGCCCCATCCTCGTTCCGACGCTCTGGTCAGCACCGACTGGCTCGCCAGTCACCTGAATGCGCCCGATGTCAGAGTGGTCGACGGAACCTATTTCCCGGCGGCAACCGGTCGCAATGCCCGCGCCGAATACCAAGCCTGTCACATCCCCGGCGCTGTCTTCTTCGATATCGAAGAAATTGCCGATACGGGCTCGGATCTGCCGCATATGCTGCCCCCACCCGAAAAATTCTCCAGCCGGATGCGTAACTTGGGATTGGGTGATGGTAACCGGATCATCATCTATGACGCCCATGGCCTGATGTCGGCGGCTCGGGTGTGGTGGATGTTGCGGGTGTTCGGCCATCACGACGCCGCTGTACTGGATGGTGGCTTGCCCAAGTGGGTCGCTGAAAATCGGCCCGTGGAAGACTTGCCGCCTGTGCCACGCCAGCGTCATTTCAATGCTACCTACAATCATACATTGGTTCGTGATCTGGATCAGATCCAAAAAAATATTGGAACTCGACATGAGCAACTTTTGGATGCTCGCGCTACCGAAAGATTCTCGGGCGAAGTCGATGATTCGTGGCCCGATCGTCGTCGTGGCCATATTCCCGGCGCGTTGAACCTGCCTTACACAACCCTGCTGGATCCCGAGACGAAAACGATTCTGCCCCTCGAACAGTTGCGTCAGCGTTTCTCAGCGGCTGGGGTTGATCTCAATAAGCCGATTGCCACCACTTGTGGTAGTGGCGTGACCGCTTGCGTTTTGGCCTTGGGATTGCACTTGGTTGGGGCCGATGACGTTGCCGTTTATGACGGTTCGTGGGCCGAGTGGGGGTTACGTTCCGATCTGCCAGTGGCGGTCGGGGCCTGATCATATCGGGAAGCTTTGCTCCGTGGGCGCTAGGATGAGGCTTTGCGTGGGCTTCGCCCACACCCGCAAAGGGTCAGTTGGCCCTTTGAACTCTTGATGTTTTCGCTATAACGTCTGAGGTCAAGGAGGCTATGCCTCCTTGCGGGTGCGGTGTGGAACTCTGTGAAAGCCCAAAAATAGCACTGTGGGCTTTGCCCCCTGCCCTCGCCGGGACCGATACTAGCGAGTTATAACAATGACACACTGCCGGTATCGGGCCGCAACCGCGACCCCGCGCGCCTATGCGCGCGAAGCCAAGGGAACGGCGCTATCGCACCGGGATTCTTGAGCGTTATTGTTACATATCTTGAAATGCGGGCGGTTCCGGCCTTTGTGCCGGGGCCAGCGCCCGGTGCTAACGCTTTGATTCGTCAGATTACCCCGCCCACTGTCGCCAGTTACCGCTTTCTTTACAACGGAGTTGGTGAGCCTTGGCTGTGGCATGAGCGCCGCCTGTTTGACGACGAGGCGATTGCCGACCTTCTTCGGGATGATCGGATTGAGTTTCTGGTGCTCAGTCAGGATCGCCGAATCGCGGGTTTTGCCGAACTGGATCGGCGCCAACCGTCTCATGTCCATTTGGCCTATTTTGGCCTTTTGCCGGCCTATATTGGTCGTGGGCTTGGCCCCTGGTTACTGGCTCACACCATTCGTCAGGCTTGGCGTGGTGATACCCGGTGCGTGGGAGTCAATACTTGCACCTTTGACCACCCGGCCGCTCTTGGCCTTTATCAGCGCATGGGCTTTGTCATCACGCAGTCGGTGATGCGTCAAGTCCTGGACCCCCGGTTGTCCGGCCTGCTGCCGCTCGACGCAGCGCCGCATATTCCGTTGGCTCAATAGAAAGTGGACGCGCCCACTCGGCGTCTGAGGGCAGCCTTGATGAGTCACCATCAAGGCCCGATGGTATGATTCAGAATCTGACTGAGGAACAGCTTTGTTCGCTCTGATTGAGGGTGCGTGAAGAAATCCGTGGGGGCTGCTCGCTCGATAATTTCGCCCTGATCCATAAACAAAACCCGATCTGCGACGCTTTTAGCGAACCCCATTTCGTGAGTGACCACCAACATGGTCATGCCATCCCGCGCCAAGCCGATCATAACCTCAAGAACTTCATTCACCATTTCGGGATCAAGCGCCGAAGTGGGCTCATCAAACAACATGACCTTGGGCTTCATAGCCAGCGCCCGAGCAATCGCCACCCGCTGCTGTTGTCCGCCAGACAATTGGCTAGGATAGCGGTCGGCGAAGTCGGCGATTCGCACCCGTTCCAGCAAGGTGCGAGCGGTCGCCTGGGCTTCGGCCAAAGGCTGACGACGCACCCGAATTGGTGCCAGAACACAATTTTCTAGAACCGTAAGATGTGGAAAAAGATTGAAATGCTGAAAAACCATCCCAATTTCGCGTCGAACAGCATCAATGTGCCGAATATTATTGGTCAGTTCGGTCCCATCTACTACAATTCGTCCCTGTTGGTGTTCCTCTAGGCGGTTGAGGCAGCGAATCAGGGTCGATTTTCCCGATCCTGATGGCCCACAAATGACGATTCTCTCGCCTCGACCGACGTCCAAGTCGATTCCACGCAGAACATGACATTCGCCGTACCATTTATGGAGAGCTTCAATGCGAATGATCGGGGCGTCTTGATCGATCATAGAGGCTTCTGGCTGTGCTTGATGTTGGCTTCCAACCATCGACTGTACCTCGCAAAGAAGAAACAGAAGGAAAAATAGATAATTCCAATGAACACATAGGCCTCGCGATAGAAGCCGTGCCAGAACGGATCGCTTAATGAACTCTTCGCAGTCCGCAATAAATCAAATAAACCAATAACTAGCACCAATGAGGTATCTTTAAAGAGGCCAATAAAAGTATTGACTAGAGGTGGAATTACCAATGACAAAGCTTGAGGTAAAATAATAGCCACCATCTTTTGCCAATATCCGAGTCCTAGGGCATCGGCTGCCTCTCCTTGTCCTTTGGGAATTGCTTGCAATCCGCCCCGAATGACTTCGGCCAAGTAAGCCGACGCAAAGAGAATGAAGGCAACTTGGGCTCGCAACAATTTATCGATGGTGACGCCCGTCGGTAGAAACAGAGGCAGCATCACCGACGCCATAAAAAGCAAGCTGATCAACGGCACCCCGCGAATCAGTTCGATCCAAGCCACCGACAGCCCGCGCACCAGAGGCAGCGTCGAGCGTCGCCCTAGCGCCAGCAAAATCGATATCGGAAAGGCGACGACCAATCCAACCGTTGCCAGCCCCAGAGTCAGCGGCAAGCCACCCCATAGCGAGTCCTCGACCGCCGGCAACCCCAAAACACCCCCGGCCATCAAAACGCCCATGCCCCCCAGCCCCACCAGCCACAAGGGCGCCAACCAATGACGCCATAATCGGCGATCACAGCTCACGGTCAACAGGACGATAAACACCAGGACCACCAACCCTGGCCGCCAAAGCTGGTCGTGGGGATAGGTGCCAAACAAGATGAATAGTAATTTCTCGTGAATAAAAGCCCAACAGGCGCCATCGGCGGCTCGGCAGGCTGCGGCGTCGCCGGACATCACGCTGTCCAAAAAGCCCCAGCGCACCAACGGCGGGAGAATGACAGCCAATCCCCACAGGATCAGCACCGTGAGTAGGGTATTGCCCCAACTGTTGAACAAATTGGCGCGGAGCCACCCCAGCGCCCCCGCATCCGGCCCTCTTGGCCGACTCGGCGGCAAGGCGACGGGACGTTCTGTCATCGATTGTCTCCACGACATGCCGACATCCACCACCTCCGCAACCAACTCTTATCGCAACTGAATGCGGGCATTGTACCAGTTCATGAGCGCCGACAGGGTCAGGTTGATCACCAGAAAAACGCCCATGATCATGGCCACACCCTCGATGGCTTGGCCGGTTTGATTGATGGTGGTGTCCAGGACCGAAACCACATCGGGATAGCCGATAGCAACCGCAAGCGAACTGTTCTTGAGCAAATTGAGGTGTTGACTGGTCAATGGCGGCACAATCAGCCGGAGCGCCTGGGGCAGAATCACCAAACGCAAGATCAGCCCCGGCGACAACCCCAAAGCTCGCGCCGCTTCGGTTTGACCAGGATCTACCGCCAAGATACCACTCCGAACGATTTCGGCAATGAAGGCCGCCGTATACATCACCAATCCCAACAACAGGGCCAGGAATTCGGGACTGAAAGCCATGCCGCCGCGAAAGTTGAAGCCTGCTAAATGAGGGACATCCAGGGCGGTCGGTGCCCCCCAGGCCAGCCACGCCAAGAGGGCCGCCCCTACCAACAAGCTTCCGGCCATCAATGGTGGTAGGGGACGACGGCGCCACCGTCCGATTATCAGCAGTATGACCACCACTGCGATGACGGCGATGCCAACCGATAACCAAGCGGGACTGGCCGCCAACATCGGCACCATCAATCCGCGATTACTAAGAAACACATTCGGCAGGGGTGACAGGGCTTGACGAGGTCCAGGTAGAGCCTCGGTAATCACTGCGTACCACAAGAACAGTTGCAGCAATAACGGGACGTTCCGCACGAGTTCGACGTAGACTCTGGCCAAGCGGGCCGCCAGCCAGTTGCTTGATAGCAAACCAATCCCAATTAAGGTTCCGAGCAGCGTGGTGAGAACCAAACCAATCCCGCCCACTTTGAGGGTGTTGAGCAGACCAACCAGGAACGCTCGTCCGTAAGAGTCGGCGGCTGAACAGGGGATCAAGCATTCGCCGACCTCGAAATTCGAGGGCCGGGACAGAAAGCCAAATCCCGTGGCGATCGAGCCGCGCGCCAGATTATCCAGAGCGTTGGCCGCAAGCCACCCCACCAAGCCAATCACGGCCCCCACCAACAGCACTTGAATCGCCACCGCCCGCACCCTCGGATCCCCCCAGCAGGAGGGCCAGCAGGAGGGCCAGCAGGAGGGCTTAGGCGGTGTGGTCAAGGCGCGATTCCAGCGAGGCATGGTCGATTCACCGAAATGGCGGTGAATACATCAGTCCACCCTGGGTCCAAAGCGCATTCACGCCGCGATCCAATTTCAAGGGGCTCTCCTTACCAACATTGCGTTGGAAAATTTCTCCATAATTACCGACCTGTTTGATGACGTTATAGACCCATTTATCATCAATTCCTAGGGAATGGCCAACTCCTGGCTGCACACCAAGCAACCGTTGCACCGTAGGATCTGGACTTGTCAGGGCGGCATCAACTGTCTTGGAGGTGATCCCTCTCTCTTCCGCCTCAAGAGTGGCGAAAACCACCCAACGCACCAAGTCGAACCATTGATCATCACCGTGACGCACCGCCGGCGCCAAAGGTTCTTTGGAAATCAGCTCTGGCAGGATCACGTAATCATCGGGATTGGGCGCATCAGCAGCCCGAATCGAGGCTAGCTGCGAGGTATCCGAGGTTAACACGTCACAACGACCCGAAAAGAAGGCGTGATTGACCTCTGACAGTGCCTCGATCACCACCGACTGAAACGTCATTTTGTGACTGCGGAAATAGTCCGAGAGATTCAGTTCGGTGGTGGTGCCGGTTTGGACGCAGATGGATGCGCCATCAAGCTCTAGGGCGCTTTTAATCCCGGCCTTTTTGGCCACCATAAAGCCCTGGCCGTCATAAAAGGTTGCCGGAGCGAAATGCAGGCCATTCTCGGTGTCCCGAGTCAAAGTCCAAGTGGTATTGCGGGACAATAAGTCGACTTCACCGGATTGCAGTGCGGTGAATCGTTGCTGAGTACTGAGTGGTATGAATTTGACTTTTTCAGCATCACCGAACAAGGCGGTGGCTACGGCCCGACAGATATCGACATCCAGGCCGGTCCATCGGCCATTGCTGTCTGGGCTGGAAAATCCCGCCAATCCGACATTAGTTCCGCACTGGACAAATCCTCGAGCCTTGACCGCATCGAATGTTGTTCCGGCCTGTGCGACTCCGCTGGCCATGGCCAGAGTCAGGACGGTCCACGCCGCCGCTACCCATTCCCGCCTCATGGACATCTCCTTCTTGATCTGTACCGCTTCACGTATACGCGGCCATCACCACGGCAATATCCGACCGTCATAGTTGAAGAAACGGCCATTATCCGCCGTAGTCAAGCGATCGATCACCTGCCGCATGGCGGCAACGCTAGCCGGCGCCTCCAGGGGTGCCTCAGTGCCTCCCATGTCGGTGCGAACCCACCCTGGGTGAATGACGATCACTCGGAATCCTTCGCGGTTCAATTCGATGGCCAAGGTCTTCATAGCTGCGTTCAAAGCGGCCTTGGACGAACGATAGTACAGGCTGCCGCCAGTGACGTTGTCGCCGATGCTGCCCATCAGGCTGGTCAACGACACGATTTTACGCTGCCTGCCGGCGCGCAGGCAGCCCAACACCGCCTCGGTCAGGCGCACCGGCCCAAATAGATTGGCCGCCATGACTTTTTCCCATGCCGGGTAGTTCATGGCCCCGAGCGGGTCTCCACCCAAGCCATACAGGCCGGCGTTATTAATCAGAAGGTCGATGGGGCGACCGTTCAAGCGTGCCGTCAACGCCGCCACTTGCTGCGATTCGGTCACGTCGACGGGGAGGATTTCGACATCACCGGCCACATTCCGCAGGGCTTCGGCGCGTTCGACATCGCGCGCCGTGCCGAGGACTGCCCATCCTGCGGCAGCGTATTGCCGCGTAAACTCGAGGCCAAGACCACGATTGGCGCCGGTCACTAAAACCACAGGCATCTCTCTGCTCCCTTTTCCAGCCCAAGGGTGAGGATATCCTATTTTCACCATCACCATTGCTTCTGTAAATAGCGATCAAAAGATATCAATCATGAGCATGCGCTTTGGAATTAGAGCGCGCTATATAAGTATGCTCAGTCGCCTTTAGAGAAAGTGGCTTTTGTGAAGACGCGCTGGCGTCGATGATTTTTATTTCAGAGGGAGAGGCCTACCGATGTTATTGGCCTTGACGAGCCTCAGTATTGTAATTAATTTATCATTAACACGCCTTGGGTGCAGGAGAGTCCGACGGTCAGGGATGCGGAGGGTGCGGCGACGTACCGGGGGGCTTGGTGTGCCATTCCGTTGTGTTCTGATACTGGCGAGCCATGACAATGACCCGCTCATGCGGGTAAAGCCGCGACGCCGTTTATGTGTTTTCCTGGACGCAAAGCTAAAAATGCGAATGCGCTTGCTTGGCATTTAAGGCAACCTTGGTGGAATTCCCACAAAGGTCGATGGTTTCAGTTTGCTCTAGCCTCCGAGGGAATCATGTTTACTGAATGGTTCGATCTTTGGTTGGCATTTGCACTTCCGGTTGAGGTGCCACCGGCTCGGGATCGTTTGGCCGGCAGCCTGATTGGTCAATGCCTAGGAGACGCCTTGGGTTTTGTCGTCGAAGGCTATTCGAAGGAAATTTGCCAGGAGTATGTCGATGAAATTTTGTTAACAGATAAGGCTGGCACGATTGGACGATCTCCCCACCAATTTGGACAATACACCGACGATTCACAGTTAACCCGAACGCTCATCGAAAGTTACGTTGCGTGTCGAGGCTTTGATCCCGAAGATTACGCACAACGTCTTGCTGACCTTTTTACTGAGCAGCGGGTGGTCGGTCGGGGGCGCGCATCTACGGCAGCAGCGGTTCGTTTGGCCCAGGGCGTGCCCTGGCAACAGGCCGGAGTACCGGCACCCTATGCCGGCAATGGTGCCGCCATGCGAGCTGCGCCTATTGGTTGGATGTTCCCCAATCGGCATGTTACTTTGATTGAAACGGCACGAGTTCAGGCTCGAATCACCCACACAGATCCCCGCGCCATCGCCGGGTCAGTGGTGATCGCTGGGGCGGTGGCGTTGGCTTTGCGGACCCGCGAGGGCCGCTTGAAACGGGAAACCATGATCGAAACTCTGGCCGATTGGGTCCGCCCCATTGAGCCCAGTTTTGCTGCCGATTTGGAGCAGTTACAGAGCTTGGTGGGTCGAGAGCCCGCCGATGCCCACTGGCTGATCAGTCGGGCCGGTCGCAAACTTGGAGACAATGACGTCGGTACCGATCGTTGGCAGGCCAGCGATGATATTATTTCAGGCTATGTGGTGCCCAGCGTCTTGTGGAGTCTGTACAGCTTCCTGCGTTCGCCCGAGGATTATTGGGGGGCAGTCTGTCTTGCCATCTCAGGAGGCGGCGACACCGACACCACGGCAGCCATGACCGGGGCCATCAGTGGCGCCTATCTTGGACTGGATGCCCTGCCCCGTCGGCTCGCAGAACGCTTGAACGACTGTGGAACCTGGAATTTTGATGAGTTGGTTGCGTTGGCCAACGCCTTTTCGACGGTGCGCAACCGGGGGGCCTAATCGTTGTCGGAGGATCCGGCCCCCCTGCCCCGCAAGCACTCCCGATTCCTTGATCTCGGGACATGAGAGTTGAAGGAGCTGAACCTCGCCGTCATCAGGATGGAGAAGCGATTCGGCCCAATAAGTAGTCTTCGGTCTTTTCGACTTTCTGCTCCAGTCGGTTGATCTGATTCTCCAGGCTTTCGATGGTGGCTAACAAGGCCACCGAGCAGCCAAGTTCTGCCGCTCTTGCTTCCCGTCGGCGGCGCTCGGTGTTTGCCTGCTCGGCTTGGTGAGCCTCCCTGAACGCCAGCAATTCCACGCGATGAGCCTCAAAGCCCTCGGTATCCTCGAGATTCCAGCAGTCATCTTCCAGCCAGTCGGCTTTAAGCTTCCCAAGCTCGTCCTTGGTTCTAACGCGCATGACCTTCGCTCCTTTCGCGGGCTCTTCCTTTTGTAGGAAACATCCCATCAGGACGCTGTTTCGGCAGGCGGAGCGGTCCCAACCAGAGTCGCCAAAACGTCACCTTGACCAAACACAGCCCGATTGCGTCCAGCAATCTTTGCTTCATACATACGTCGATCGGCAGTCTCGACCAATTCATTGACGTCACGGGAGCCATCGGAAAGACGCTCCGCCAATCCCATGCAAACCGTTACGGGTTGCCCGTCGGGGCGGGCTCCGAACCCAATTTTGCCCAAACGGCTGATGACCAAGCGGGCACCTTCCCGATCAGTTCCAGACAGGACCAACAAGAACTCCTCCCCACCCCAGCGAATAAGAGCATCTCCCTGGCGCAAACCATTATGAAGCTGTAAGGCTACATGACGCAGCATTTGATCGCCAACATCATGGCCAAAGCTGTCATTGATCTGTTTAAATCGATCGATATCGACAAAGGCCAATGTTAACGGCAAATCTTTTTGTAAACTATGACGAAACTGGCTGTCCAGCAATTCGCTCCCCGCCCTGCGAGTCAAGGCGCCCGTCAAGGCATCAAAAGTGACTCGGCGAACCAGTGCGATCATATATTGTAATTGGCTCATCCCTGAAACCATGGCAGTGCCGCCAATCAATAACAGCAACCACATTGGCCCGGCCAGACTGGTCCAACTTTCTGTGTGCTGATACAGTTGGCTCGCAACCATAGTCAGAAAGACAACCAGCCAACAGGTTATGACCTCAAGCGCAGTTAAAGGAAAAATGCTGAGGCCCGCCACTACCGTATAAGGGAGGAACTCATAAAGATTTCGTACAAAACCGGAAATCCCCTCAGGACTGGCGTGAACAATAATTGGAACAGAAATCAGGTAAAAGAGAGGCGGCATCATCAACAGGCAAGCCAGCATAATGACCGCCGCTGGCCTAGGATCGCTGATCTGGCGTGGCCAAACCAGCGCAAGACAAATACCGGCTGCGGCCAATCGCAACGGCGCAATCGCGGTCCAAACCCAGCGATCAAAGGACAGGGAGTCCACCACAATCCACAGCGGAATCAAGACAGCGAAGATGCCCGCGATCACCTGGATGCGTGAAATGATCAGAGCGGCGCGATGCCGATGGACATAGGGGCTATGCCGCCACGGAATCACCAGATCGGCAGTTTCCTGCCATGTGACCTGTACGGGTGCGAAAATATACTTGGGAAAGGCCATGTCTACAGACGCCGCCGGGAATGACACCGTGACGTTGCCGATATTCTTCCGGCGAGCCGTCTTCTTCGCTGAGAGTGCGATGCCACAGGGCTATCGTCAAGGAAATAAACGCTCCTTGCGTTTAGTCCCAGCGTTTGGGAACGCCGGCGATTGACGGGGATTGCATCAAAACACAGCTATAAACTCGATACTCACGGACCGAGACGCCATTCAAGGATCACCAAACTGGGGCCAATACCGCACGATCATTCGTGGCCTTTTGGGATCGATTTGCTATAATAGGGCGTCTGGGCGGAGCTGCGGGTTGCCGATCCCTTCGCGAGCAAAGCAATGGCGGGAGAAATCCAATGCGGAAGCGTGTTCACATTTTGCGAATAGTCACGGCCACATTTTTTTTGCTTCTCTGGAATGGGTCGCCAGCACGGGCTGATGGTTTTGGAACTCGCGAAGAAGCTCAAGCAATGGTCGAGCGCGCAGCTGTATTTCTAAAATCCAATGGTCGTGCAGCCGCTTTGGCTGAATTTGGAAATCCAAAGGGTCAATTTATTGATCGAGACCTTTATCTTGTGACCTATGACGCTGCCAGCGGCGTTCGCTTGTCGCATCCCATCAATCCGAAATTAGTTGGAAAATCGACCCTTGATATGAAAGACCTCGATGGCAAAGCTTACGGCCAGGAAATTTTAACCACCGCAAATACCGTTGGTAGTGGATGGGTTGATTTTAAATTTTCAGACCCAATAACTAAAAAGTTAGGCGACAAAAGCCTTTACGTTCTAAAGGTAGGTGACATTATAATTGGTTGTGGTGTTTACAAGCACTAAATCTTCTTTTGGTCAGAGGGCTGAGTATGTTCCATGCAACGGGACTTAGGGCAAAGTTATTTATTGCTCCGGCGATTATTATAATCGCGACGATCGTTCTTTGTTCAATGTCCTATCAAATTATCTTGCAACAAGAAAGTGGCTTGACGATTCTCTATACGTCGTCATTGGCTAAAAAAGAGAAAGTCAGCCAACTTTTAATTTCTCTTTCATCTGTCAATGTCGGACCTTATCGTATTTTAGATTGGCAGAATATCGGTGTTAAACCAGAGAAAATTTCGGAAGAAATTGCTAAGACTGTTAATCAGGTTAAATTAGTTGAGAGTATTATTAATCAATTAAAATCAGAATATCAGTATAAGGAAGATGAAAAAAAGTTATTAGATGCAGTTGAATTTGCTGCAATAGCTTGGTTGAAGCCAATGCGTGATACTCTTGACATGCTTGATACTGATCCTGTTATGGCATTAACAATGGTTGCTGATGTTGAGCGTCACTATTCAATAGTAGAGACAGCAGTTTTTCATTGGGCAGAGTTCCAAAGTCAAGAAAATGATAACTTATATCATAAAACAAATACCGATGCTCAGGATGCGATTCTAGAGCTTATTCTTATTTTTAGTTTATGCATTGTCTGTTCTGTAGCCATAACTGGAATGATTGCTCATTCAATTGTCCGTAATTTGAACCAAATGGCTCATGCCATGCGGCGATTGGCAAACGGAGATTTGGACGCAGATATTCCGACTTTGACCAGCCGTGATGAAATCGGAACCATGGTCGCCGCAATACAAGTCTTTAAAGATAATGCCCATAATATGGAGGCAATGCGCGTTGAGCGTGAACAAAATCGAGCCAAAGCGGATTCCCAACGTATAGCTGCGCTTGAAAGTATGGCGGCCACGGTTGAGGTAGAAAGTCAAAACGCAGTTGCTACCGTCGCAAAGCAGAGCAGTGCTATGAGCGAGAAAGCGAACAGTATGGTCGAGATGGCCGGGCGTGTTCGCACTCACGCCGAGGAGGTTGCCGCCGCTGCGGAGCAGTCGTTGGCTGGCGCGCGGGCTGTCGAAGCGGCCTGCGTTCGCCTAACCCATGCTTTCCGGGACACGGGCCGCAACGTCGCGCACGCCAGTGTCGTAACACAGGAATCCGTTCAAAGCAGTCAAGTCGCACAAAAGACCATTAGCTCCCTCTCTGATGCCGTTGGTTTCATTGGAGAATTCGCTAAAATGATTGCCTCAATTGCGGCCCAAACCAACCTATTAGCACTGAATGCGACCATTGAGGCAGCCAGAGCCGGGGCGGCAGGTAAAGGTTTTGCCGTTGTTGCCAGTGAAGTCAAAGCCTTGGCAAGTCAGACAGCTCATGCAACCAATCAAATCACGAGTAAAATTGGTGAAGTTAGAGCTATTATGACTCAGGCCGTAACAGCTGTGGCTGAAGTCGGCGTCCAAATCACAAAAGTAGATGAGATATCCCGTTTGGTTGCGGTTTCCGTTGAGCAGGAAGCCAATGAAACAGCCGCTATTGCTCATCATGTCGCGGATAGTGCCGCTATTGCCCAAATGGTTGCCAATCGTATTGACGAAGTGTCTAGGGACTCACAAGAGACGATGAATGTTGCCCATGAACTTTGTGAGTCTGCTGATACTGTTTCGGAAAGCGTCCGTCACTTGCGAACAATTCTAGTAAAAGCTGTCAGAACTTCAACTGAAGAAGCCAATCGCAGAAAATCAAGTAGATATGACGTGAATATAAAGGGTAGCCTTTATTATAATGGACAATATTTTGATGTATCCATCGCTAATCTTTCTGAAGGAGGCGCTTATTTAAGAAACACACCACCTTTGATTGATATATCAAAAGGTATTTTGAGAATACCAAATTTTTCAGACGATTTACCTTTCGATGTTGTAGGTACGGCTGATGAAACTCTTTCTTTACACTTTAATCTCCCCGATAATACGTGCAGTGCTTATGTCAAATTTATTAATCAACATATCGCTCATCGTGATCCTCCATAGGGGGGCTTGGAATGGTTTAGCTGTTTAGAGTTCGCTTCTTGTCTCCAGGTTTGGGTGGAGGCGGTACGCCTGGGTTGATATTCCAAAGTTTTCGCCGTAGAACAGATAGACGGCATCTGTGTGCAAGGCTTATAATATGTAAATATGCAGGAAAATCCGTGGTGCCACGGAATGCGATGAAAAAACGGTCCTGTCTGGCCAAACACTTTTCTGCGGCTGTAAAGTATCACCATGACTTACCCGATTTGGCTACTCCCCCTTCGGCAACTGTCTTTAATTACGATTGTTTTGCTCATATGTTGGGGTGCCGTTGTGTGGGTCGGTGGAGATATTTTGGTTAACGCCCGTATTGATGCTGTAATTCGGGTGCAAGACGGGTTAATTCAAGAACATGCGGATGCACTAAGCTATAACTTGCACCGTAGTCTGGCTTTTTTACATGCTATTCCTAGTCATTTTGCAGCAGATGATAAAATAAAAGACATCTTATCTCAAGATAATAAAGTAATTTTGCCGAATTCATTGAATGTAAAAGAAAAGTATTCATTATTTTCATCTCAAAATGAACTTTCATTGATCTCAAAAAAATTATCAGAAGAAAGTAAACGGTTTGATATTGATGTTATTTGGGTTGTAAATAAATTTGGCGACTGCTTTTTATCTAGTAATTATAACCAAGATGAAAGTTTTATCGGTACAAATTATCAAGATCGAGATTATTTTAAGGAATCAATGTCTGGAAAACTAGGTCAACAAATTGCCGTTGGCCGTGTTACTGGAATTCCAGGCATATATTTTTCTGCTCCTGTTTTTACAAATCAAAAAGTTGTTGGAGTGGTTGTTATAAAGATTAATTTAGATAAATTATCTCCTCTTTTAGGAAGTGCAGATTCTTTTGTGACTGATGAATATGGTGTTGTTATTATGTCAAAGAGATCAGAACTTTATATGAAGGCATTGCCAGATAACAAATTAAGTAATTTATCATTAGAAAAGCGTGATTTTCGTTATCGATCACATAATTTTATTTTATTAAATATATCACCGTGGGCAATTCAAGTAAATTCAATGTTATTTAAATTTGAAAATTCCCAATATCCGTACTTGATCACTACCCGTAAAGAAACTGATGAAGGTATGGTAGTTCATGTTATAAGTCATCTTGAAGAAATAAATGACATTGTTCGAAATATATTTTTCCTAAAGATTGCCGTTTTTATTGCTGGAGCTACAATTATTATGTTTATTATTGGAATTGTCTTATATTTTAGAAGTTCTGAGTATCATGTCCGAGAACTTCAAGAAAAGCAAATTGATTTAGAAGCTGCTAAGAAGCGAGCCGAAGCAGCAACGGAAGCAAAAGCTCAATTTTTAGCTAATATGAGCCATGAAATTAGAACACCAATGAATGGTGTTCTTGGGCTTGTTCATTTAATAAAAGATACCAATCTTAATTTACAGCAAAAAGATTACCTTAATAAAATAGAGATGTCTGCATCAGCATTACTAGGAATAATAGATGACATTCTTGACATATCAAAAATAGATGGTGGAAAATTAAAAATTCAAACCGATCATTTTTTTATTAATTCAATTTTTGATCACATTTGTAATATTCTTTCATCTCGCGTCATTGAAAAAAATATTGAACTTTTATTTCAAATTGATCCTGATGTTCCGTTAGAGTTAATTGGTGATCAGCTTAGAATACGGCAAGTTCTTTTAAATTTAGCCGGTAATGCTGTAAAATTTACAGAAAAAGGAGATATTGTTATTTCTATTGGTGTTTCAAGTAAGTCAAATGAATGTATTGAAATTACTTTTTCAGTTCGTGATACTGGAATTGGACTTAGTGATGAACAGCAAAAAAAGTTATTTCAAGATTTTTCTCAAGCAGATGACTCAATTACTCGTCGTTTTGGAGGAACTGGACTAGGATTATCGATTAGTAAACAGCTCGTTGAATTAATGGGAGGACGAATTGGAGTTAAAAGTCAGCTCGGACATGGCAGTACATTTTTCTTTACGATTCCTGTTATTAGTCCAATAGATATAAAAAATAATTTTACACCTCCGTTATATCTGAAAAATTTTAGAATTTTGATTGTTGATGATAATCCAACGGCATGCATGATCGCAACTGCAATGTTGATTGATCATTCAATGCAGGTTGAACCTGTTTCTTCTGGAAGTGCTGCTTTAGAAAAAATTGAATCAGCCGACGCAGCGGGCCGGCCTTATGATTTGGTTATTATGGATTGGAGAATGCCAGGTATTGATGGACTTGAGGTTACAAATATTATTAATAATAATTATAAATTAACTCGACAGCCATCTATTATTATAGTGACAGCTTATGGTGATGAAGACTTACGATCGCGGGCTGATAATGTTGGAGTTTCGGCAATTTTAACAAAACCTTACTCACCATATCAGATTTTTGATTGTATTGATTCATTATTTTCCTCCACAAATAAAATAAATGATGATCAATCAAAATTAATTAAATTTGATCAAAAATCAGATTATTCTTCTTTAAATGGAGCTCATATTCTGGTTGTTGAAGATAATCAAATTAATCGACATATTGCTGTAGAGTTACTTAAAAAAATAAAAATATCTGCTGATATAGCAGAGAATGGTCAGGAAGCTATTAATCATATCATTGATAATAGTAAAAAATATGATGCTATATTGATGGATGTTCAAATGCCAATTATGGATGGACTCACTGCGACAAGCATAATTCGTAAATATTATGATTCTAAAACTTTGCCTATTATTGCAATGACAGCTCACGCAATGGACCATGAAAAGAATCGTTGCCTAGATATTGGTATGAATGATCATATTGTGAAGCCAGTTGATCCAGAAATTTTTTACAAAACATTAATCAAGTGGATAGATATGAGTTGTGATCATTTATATAAAATTAATGATGAAATAAAAGATTTATCAGTTAATGCTGTAGATCAGGTTGATTATAGTCATAATTCAATAGATTATAATATAAATGGAGTGTTACCAAAATACCTTCCGCCATTTGATATTGAAAAGGCATTGGAAAGAGTTTTTGGTGACAATGAATGCTTAATGATGTTAATTATTAGTTTTGGAGAAAGTTTTCATAATTCTAATATTGAAATGAAAAAATTAATTAATGAAAAAAAATTTGAAGAAGCATATTTATTAGCTCATACTATTAAAGGTGCTGCGGGCTCTCTGGATGCAATGTCTTTATTTATTGCAGCTCGTGATTTAGAGCATGCTTTACGCCCAGTTGATCTTGATGCTTTGTGTTTTTCTTTCGAAGCATCTCTCGTTGAAGCTGTTACGGCAGCAGCCACTCTTAGAGACAAGGTTAGCCAGGCTAGCTATACCACAGCTTCGTGAGGCACTCTGTGGGACTCGGTTCGACATTGGGCTAATCCTGATCGCGCTGTATTTTTCATCGCTCAACATCCAGTTATCAATCTAGGACATTGAACGTCATGATGTGGTAATGCCATGGGAGCGACGACCGAGGAGTTGAGCGAGCATGACAGTTAAAACTCTGATTGTTGACGACTCTGACTATATGCGCCAGATGTTAGTCATGATGCTCAAGAAAATTACTATCCATGATATCCTTCAGGCAAGTAGTGGTGCTGAAGCGTTAAATATTTTGCAAACACAATCGATTGAACTTGTATTATTGGATTGTGTTATGCCAAAAGAAGATGGATTTTATGTTTTAAAGTCTATTAGATCGAATCCAAATATATCTAATATACCTGTTATATTGGTAACGGGTCATGCTGATGAAGATATTATTGCCAGAGCTAAACAAATTGAATTTCGTGCCGATGGAATCATTGCTAAACCATTATCACTTTCAACACTAGAAGCAAAAATTAGATCTGTTCTAACTGCTAAATCTCGAATAAAATAATTAAATTATATTTATATGAAAGGGCGTTTGTTTTAAATGTCGCCCTTTCATTTGTTTGTGATTTATTGACCTTCCTGACATACTGCTGTTGTTCTTTCTAATAATAGGCATGTGAGGCGATTTCCTATTCTATATCGATAAGGTGTATCACGATGGACTGAGAGTCCATTTGAGAATTCTAGCCAACCTGTTGAGTCACGATGGGCCGTAATTCCATTGGAAAAAACGCCGGTTGTTTTATCAATTTTGACCCCGTTGCTAAACTGAATATGGCCGTTTTTATCTTCGATTGCCGATAATCCATTGGTACAGTTGATACTTTCCAGATCACTCTCTGCACATTGTAGGGCTTGCGGTTGACCACTGATGACCATGGCGTAGATTGCGATTTCAAGAACGTTCATTGGAACCTCTCTAAAATAACGGCCTTGATTTTAGGGCCAGTCGGGTGCTCGATCCGATCCACTTTAGCGCCCTCGATATCTCAGGAAAGATAGAACCATCGTCAAGGCCGGTTTTCTGCGAATCGTGTTTTTCGCTTTCCATAACCATAACGGCTTGCGCACTCCGGTTTGCGACTTTACAAGCCGTGGACAAAGGCGTCTAACAGCGCCATGCTTCGGCGTTCGGTCAGCGTTTCGCCAGATCAGATAGCCCCCCATGTCTGCTGCTCAGTTCGACACCTTCACCGTGATGTTTTCCGCCCTGATGGCCACCTTGATATTCGGCCTTGGGGTCAGTTTGCTGTTTCGTGCGATTGTCCCGCCGATGATCGCCCGATTGTTTAGGGTTGCTGACGCTGAAAAAGGATATGTAGAAGCTGCACGACAGGGTTTAGTTGTTCGTGATAGACTTCGTGCTCTTCAGGATGAGCTGTATCAAATTGAGTCTCAAAAAAAGCGGATGGTCCAGGACATTCAAGCAGTGAAAAAGCAGATAGCGGCTGTTGAATCTCGACCACCAGATTTTATTCACGAAATGGGCGAGCCACGTGTCGGACAAATGAAGTATATTGCAAGAGTCTCAGTGTCTGTCTCCTCCCCTCTTCTGCGAGCTTCGTCAGAGTTATACAATCCAATCTGGAGGCACCTTAATTTCGCCGAAATCTGGGCTTCGTCGCCAGAAGAAGCCGCCAACCAACTTGATCTTGCCTATCCCGATAAACTTGGCTACCAAAAACAGTTCCTTGATGGTCAACCCACTCGATCTGGAGACCGTGGCCGGTGAGTATATTGCTGGTTTTGGTAATTGCCCTGATTTTGACCGCTTGGTTTGGTGGCCTAGCGTTTCAGTTTTTGCGCGAAATTGCTAAAGCACGATGGCGTTGCCGAACCGCCTCTGAAAGAGAACAAAAAATATTAGCGATGATTAAAAATATGTTAGATGAAGAAAAGTCTTTATATCAACAGATAAAAGAGCAAACAGAAGCTAATCTAAAACTTCAAAATGAAGTTAATGCTCTGCGTTCTAATCTTATGAAACAGCAAACAATTAATAATAAAAGATTGCTAGTGATCAATGGGCGGCGTCAAGTTGGTGATAAGGATTGGATTGTTACCCTGGCCAATCCGACTCCACTTCGCCCCGATAGTCATCCGACAGTCATCCAAGAGTGGGCGCGTGGTCGTGACTATCTACTTTGGGCGCGAACCGAAGGAGAGGCGCGTGAACGTGCCTTACGTCGTTTTCATACCCGGCCCGGCACGATACTCAAAGGCATCATCGCCGCACCACCAGACTTGCTGACTGGAGAGATCACTGGGTCAACACTTGGCTCTTCCACCACCACTTCCTCAAGGTAACCTCAATGAATAGCCGTATTCTTATACTTCTGTTTCTAGTCATCTTTGCCCCTTCGGTTTCTAGGGCTTCCGATGATATTACATTTGGACGATCAGACCTTACGATTGTGACTACCACAGGTGCTAAATACCATTTTGCATTGGAGGTTGCGCAGACTCCCGAGCAGCTTGAACGTGGTTTAATGTTTCGAGACTCGATGCCCGATGATGCCGGCATGCTGTTTCTCTTGGGAGATGAAGAAATAGCATCCTTTTGGATGCGGAATACGTTTTTACCTCTGGATATGATCTTTATTGCTAAAGATGGTCGAATTACGAATATTCATCGCAATGCCGCGCCAGGATCTACTGCGATCATTTCATCAACCGCACTTGTGACGGCTGTCCTTGAAGTCAACGGTGGGGTTACGCAACGACTAGGGATCCGTGCTGGCGATCGCATCCTTCATCCATCCTTTCCTTAACATATTAGGTCTGTTTACTTGTGTCGCCCTGCCCCATCTTTCAATAATTGCTGTTTCATAGGCTTACTGGTGTCGATGGTCATTGTCATGACTAGGGTGAGTTGGCCATCGATGACTTCTATTTTTTTTGTATAACTTCTAGAAATTGGAATTTTTCGTTCCAAGCAATAATTAACCACTGAAGCCGCAGCTTCGGTAGCGTCGATCAGCATCTCACTTGTTTCGTTGTAATCATTAGTTAGCTTTATTTTGCTAATAACTGTATCTCCGGTGGTGACAAAATCAATTCCACTGACCGTGCCGATTGGCAGAGGCATCCGGTTTTTTCTCTTAAATTCGATAATGGCGCTGACAAACTCTTGATTGGTCAGAATGATACAGCGAAGTTCTCTCATCGACAGATCCTCGATGGGACGTAAACGCCCCCGCCTCGCTAGTGCCATGCCCAACGGGATTCAGGCTTTTGGCCAAATGCGCCACACCTAACTTGGCATCGCGTGAGCAATGGCAAAAAGATGGTGACGTTCGGGTCTTACCAGATATCCGCCAACACGGCTATTGCCCTTGCATGCTCATGACACTTCCTTGTTGGCTGTCCCATGGGCTGATGGGAAAAAGGCGTGCTCCTCGTCATCGAGTCTGGTACACTAGGGCATGTCCGACGATAAGCAGACTGCCATCCACGAAGCTGAAGTTGAGTTGCGGGTCGTTCTCGGGACCGCAATCTTGCGGGTGAGCGACGTGCTGAAGCTCGGTCGTGGTGCGGTGGTGGAACTGAACCGCAACATCAGCGCCCCTTCGGATATCTTGGCTGCTGGCATTTTGGTGGCGCGAGGTCAGGTGGCCATCGTCGAAGATCGCTTGGCGATCCAAATCACCGACTTTGTGAAAAGTACCGGTCAGAGGCACTAGAAGGCCCGGAGGGGGCTTTTAGTGCTCCGCCCCGGTCGCCGTTATCGAAAAAGACGGCGGTCTCTGGGCGCTCTGGTCCGGTGGCGGCGGCAGGGGAATCGGGGGCAACATCCCCAGCA
Organism: uncultured Rhodospirillales bacterium; assembly: GCA_903920145.1. Lineage (GTDB taxonomy): Bacteria > Pseudomonadota > Alphaproteobacteria > Azospirillales > Azospirillaceae > BOG-933. Next base: position 42,622 of record CAIXKV010000247.1, read on the forward strand.
AGGATTGCATGCCGACGGCGCCAACAACACCAAGGCCACAGCCATAGATAGCCTGATTTACGGGCGCCGGTATCATATGCAGCGCGCCGGTTACGGGCTTTCCACCAAGGCCAATGGCAGCCAACGCGGCCACTGCGATCCCGGTCATAGCGCAGTTCAGCACGACTTGATCGGAGGTTAAGGGCGGAAACTGAAGCGTTTGTGGCGAAGAGAGCTGTTCTGCTCGCACGACACCGATATGTGTTGTCAGGGTTGCCAAGAAAATCGCCACCGCCAATCTACGCATGCTCGTTACCCTTCCCCAAACACCACAAGAGCCCGTGCACTTTGTTTCCACGCTGGGCCTGCGTCCAAGATGATAGCAGAGGTGGGACGACAGGGAAACGCGATCTCTGCGGCGCCACCGCTGCCTTATTAAAAAAAGGCCGTCCGGGAGGACGGCCTTTTTCCGAATCAGAAACCAGTGCTCATCAGACCGAATAGTACATCTTGTACTCGATCGGATGCGGCGAGGTCTCGAAGGCCAGCAACTCTTCGGTCTTCAATTCAATGTAGGAATCGATGAAGTCCGCAGCAAACACGTCCCCTTGCTCCAAGAACGCACGATCAGCCCGCAGGGCATTGAGAGCCTCGCGCAGCGAACCGCAAACCGTCGGAACCTGGGCCAATTCTTCCGGAGGCAGATCGTACAGGTTCTTATCCATGGCTTCGCCAGGATGAATCTTGTTACGGATGCCGTCCAGACCCGCCATCAGCATGGCCGCGAACGCCAGATACGGGTTAGCCCCCGGATCGGGGAAGCGAACCTCAACGCGCTTGCCCTTCGGGCTTGCGGTGTAGGGGATGCGACAGGATGCCGAACGATTGCGCGCTGAATAGGCAAGCAAAACGGGAGCCTCGTAACCCGGAACCAGCCGCTTGTAGCTGTTGGTCAGCGGATTGGTGAAGGCATTCAGCGCCTTGGCATGCTTGATGATGCCGCCGATATAATACAGCGCGGTATCTGACAGGTCAGCATAGCCAGAACCAGCGAATTGTGGCTTGCCATCTTTCCAGATTGATTGATGGACATGCATACCCGAACCATTATCGCCGAAAATCGGCTTTGGCATAAAGGTTGCGGTCTTGCCGTAGGCATGGGCAACATTATGCACTACGTACTTGTAGATCTGGATATTATCGGCTGACTTGACCAGGGTCGAGAACTTGATACCCAGCTCGTGTTGAGAAGGTGCAACTTCGTGGTGATGCTTCTCGACTTCCACGCCCATCTCGGCCATGACGCTGACCATCTCGGCGCGCAGGTCCGAGGCGCTGTCCACCGGCGGCACTGGGAAATAGCCGCCCTTGACGGCAGGACGGTGACCCAGATTGCCGTCATCGAACTTCTTGCCGGTGACGTAGGGGCCTTCCTCACTATCCACTTCGTAGAAGACCCGGTTCATGCTGACTTCGAACCGAACGTCGTCGAACACAAAGAACTCGGCTTCGGGGCCGAAATACGCGGTGTCGCCGATGCCAGCGGACGCCATGTACTTCTCCGCCGCCTTGGCGATCGAACGCGGGTCGCGACGGTAAGGCTGGCCGGTGGAAGGCTCGATGATGTCGCAGAACAGATTCAGCGTCGGCTGTGCCGCAAACGGGTCCATGACCGCCGTTGTCGCGTCCGGCATCAAAATCATGTCCGATTCGTTGATCGCCTTCCACCCGGCGATCGAAGAGCCGTCGAACATGATGCCATCGGTGAACACCTCATCATTGATGGTATCCACGTGCTGGGCGGTATGCTGCAATTTTCCCCGAGGATCGGTGAAGCGCAGGTCGACGTACTTCACATCGTTTTCTTTGATCAGGTCGAAGACCTTGCTGATATCGGACATGAGGCCAAATCCACAGACAAAGGTTGAAAAACCGCACCGGTACCGATCCGGCCACTAGGCCGGACACCGACACGAAAAGCGGCTGTTTATCTCATGACTTCCCGGCATAGACAACGCCGATACGGCGAGAGCCCGGCCCCGAACCAACCGCGACAGAGCGATTTCGGGGCCAGACCTCAACGTCTTCCAACGGTTTAGGACGATCCGAACCATAACGAAAACAGGTCAGATGGCGTCGGTGCCACGTTCCCCGGTCCTGATGCGGACAACCTCTTCGACCGGGCTGATGAAAATTTTTCCGTCGCCGATTCGACCCGTTTGGGCGGCATGCTGGATTGCTTCGATCGCACGTTCGACCAAGCTATCCTCCATCACCACTTCAACTTTTACTTTGGGCAGGAAGTCAACAACGTACTCGGCGCCCCGATACAGTTCGGTGTGGCCTTTCTGTCTGCCAAAGCCCTTGGCTTCGGTCACCGTGATGCCTTTGATGCCGACTTCATGAAGGGCATCCTTCACTTCATCGAGCTTGAACGGCTTAATGATCGCTTCAACTTTTTTCATCGGCTCACCCAAATGACAAGTTCAACCCTAGGCGTTCGTCACCGTCCCCGACTGGCCCAGGCGCTCGTCGCTGTTCCTGGCTGGTCCAGGCGCTCGTCGCCGTCCCTGGCTGGACGTGCATGACCCGTGCCAATGAAGCCCATAACCCAGATGCCGCCCCCATTGCCACCTTCCGAGCACGACTGCCCGTGTTTTTTGCAGATAATAGCCTAATTATTGGGCATTATGGGGGCGATGCGGGCATCGGAACGATATCTTATACCATCGAGCCTTGATGTTGACTTATCAAGGCTGCCCTCAGACGCCGGGCGGGCGCATCCGCGCCCTTGGCTTCGCGCGCATGGGCGCGCGGGGCCGTCGTCGCGGCCCGATACCGGCAGTGTGTCATTGTTATAG
>CAIXKV010000248.1 GCA_903920145.1 uncultured Rhodospirillales bacterium
CGCATCCGGGGCATCTCGTTGTCGGCAAGCAGGTCGGCGGGATCGGTCATCGGGACGCTCCAATGCGAATCGGTCCGTCGAACAAATCACATCCGCCCCGTCAAGGCAATTATCGCCGTTAACCTGACTTCCCCACCGTGGATTGTCGCAACGATCATATTGACAGCCCCCGCGCCCTGCCGCTAGAAAGAGAAACCGATGGGCGTTGGGGGCTGCGGGTCATATGACCGAGTCAGCCGATCCGATCCGCCCAGGGAGGGATGGCCGAGCGGCTGAAGGCGGCGGTTTGCTAAACCGTTATAGGAGCTTAAACTCCTATCGGGGGTTCGAATCCCCCTCCCTCCGCCAATAATATGGACCGCCCGGTCTTTTTTACTTTTTCTAGGCTGGTCGGTCTCTCCGTCGGAGCTATCGTCCACGTTGTTCCGACTCCTAAGAATCGCATTCCTTATGAGGGGCTCGTTTCAGAGGCTCTTGACAGAGTCGCTAAAATATGTCCTAGCTCCCCCTGTCGTGGTCGGCGGTCGCGGATCGAGAACCGATCAGGACTTGGACATGGTGTCCCGAAGATGAGTCGCTCCAAGCTCACATCCGTCATGAGGCGTATCGGTCGTCCCTTGCGACCGGCCTTTAGTGCCGTGGTGTGGCTTGTCGTCGTCGCCTTGGTCTCGTTGGGGGCCATGCCGGTTAGCGGCGATAGCGCCAGTCTTAAGGCCAGCGGTACGCTGGTGATGATCTGCACTAAGGATGGCGTACAGCAGATTTCCGTTGATGTTGACGGGAATCCGGTTCCATCAAAGGCCGATCCTTGCAAGGCTCCCTGTCCGTTCTGCTTGGCTCATTCGGGTTTTGCGCTGGTAACCCCAAGTGTAGAGCCGCCCGCGCCGCCGAAGCTTACGGATCTGCCGACCCCCGCGCTGTTTCCGGCTGTTTTCGTGCCGGTGCCGTTTTTCCTCGTCGGTCGTCACGGTCGCGCCCCCCCTCCCATCGCCTGATCCTTTGGTCGTCTCATCTCGTCGTTTGGCCTCATCTGGCGCCATGACCTTGTCGTGTGCTGTCGTGAGAGGGCTGATGGGGGGGCTGTGCGCCTGTTAAGGTCGCTGCCCCTACGGCGAGCAAGGCCGACTTGTAAACATTCATAATATTTGATCGGTGCAAAAGCCTAAATGGCGCGCACGCCCTAAAGCATGGGGGGTGTTCGCCGTAGGCTGCCAAAATGGGGGCATCCATGAGTCATATTAATCTACGTCATGACTATGATATTGATTGGCAATATAGCCAAATCTCTAGTAACTTTATGTCTAATAGTACCTCTTGCCATTTTGATTCTGCTTGTAGAATAATTTCATTATCGTTTGATCGCCTATTGTGTGATGAACAGCCATTGATACGTAAAAATCTTGCCGTAATGATCGCTGCAATTTTAGGGGCGCGATCTGCCGACTTAAATGCTATGTCGGAAGCTTTGCCGCATGAAAAAGGCGCTCTTTCGTCTCGCCGTCGTTGGATTTCCCGTTTTCTTGCCAATGCTAATCTCGAATGCGATCGCATTATGGCGCCGTTCGCTCGTGAGGCTCTCGTCGAAGCCGCTGCTATGGGTGACCCCGTTGTTTTGATCTTGGATCAACTTCAGTTATGCAACGGCTATAAAATCGCCATGTTGGCCCTCCGTTGCGGTGATCGCGCTCTGCCATTGGTTTGGCGGATTGGGAAAATTGGCAATGGCCTGGATTTTTTGACTGAAAAAGTCCTGGTGGAAACCGTCGCTGGTTGGCTGCATGCATGGACTCATGTTGTGTTGATGGCTGATCGGATTGATGAAACAGCAGCTTTGGTGAAGTGGTGCAAAGATCACCAATGGGATTATCACTTGGGCCTGGATGTTGCTCCGAAATTACTCGTCAATGTCGATAAAATGCCGGCGCGAAAGTTTTTTCTAAAAAATCAAGTTCATTACAAGGGAGTTGTTTTGTCAAATAAAGAAATTACTACGAATATAAATATACTGTATGATCATAAGAGCAACTCACATATTGCTATTGCAATTTCAGATCGACCAATATATTGTGAAGCTGCTTATTATAAGCAGGGCTTTTGGATTCAAAAAATATTTTTTAATGAAAATCTAGATTTCACTGAATCCACGGATTCAAAATTTTGGACCCTAAGGAGGTTGTATTCTATATCTTTGACAATTATGTTGTCTTCTTATTTTAATCGAGATGATCTGTGGCCGAAGTTATCAAGAAGACATGATAATATAGGGGTGCAAAACGAGCCCCTTCAACCGACTATTGGTGATAATGCACCGCAGGGTTCAAGATTTCAGCCTATTTTACCAATCGCACTGGTTAGCGATGTTAGCTCGTCGCGTTCCCGGTACGCTCAACGGCTTCGCGCTTCTCTCGAACAGGGTAAGCAACCTTTAAGGCAAAGCGTGAAGTTGCGGGTAAGGCCTGCGCAATTGATATCGGTAGATAAAGGTCGAGAAACCGCACCATAACCTTTTTGTCATTCACCGATATCTCACAGTAAAGTTTCGCGTGGTTTAAAATGATCATATATATTGATGTGATCGATCAGGCATCGACAAAAATTGTATGGAGATAATAAAATGAATTCTATACTGATAACTCTCTCTGAATATTGGTCTGAAGGGGTTCGTCCGAGAACGAGAATCGGACGAATTATTGTCCCATTAATAATGCTAAAAATTACGTTTTTGCTCATCTTGTGGTGTATATTTTTTGGGCCATCAACCAAGATTGAGGTCGGAGCGCAGAGGATTGATGACTCTGTGTTTCATCTTTCGATGTCACCAGTACAGGAAACCCGTCCATGATGGATATTGACGTTGTTAGCCTAGCGCGGCTGCAATTTGCGGCTACTGCGCTATACCACTTTCTATTCGTGCCTCTAACACTTGGCTTATCCGTAATCCTAGGGATTATGGAGACAACTTACTTTATCACGAAGAGACCGATCTGGCGTGATCTGACCAAGTTTTGGGGCGTTCTGTTCGGTATCAATTTTGCCATGGGGGTCGCCACCGGCCTGACTATGGAATTCCAGTTCGGAACAAACTGGGCTTATTACTCTCACTATGTGGGTGATATCTTCGGCGCCCCGTTGGCCATTGAAGGTTTAATGGCCTTCTTCCTGGAAGCCACCTTTGTTGGTGTGTTTTTCTTTGGTTGGGATCGGATGTCGCGGGGTGCCCATCTGTTCGTGACATGGATGGTCGCGTTAGGCTCGAATCTCTCTGCGCTGTGGATATTGATCGCCAATGGCTGGATGCAGCATCCGGTTGGTGCGACGTTTAATTTCGAGACCATGCGTATGGAAGTCTCGAATTTTTACGACGTTTTGTTCAATCCTACGGCTCAAGCTAAGTTTGTCCATGTTATTAGTGCTGGCTATGTCACTGGATCTCTCTTTGTTCTGGGGGTTAGCGCCTTTTATCTGCTAACCCGGCGAAATGTAGACTTTGCCAAACGGTCAATCACCGTTGCTGCCGCTTTTGGCTTGTGCGCTTCCCTGTCTGTGGTGGTGCTAGGCGATGAGTCTGGTTACACCGCCGAGGAAAATCAGCGGATGAAAGTCGCCGCTGTCGAGGGAATGTGGAACACAGAACCGGCGCCGGCAGGTTTTAACGTTGTGGCCATTCCAGATGCACAAAACCATACGAATAGCTTCGAGGTTAAAATTCCGTGGCTGTTGGGGTTGATTGCGACTCGTTCTGTCACGGAGCCGGTTCCGGGCATTAATGAGTTGGTTGCGGTCAACGAGCAACGTGTTCGCGATGGCATCAAAGCCTACGCTGCCCTCGAGGTTCTGCGTAAAGATTCCACGAATCCTGAAGCACGGGCAACGTTGCAGCAATATCAGGCTGGACTTGGCTATGCTCTCTTATTAAGTAAGTATACTAAGGATATTCCAAACGCTACTAACGAAATGATCAGCAAGGCGGCTTGGGATACAGTGCCAGATGTCTTGCCACTGTTCTGGACATTTAGGTTCATGGTGGCGCTTGGTATCTTCTTCATTGGCCTTTTTGCTGTCGCATTTTGGTTGGTGGTGAAAAAGCGCCTGGACGGATCACGAGGTTTTTTGCGTCTGGCCCTTTTCAGCATTCCTCTTCCCTGGGTTTCCAGCGAATTGGGATGGTTCGTGGCCGAGTATGGTCGGCAGCCCTGGTGCATTGACGGCATCCTACCAACCCGGTTAGGGGCCTCGTCCTTGACCACCAGCGATATGTGGCTGTCCCTTGGAGGCTTCCTGATCCTGTATTCGACGTTGCTGATCGTTGAATTGTATCTGATGGTGCGTACTATACGAAAAGGTCCAGAAGACTATTTCAAGCCCCATCTGGCTTCAACCCCAGCCCTGGCCGCCGCGAAATGACCAAGGTATCAAAATAAGGAGAGTGATCAATGTTTAATTTTGAGACCTTAAGGCTGATCTGGTGGTTCCTGTTAGGATTTCTTCTTGCAGGGTTTGCCATCTTTGACGGCTTTGATTTTGGGGTGGCGGCACTTTTGCCCTGGATCGCCCGAACCGATTCCGAACGTAGAGTTGTCATCAATACCATCGGCCCTGTATGGGAAGGCAACCAAGGTTGGATCATCCTGGGGGCTGGCGCTATCTTCGCAGCGTTTCCGCCATTGTATGGTGCTTCATTCTCAGGATTCTATCTGGCCTTGATTGGCCTGTTGTTTTCAATGATCTTGCGGCCCGGTGGCTTCAAGTATCGCTCTAAGCTCCAGAGTCCGACCTGGCGGAGTCTTTGGGATCATCTGTTGTTTGTCGGGGGTGTCGTGCCAGCCTTGTTGTTTGGCGTAGCGGTTGGCAACGTGCTGGAGGGGGCTCCTTTCCATTTTGACGAGTGGCATCGGTTGTTTTACGAAGGCCATTTCCTAAGCCTACTCAATCCGTTCGCCCTTCTGTGCGGATTGGTGAGTGTGTCGATGCTGGTCAGCCATGGTGCGATCTATCTGGTCAATAAAACCGATGGGGTCATTAACGCGCGAGCGAAACAAATCGCCAGTATCGGCTCTCTGGTGACTATCGTCCTTTTCGCATTGGGCGGGCTTTGGGTTGCGTTCGGGATTCAAGGCTATGTTGTCACGGGGGGTGGGGCTTGGGATGGTCCGTCGAATCCGTTTACCAAGACCGTTGCGTTGCATGCGGGGGCTTGGCTCACGAATTATGTGACGTACCCATGGATGATTCTCGCGCCGGTGCTTGGTTTTGGTGGTGCGGTGATGACTGTGCGGTTGGTTCGGTCGGCGCGACCGATGTGGGCCTTCATCAGCAGCGGAAGCAGTATCTTCGGCATCGTCAGCACTGCCGGTGTCAGCATGTTCCCGTTTTTGATGCCGTCTTCGAGCAATCCCAATCAGAGCCTGACTGTATTCGATGCGTCTAGCAGTCATGACACGCTGATGATTATGCTCATCTCCATTGCAATTTTCATGCCAATTATCTTATTATACACGGCATGGGTTTTTAAGGTGATGAGGGGTACGGTATCTGGTCAGTATATCGATGAGAATTCTCACTCTGTATACTAATCTCATTCCATAGAAAGGTGAACGCAATGTGGTACTTTACCTGGATACTTGGCACGTGGTTTGCTTCATCTTTTGCCATCATGCTGGCATTGTGGCAGGAGGTTGATAATCCATCGTCATCGGTCGAGGGATTTAACTCTCACTGACGATCATTCGGAAAAATGAGAAGGGGCGGCATCGCCCCTTCTTTGATACCGCTTTAAATCCAGATTTTATCGTTATAAAACGATAAATTTACTGAGAAATAGCTAACCTATGTAATGGAGTTATAAAATGACTTGGTATCGCTCCTTGGGCCGCGATGGACGGTTTCTATTCTGGTTTATTATCGTGGTATCGACAGGTGGTTTTCTGCTTAGGCTTCTTTGGTTGTGGCGCTATTGGTAAAAATTAATAGTATTAAGGGTGTAAATGTTTTTGCCCTGTGTCGACCTGCTATGGGGATGACTGGTCTATGGGGCTTTAGCCTGCTACAATAGTGCATTGCGGTCTTGGCGTATGGAGGAGCGGTTGCCATGTAACGAATTTGGTCAGCCGATTGGTTATCCTATACCGGAATGGACCGAAAGGCCGCTTCCGTCGTCGACGCCGATGGTTGGCCGGTATTGCTGTGTCGAGACCTTGGATGCGTCTTGCCACGCTGCCGATCTCTGGGCGGCTTATGCCGAAGCTCCCGATGGGCGGGACTGGACCTATCTTGTTGCCGGGCCGTTTTCTGGTCTCGAGGATTACACGAGTTACGTCCAGCGGATTTCTGAGAGCCGCGACCCGTTTCATTATGCGATTCTTGATCGTGCGACCGGGAAAGCGGTCGGGACCGTGGCCCTGATGCGCATAGATCCGGTCAATGGCGTCATCGAGGTCGGGCATGTAATACCATCGAGCCTTGATGGTGACTCATCAAGGCTGCCCTCAGACGCCGGGCGGGCGCATCCGCGCCCTTGGCTTCGCGCGCATGGGCGCGCGGGGCCGCCGTCGCGGCCCGAGGACCGGCGATGTGTCAGTATCAG
>CAIXKV010000249.1 GCA_903920145.1 uncultured Rhodospirillales bacterium
ATGAAGCACATCGCCTTCAACCTGATACGCAGAGCCCCAGGGAAGGACTCAATGCGCCTCCGTCGCAAGATCGCCGCCTGGGACGACGACTTCCTCGCGGCACTCATCACCGCATGATTCTTTCACCCGATTCCCCTGGCGTGCGACTCGATAACCAACCGCATCTCTGACGATCTGTCCCGGCTCGGCCTTTGAAAGACCCGCATCATTCTGACCGGGAGCCCCCTATCAAAGCGCTTTAACTTCGGGCGCCGGCCCGGCGTCGCTGGAATCACTCACAGCCGGAACAAAATCGCCACCAAGAGCCTTGATCAGCTCAAAGGCTCTCCGCCGCACAGCCGGATGACCAATACGATAATAAGCCCGAACCAGTTCCAGCGTTTCACGCCGGGCCATCGACACGAATTCCTCGGTTTGGCCAGGCTCTAACTCGCTCGAAGCGTCATCCTGATGAACCGCATCGCCGAACGACATATCGTCGAAGAAGAACCCAACCGATACCCCCAATACTTGCGCCAGGTTAAAAAGACGACTGGCACTTATTCGATTGGCACCACGCTCATACTTTTGCAACTGCTGGAACGTAATTCCGACCGACTCGCCCAATTTCTCCTGGCTGAAACCAAGCAACGTCCGACGCAGTCTCAATCTGGCGCCAACGTGAACGTCGATGGGGTTCGGCCCCTCACCCCGACGCGAAAGGGTGTGCGTTATGACTGGCTTGTTTTCCACAGTGTTCATCGTTTCCCTCGAACCGCTCAGGGACATGACTTCATACCGGAGAAACCTAGCCACAAAAAACAATTCTCCGCAACCATTTGTGACCGCTTATGGCGCGGTGCTTTTTCGCATAGCAAAACACCTTCCCTGAACAAGCTCAGGAAAGTCCGAAACTGCACAAAAAACGGAATAAATACTTCTAAAATTCTCGGAAAATGGCGGTGAGGCGAAGAGAATACACGGCACCACACTCCCGGATACCGTGCATCAAAATCCCCGTCTACGGGTGGCCAGAACCGACCAGGACTCGGGTCAAAAATCCGTCGATGACCAGCCAGGCGCGACTCCGAATCTCGTCCCGCTCGGCTAAAATCTCGTGACCGGCCTCGGAGTCATGCCAAGGGGTGCAGTCATGCAGTCGGCGACACAGCATTTCCTGGGTTGCCGCTGGCACCAAACGATCCCGATCCGCGATTAACAGCAACACCGGCACTCGAACATCCTGGAGAGCACCGGGAATGGCCACCACCGCCTGGGCCCGGAACGATGCCACCAACCAGCCAAAGGTCACGCCCCCCACGACCAGATCTGGATTGGTCCGATAGGCATCGTGCAGGCGCTGAAAGCGCACCCGATCTCCGGTCAAAGGATTGCCTTCGAAGATGCCATCCACCGTCGGGTCATAGTCATGCTGTCCAAAGGCGTAGCCCTCGGAGAACCCAAAAGCGACGGCCATGCGGGCTGCCATTTCCGCCAGAAACCGTGGCCAGGGATCCGTGACCAAATCGACCATTGGAGAGGACAGAATCACGGCGGCGAAACGATCCGGGTGATCCAGCAGAAATCGTAACCCGACCAGGCCGCCCATGGAATGAGCGAACAGGATTGTGGGGCCGACTTCGTGGGGCTTGACGACACTCTCTAACCACAGGGCCAGATCCGCCACGTGAACGGCGTAATCGGAGACATAGCCCTTGTGACGATCGGCCAGAAAACGACTGGACAAGCCCTGTCCGCGCCGATCCAGGGCAAACACCTGATACCCGCGTCCTACCCAATCCTCGGCAATTTCCTGGTATTTCTCTAGAAATTCGCCCCATCCCGGCAACATCACCACGGTTCCTCGTGGCGCCGCCACCGGCCACCAAGCGTAACGGAGCGATCCTCCATCCGGAGTCTGAAGAGTGCCGATGGTGGCGGTAACCGCCACGCCCGGCCCCGTCGGAACCGCTGCCACCGCCGACCGCCCTCCCCACAGAGTCAAGCTCACAACCATCATGATGACCACGGCCAAAGCCGGAGCCCATGGCCCCCTGGCTCTGGGCAGGGATGCGGGGAGACAAGCCCCCCGCCGACGGGCGAACCCCGTCACCCAATCAACCCTTTTTCCATCACACTGGCGAAGCGTCGGGCAAAAGCCACTGGATCCGCGACCTGTTCGCCTTCCACAATACGCGCCTGATCCAACAACAACCAAGCGACATCAGCCAAGTGATCCGAGGCGCCGGGCTCACCAGCCTGAGTTGCCAGGCGTCGAATCAGGGAATGGCCGGGGTTTAATTCCAGAATCCGGGAGGCGCTGGTCGCTAATTGCTTGTGCTGACGTAAGATACGCTCAAGATGCATATCCATATCGTTCTCGTCGGCAATTAAACAAACCGCACTGTCGGTCAATCGCTCGGATGGCCGAACATCCTTTACGTCTGATCCCAATGTGGTCTTGAACAGCGCCACCAGAGTGGCCAACTCGCCGTCTGTTGCCTTGGGTTGATCCGGATTTTCAGTTGGCACGTCGGTCTTGATTTTACCAAGATCGATACCGCCACGCGTCACCGACTTGAATTTCTTATCCTTATAGGCCCCAACCGACTGCACCCAGAACTCGTCGACCGGATCGGTCAGTAACAGAACCTCGACTCCCCGCGCCTTGAAACCTTCGAGCTGGGGACTGGACAGTAGGCTTTCCCGATCATCGCCCTGAATGACGAAAATCTCCTCCTGGCCCTCTTTCATCCGACCCAGATAATCATCAAGAGACGCTAAACCTTCCCCTCGGCTGGTGTTGAAGCGCAGCAGCTTGAACAAGCTATCCCGATGCTCAAAGTCTTCATAGAGACCTTCTTTGATCACCGCTCCAAAATTTGTCCAGAATTTGGCATAAGATTCGGCATCTTCTTCCGATTTCCGGGCTAAATCACCCAACACTCGACGGGTTAGACCGCTTTTGATCTTCGCCACCATCGGATTATTCTGGAGCATTTCACGGCTGACGTTCAATGGCAGGTCTTCGCTGTCAACCACCCCGCGCACGAAGCGCAGATAAGGCGGCAACAGTCCTTCGACTCCTTCCGTGATAAACACCCGCCGGACATATAGTTTGACCCGATGAGCTCGCTTGGGGTCAAAAAGATCGAATGGCTTGGTTTCGGGAACGAACAGTAGGCTGGTGTATTCGATTTTCCCTTCGGCCCGCCAATGGATGGTCAGCCACGGATCATCGAAGGCATGGCCAACATGGTGATAGAATTCTTTATACTGTTCTTCGGTGATTTCCGACTTGGACCGGGTCCACAGGGCAGATGCCTGGTTTAGGGTCTTAATCTCTTCGCCGGCCCCAAAGCGAATCGGCAGAGCAATGTGATCGGAGTATTTGCGGACGATGGCGCCCAGCCGGAACTCCTCCAAATACTCATCATCCCCCGCACGCAGGTGCAAGACCACCCGCGTTCCACGCGGCAGTGTGCCCTCGGCTTCGCCAACCGTGAACTCGCCCCGGCCATCGGAACTCCAATGCCAACCGTGCGTTTCCCCAGCCTTGCGCGTGAACACTTCAACCCGTTCGGCCACCATAAAGGCCGAATAGAAGCCAACGCCGAACTGCCCAATCAACCCCAAGTCTTTCTTATCGTCGCCGGTCAGCCGGTTCATGAACTCGGCAGTGCCGGATCGTGCGATGGTACCCAGATTCTCGACCAGATCGGCACGGTTCATGCCAATCCCGTTGTCAGAAACCACCAGCGTCCGCGCTTCCTTGTCCACCAACAGGGTGATGGCCAAATTCGGATCATCGGCGGACAGTTCAGGCGCGGTGAGTGCGGCATAGCGCAAACGATCGCAGGCATCCGAAGCGTTGGACACCAATTCCCGCAGGAACACTTCCTTTTCGCTGTAGAGCGAATGCGCCACAATGTCGAGCAGCCGGCTGACCTCGGCCTGAAAGTTGAGCCGTTCTTCAGTCATCAGTGATTACCTTCCTAATGTTTGTGAGTGATTGAAATCCGCAGCCAGATATGAGGAAGGCCGGAAGGGGTTACAACCCTTCCGGCCTTCAACATCACGTCAAAGCGACGCCGCGATCAGCCCTAGCCGTCCGTGGGCTCATACCATCGAGCCTTGATGGTGACTCATCAAGGCTGCCCTCAGACGCCGGGCGGGCGCATCCGCGCCCTTGGCTTCGCGCGCATGGGCGCGCGGGGCCGCCGTCGCGGCCCTATACCGGCGATGTGTCAGCATCAGGGCTCGCCAGGATCAATGCCCCGCTGCCGGCGGCGCGCCCCCCTGCGGTTGGTTTGATGGCAGCATCGCGCTCAGATCGGTTCCGTTGAGCAGAATTTTGCCATCGGTCCCCATGCGCAATTTGTAATCCCGAACGTCACGACCACTCTCGTCCTTGCCGGGAGCGCCCATGACCTGAAGCATCGTCAAGATCGCCGCCAGATTCTGGGCCTCTTCGTCGGGCTTGGCTCCCGGAGCCGGCTGCGTCTCTTTGACCAGGGCATCAACGCCGCGCAGGGCCATGTCAATACTGACAACCGCCCCCTGCTTCGCGGTCCCATCCAAACGAGCATCCCCGTTCAATTTCACCGCTGCCATCGGCGTATCGATATGCAGCGATTTGATATTCAATTGAACCCCCGGCTGATACAGGCTGACCAGTAAATCCCGAGATGCCGCTTCAGCGCCCTTGTCATCGCCGGATGCCTTGGCTTCGTTTGCCCGCAACAGGATCGAGGCCAACTTGACAGCGGGCAGGCTGGACAGATCAACCGACACATCGGCCTTTTGCGGCAACAACCCCGGCGGCACCGAGGGCGACGTTAACTTGAGGCCATCATGGTTATAGCCAAGCGAGATCGTCGACATCTCACCGTCATGCTTGACGCCGCCTTCAATCTCCACATGATCGAACGTCACAGGCCCCACATCGCTGGCCGTCACGGCCACATCCTTAAGCTCAAGCTTGGCCGAAAGCGATGTTAAAGCTTCATGGATTGCCGTTAAATGCTGCAATAAGCTCCGGAATTCTTCCAGTGTTTTTTTATCTGTATTTTCAGCTTCAGCCTTTGCTTTAACTTTAGCAGTAACGTCCTTGCCTGCTTTAGCATCTTCGTCCTTGGCTGCCACCTCATTGCCGGTTTTGCCCTCTTCGTCTTTAGCGTCTTCGTCCTCGTCCTTACCAGACTTGGCGTCTTCGCTCTTAGCATCGTCTTCCTTGGCGACCTCTTCCTTGGCGACCTTGGTCTCTCCGGCATTGTTCGCCTTGCCGTTAACATCGGAGGCCAAGGCTTGCTTCAAGTCCAGGTCCGAAACCATGGTCGAAAGGGTCAGGTCGCCGAAATGAGCAAGCTGGGCACCATGTTCGTCGAAGACATCGACCTTATTGATGCCAAAGGCACTTGGCCCGGTCCAACGACCAGTAGGCGTCTGGGTCAGGTCCACCTTGAAGGTCAAAGTCCCAACCGTAAACCGTGAACTGTCTTTGGGGGACGATGCTTGCAAATCGCCGTAGGCCCCATCAACCTTGACAAAGGTGCCCAGCGACGGCAGCCAGTGGCCACTAAAATGTTGGGAACCAATAACGACATGACCATCGGGCTGGCCGTCGGCGCCAAGGGTGGTGATTTGCGAGGGCAGAACCGCCGCAACATCGACCGAACCATCGGTTTCGGGGGTTAACCCGAGCTTGATCACCCCGATATCAAATCGGGCATGCTCACCGATCAGACGAAGCGACGGCAGCGTGACGTCATAGTGATCGCCAACGGCAGCCGCCGTGGTCTTTCCGTCCCATTGATACCCGCCGGAAGCGGGCGAAGACCACTGACGCACCTCGGCGTCGATGGAGTCGGCGAGAACCGCAGCCGACTCGGCCGTGACGACCGGCGGCACTGTCACATCGGCGGATGCCTCAGTCGACCCGGCCGTCAGCCCGATCGCGACAACGGCGGACGCACAGGTACGGATATGCGAGCGAACCATGAACCCTCCAGCTACGCACGCCGACGCGCCCCTGTCTCAAGAGCGGCGGCGTTGAGTCTCACCACCCCAGGAATAGCGCGCCCCATCATCGGGGTCCATGGCGGATGTGGGGGACAACCGCGTCCGGTTAGCCGCGTCAGGTTATTTAACAGGAACGCAGGTGTCTCACCCGCGTTCCCACCCTTCGACGGGGCCGCCACAGCCCACTCGGTCCCGCCAGGACCGCGCCCAAAGCCACCCTTATTGAGTGTATGCGCCACAGAAAATCACGAAATCATCAACTTTTAAGACATAACTGGTTTTATTGGCGATCTTTTTTGTCAGAGGATTGGAAAATTTATAGTCAACCCAGCCGTTTCCTTGGGATTTTGCCACATCGAGAATTTCCAGGCCATAGGCCTTACCCTCAACATCCTTGAATTCCATCAGGGACTTTCCGACCATCCTGGCGTTGGCACCATGGGCGACTCGAACGCCATCGGACAGGTTAGCCATCACAATATATAGATCACGATCAATAAAAGCGCCCTTTGGATTGTTAAATTCGGCAATAGCCTTATCCTTACCATTCACACGATAATACTCGGCAGCTTTCTCCACCAAGGCCTTGGCCTGTTCTTTGGTGCCAAAGTTCTGCGCCGAGGCCAAAGCCGGCGCCAGTGCTGCTATGACGAAAACCGCAAGCAAAATGATGGACTTAATGCCCTTGGCCATGTCTGCTTCTCCTAGTCTTTGATCAGATCGAACCTCTGCGGCTTTCTTGATGACCGATAGGACAAATGAGAGGCCATGTCGAGATTCTGCGTCTTGACCTCGCCCTCATCCCCAGGCTTGCCTTCGAAGCCACGAAAAGGCCATTCTGGCTCCCATGAACAGGGTCGATCCTCCTTCGTCCGTTGATGGCTCGGGTGCCGGGCGCCGCATGGTCGCGGTGCTTGGGCCGACCAACACCGGCAAGACCTACCTCGCCATCGAGCGGATGCTCGGCCATCGCTCTGGGATGATTGGCTTTCCGTTACGTTTATTGGCACGCGAGAATTACGAACGAATTGTGGCGATGCGCGGAGCGGGAAGCGTCGCCCTGATTACCGGCGAAGAAATGATCATCCCGCCAAATCCATCTTACTTCGTGTGTACCGTCGAAGCCATGCCTGTTGATCGGCCCGTGGCGTTTCTGGCGGTGGATGAAATCCAACTGTGCGCCGATCCTGAACGCGGCCATGTTTTTACCGACCGCCTGCTTCATGCCCGAGGGTTGGAGGAAACCATGGTCTTAGGGGCCGAAACCATCGCCCCCCTGATCCGACGACTGGTTCCCCGAGTCGAATTCATCAGCCGCCCCCGCTTTTCCACCCTGAGCTATACCGGCCCGCGTAAACTGACCCGATTACCGCCACGTTCGGCGGTGGTGGCCTTCTCGGCCACCGAAGTCTACGCCATCGCGGAGATGATCCGGCGGCAACGGGGCGGAACAGCGGTGGTGCTCGGGGCCCTCAGCCCCCGAACCCGCAATGCCCAGGTGGCGCTCTACCAAGCCGGCGACGTGGACTATTTGGTGGCCACCGACGCCATCGGCATGGGCCTGAATATGGATGTGGACCATGTCGCCTTTGCCGGTTTCACCAAATTTGATGGCAATGTAGCCCGTCGACTCGATGCCCACGAAATGGCCCAAATCGCAGGCCGCGCAGGCCGCCACCGCAGCAACGGCACCTTTGGAACCACCGGCGACCTGGGCGACCTGGACAGCGAATGGATTGAAGCCATCGAGACTCACAGCTTTCCATCCTTGAAGGCGATCCGCTGGCGAAATTCCGACCTAAGCTTTCAGTCGCCTTCGGCCCTGCTCCGTTCACTGGAGCAGCGCCCTCCCCGACCCGACTTGATCCGGGTCCGCGAAGGCGACGACCATTTAACCCTGGCCGCTTTGGCCCAGGATCCCGAGATCAACGCGCTCGCCAGCCATCGCGAAGCCGTTGACCTATTGTGGCAGGTCTGCCGGATTCCAGACTTCCGCAAAGTGCTATCCGATGCCCACACCCGCCTTCTGGGTCAGATTTATCGTCATCTGCGTGGCCCGCACCGCCGACTGCCCACCGACTGGGTGGCTCATCAGGTGGCGCGGCTCGATCGTTACGATGGCGAGATTGATGCTCTGGTCACCCGCATTGCCCATATTCGAACCTGGACCTATGTTTCTCATCGGCCCAATTGGTTGAGCGATGGCGCCCACTGGCGGGACCGGACCCGGTCCATCGAGGATAAGCTCTCGGACGCCCTGCACGAACGTCTGACTCAGCGTTTCGTCGATCGCCGCTCGGCTTTGCTGGCCCGCAGCTTAACGGAGGGCGGCCCGCTGCTGGCCGCCATCGGGCGTCAGGGCGAAGTCATGGTCGAAGGCCACCCGGTCGGCCATCTTAAAGGGTTCCGCTTCATCCCCGACGCCGAAGCGCAAGGAGAGGATGGCCGGGCCTTGATGTCGGCGGCGCGCATGGCGTTGCGCCGTGAAGTCGCCGATCGAGTGCGTCGCTTGGAAAGTGACCCAGATACGTCCCTGACTCTGGACCCCGACCACGGCCTGATCCGCTGGCATGGTGCCGAGGTGGCCCGGTTGGCACCCGGAACCGGCCCCTTAACCCCCGTGATTGTGGTTTCTCATGATGCCCTGATGGAAGGCCCCCAGCGCGACCGGGTACGGCGGCGCCTGGAGACCTGGCTGGAAGCCACCATTGCAACCCCGCTGGCCCCACTGTTCCGGCTGGCCCAGGCCGACATTGCTGGCCCGGCTCGAGGTTTGGCCTTTCAGTTGGTCGAAGCCCTGGGCTGCCTGCCTCGAGCATCGGTGGCCACGCTACTCGAGGGCCTGTCCTCGGGGGATCGCCACCAACTCACCCAGCTCGGGGTTCGATTGGGCAGCGCCTGGCTCCTTTTGCCGGCCCTGCTCAAGCCAGCGGCAGTGGCCATGCGCGCCTTGCTCTATGCCGTGCATCACGAACTGCCGCTGCCGGTGCCAATCCCCGCCGCCGCCCGAGTCTCTGTGGCGGCCCTGCCGGGCGTATCTGCGGCCTTTCACACCGCAATTGGCTTCCCGGTGGTTGGCCCTCGGGCCATCCGCGCCGATATCCTGGACCGTTTTGAGGGCGCCCTAGCCGCCGGAAGGGCACCTTCGGGACAACCCATCGGTTGCCCCGAAGCCGAGCTGCCCCCGGTGCTCGAAGCCCTAGGGTACCGTCGGATCACCGCCGAAGACGGCTCGGTTCACTGGCGGACTCGACGTCCCAAGCCCCCCCGACGCCCCCGCCCTCTTCCCACAACCGCTCCGAGCGATACGGACCACCCCTTCGCTCGGCTGCGCGAGCTGACTCGCACATCGTGATCCCCGCCTGATGCTGCCTCGCCCTTCGCCCCGACCTCAACCGCTCTTTCTTCAGCCCACCGAATTGATACCGGCGAGCCCTGATACTGACATATCGCCGGTATCGGGCCGCGACGGCGGCCCCGCGTCCTCGTGGACGCGAAGCCAAGGGCGCGGATGCGCCCGCCCGGCGTCTGAGGGCAGCCTTGATGAGTCACCATCAAGGCTCGATGGTAAAGACCCTTTGGGTCGTGTTGGCGCCGTTCTGAGGGCGTGAGCCTTGCTCCTTGTTCGCTGTTTGTTTTCAGCGGACGGGACGTTTACGCCAAAGCGATTCGCCAAGACAGCGAATGTCCTTTGCCTGGAATCCGCAACCCAGGGCTTGCGCCGTCGTGGGCGATGCCCTAGGGTGCCCGGTGTCAGACGGTCGGATGGTCGCCTTTCGCGGCGCCCGCAAGGGTGAACTGCGGGGGGAGGAAAGTCCGGGCTCCACGGAAACACGGTGCCGGCTAACGGCCGGCGGGGGTGACCCTAGGGAAAGTGCCACAGAAAGCAAACCGCCTGCCCCTTTTTGGAAGAAATTCCACGGCAGGTGAGGGTGAAAGGGTGCGGTAAGAGCGCACCGCGACGCCGGCAACGGCGGCGGCACGGTAAACCCCACCGGGAGCAAGACCGAATAGGGGCGGCACGGGCCTGTTCGTAGCCTTATGGGCTGCGGTGGGTCCACGCGGGTTTTCGCGCCGTCGCCCGGGTTGGTTGCGCGAGGCGTCCGGTAACGGGCGTCCCAGATGAATGACCATCCCCCGCTTCGGCGGGGACAGAACCCGGCTTATAGACCGTCTGGCACCTTTTCCCCGAAATGGTGCAGTGCCCACCCGGCGCCTAAGGGCAGCCTTGGGTGGGTCAATAGCAAGACTCTCTTGTCCGGTTTCTCAAGAACGGGCCCACTCGCCCTCGTTCTTGCGTCCGCTCGTGCACGAAAAAAAGGCCCGTACCGCGCCGATAGGCGTCGGCCAGTGCCGTCGGCACCGGAACCTGCTCAAATGATAGGCGATCGAGCTATCGGCCTTAACGTAACTCTTTAAAGATAGGGTGATAACGGAGATCCGTTGCTCCGAATCGCCTTTCGATACTGTAAGTGGCCTTTACTCAAAGATCAGAACACAGAATGAACTCTATCCTATCCTTTTATTGTGTCTTTAACATATTCAAAAATATGGGGCGTGATCACGTCAGCATTGACGAGAAACTGTTGCATCGGAAGCACGGGGGCGATGGAACCTCATCGAATCCTTGACAGCTTTCGAACCAAGCGGTCCTCAGAGATTGACTGCCCATGAAATCCCATGATAATCCATGTCGACCCAGGCAGGCCGGAGTTCTGCCAATCGGACAAGGCCGGGGGCTGGTGAGACCGGGGTGGGGTTCGTGATGAAATGGTGAAGACGTTCGCCACCAGCGGGACGAGGAACAGCAGCTTGCGATGGCCGTCTTCCTGTCGACATATGTCAACAAGGTTGACCGCAAGGGGCGGGTTTCGGTTCCTGCCGAGTTCCGTAAGATATTGGTAGGGCAGAGCTATCAGGGTGTGGTGGTTTTTAGGTCGCTTCAGTACGCCGCGCTAGAGGCGTGCAGCGCGGATCATATGGAGCGGCTCAGTGATAGTTTGGAGACATTAGATCTCTCGGACGAGGAGTACGAGCTGATCGAAACCATAATTTTTGGAGGTTCCGTTCAGTTGCCGTTCGATGGGGAGGGGCGGATCGTGTTGCCACAGCATTTGTGCGATTTCGCGGGGATTTCCGAGGCCGCTGCCTTCGTCGGTCGCCGTAAGACCTTCCAGATTTGGGAACCGACGGCGTTATCGGTGCATGAAGACAGTATGCGCGAGAGGGCGCGTGGTCGGGATCTCTCCCTCAGCAAAATCATCGCCAAGGCGTCGGCGATGCGTGGGAGTGGGTCGTGATCACGGGTTCTCATCTTATTCCAGAGGCATGGCCCGTTCTTCCGGCGGTGCCAGGGACGGGGACGGTATCCAGTACCGGCTCGCAGGGGCTTGGTGCCTCCGCTGCTTCCCACGTTCCGGTGATGGCTGCCGAAGTGTTGACGGCGCTGACCCCCCGGAGTGGGGGCGTGTATGTGGATGGAACCTTTGGGGCGGGTGGCTATACGCGGGCACTGCTGGCAGCATCGGCCTGTCAGGTTTGGGCCGTGGACCGAGATCCACGCGCGGTGGCTTTAGCGCGGGAGTTGACGGCGGTTTATGGCGACCGATTGCGGGTCGTTGAGGGCTGTTTCGGCGATCTGGAGGCACTCTTAGGCGAGCAGGGCGTGACGGCCGTCAACGGCATCGCTTTTGATTTGGGAGTATCCTCCTCTCATCTTGACGACGCTAGCCGAGGCTTTTCCTTTCGAGCTGACGGCCCGCTTGATATGCGGATGGGGAGTGATGGCGAAAGTGCCGCCGATCTGGTCAACCGCCTGCCGGAACAGGAGTTGGCCCGGATCTTTTTTGAATTGGGTGAGGAGCGGCGGGCCCGGCGAGTCGCGGCTGCGGTGGTGGCGGCCCGCCTGGAAGCGCCCATTGAGCGGACAGGCCGGTTGGCGTCTATCGTGCGAGCGGTCGTACCCTCTTCGCGCGACGGTATTGATCCCGCGACCCGCACCTTTCAGGCGCTGCGGATGGCGGTCAATGACGAATTGGGTGAATTGCATCGCGGATTGGCCGCAGCCGAACGGCTTTTGGCGCCAGAGGGACGATTGGCGGTCGTATCGTTCCACTCGCTGGAAGACCGGGTGGTGAAGGATTTTTTGCGTCAGCGAGCCGAGGCGCCGCCATCGCCGTCCCGGCATCTGCCGGTGGGGCCGGTCGGGGTTTGGGCCCCAACCTTTCGTTTGCCAGAGCGGCGGCCCCTGGTGCCCCAGCAGGCCGAGGTTGAGGCCAATCCACGCTCCCGTTCCGCCAAGTTGCGGGTCGCGGAGCGGACATCCGCTCCCGTTTCCTCTAACAAGTCTTGATTTCGCGAAGGAAGCCCCATGCTCCGGAAATCTGACCTTCTCTGGCTCACCGTTGCGGCCATCGCCGGGGTTGAGTTGTTCCACACCAGTTACCGGGTCCAGAATCTTCGGGAAGAGATCGCGACTCTGGATCGGGAAATCATCGCGGAACAAAGTGGGATTCAGGTGACCAAGGCCGAGTGGGGGGTCTACACCGATCCCGTCCGGTTGGAAGCATTGGCCGGCAGCTATCTTACGACATTGACGCCGATCACCGCCGCGCAAGTGGCTAGTTTCAATGCTCTGCCGCTCAAGCCCGGCACACCACCGGGTGGGATGGCCCTGGTGGCGTCGAACCCGGATAGGCCGATGGGTTCACCGGCCAGTGGCCGGGCGGTGGGGGTGATGGCCACGCCGGCTTCCGCCTCTGGTCCAGTGGCTTCGGCTTCCGTTGCTGTGCCAGCTCCTGGAACGGTTCATCCTGCGGCGGTAGCCCTGGCTTCGGTCGGCAGCAGCGGCATGGGCATGCCGGCAGCTCCGGTTCCGATCCACCACAGGATGAATCGCCAAGCCCAGGCGGATGGTGGGCAAGCGGCGGTCCTGACCCGCGCTTCGGTTGCCCGCGTTTCGTCGGCTTCGCGTCCGCCGCCCGATGACGAAATTGGTAATTTGTTGCTGCGGCTTGGGCGCGGGCAATGACAGAACGGTCGTCATTCACGGATGAGGATGAATTGGAACCGGGCATCGTCGATGCCCGGTCGTTGTCGTATCGTTCGGTCAGTGACGCGGCCAAGGCGCTTGAGGTTGGGCGGAATCGTCTGATCATCACCGGATTGGTGGTGATTTTGGCCTTTCTGGCGGTGTCTGCGAAGCTGGTGGTGGCCACCTGTTTCTCCCATCGCGAAGAGATTAAGGTTGATCGTCCGGCGGACCCTGAGCCCCCCCTGGCTCGATCGGATATCCTTGATCGCAATGGTCAGTTATTGGCGACATCCCTGGCGACCGCGTCCCTTCATGCCGATCCGAAATTGGTTTTGGATGCTGAGGAAGCTGCCTCGAAATTGGTCGAGGCCCTGCCAGACTTAGAATATCAAGAAGTCTATGACAAACTAACCAGCAATAAGCGGTTTGTCTGGCTCAAGCGCAATTTGACACCGCGCCAGCATTACGCCGTGCATATTCTCGGTTTGCCCGGTTTGCTGTTTGAAAATGAGGAGCGTCGATTCTATCCATCGGGGAAGCTGGCGTCCCATGTGGTCGGCTATACGGGCGTCGATAACGTCGGTTTGGCGGGATTAGAGCGGTTTTTTGACAAGCGGCTCAAGGGCGGCGCAGGATCGGTTCAAACCTCCCTGGACTTACGTCTACAGCACATCCTGCACCGGGAAGCCTCGGCTGCCGTCGAGGAATTCCAGGCGCTGGGCGGAAACGGCATCATCATGGATGTTCGCACCGGCGAAATTCTGGCGATGGTGTCTTTGCCAGATTTTGATCCCCAGGAGCCCGGTGATGCCGAAGGAGATCAAAAGTTCGACCGGAACGCCTTGGGCGTTTATGAAATGGGGTCAACATTTAAAATCTTTAATTCCGCGATGGTTCTGGATTCGGGAAAGATTCATCTGGCGGATAGATTCGATACCATCAACAACATCCATGTTGGTCATTTCACCATCCATGAATATCATGGATTGCATAGGATGTTGAATGTTGCCGAGATTTTCCAGTATTCCTCGAATCTTGGTTCGGCTCGGATGGCGGTGCAGGTTGGGACACCGACGCAAATGGCCTTTATGGCCAAGATTGGATTCTTTAGGCCGGTTCCGATCGAGCTGCCCGAATTAGGCTGGCCGCTGGTGCCCAAGCCTTGGCGGGAAATCAACACCATGACCATTGCGTTTGGTCATGGCATGTCGGTGAGCCCACTTCATGTGGCCATGGGCGCGGCGGCGGTGATCAATGGCGGCATCATGCACAAGCCAACCTTGCTGAAGGTGCAGCCAGGACAAGAGGTGCCGGGGGAGCGGATTATTTCCGAACAGACCTCGATGGAAATGCGCCGACTGTTCAGGATCGTGGTTACCGAAGGAACGGCCAAGTTTGCCAATGTTCCCGGTTACATGGTTGGGGGGAAGACCGGCACCGCCGATAAGCAGCGGGGGCGCCATTATACGAACGCGAACTTGACTTCGTTTGTGGGGGTCTTTCCGATCAATGATCCGAAGTATTTGGTGATGATCATGGTTGATGAGCCGAAGCCATCGGCCAACAGTCATGGGTTCACGACTGCGGGATGGGTTTCGGCGCCGGCGGTGGGGCGTGTGATCAAGCAAATCGGGCCCCTGTTAGGCATTCAACCGATTGATGAGCAAAACCCCGAGATTCGCCAAGCTCTTGAAATGGACCCCGGAACGAAAGGGACGGCCGTTGCGGCCTATTCGCCTGATGACGATCATTAACGGCTCGAACGGCTCGGCTCTGGGTTTGGATTGTGAAATCACCGGCTTGACGGCGGATTCCCGCGAGGTCAGGCCGGGCTTTTTGTTTGCGGCCTTGCCAAGCACGGTTCCTGGCGGCGCCAAGGATGGTCGCGCCTTTGTGGCCGATGCCCTTGGCCGTGGCGCCGTGGCGGTGCTGGCACCCTTGGGAACCCGGCAGCTTTTGGGCGAAGCCTTGCCCTCATCCGTGACGGTGATCGAGGATGCGACGCCGCGCCAGGCTTTTGCCGTGATGGCTGCGGCGTTTTATGGTCGGCAGCCTGAGACTGTGGTCGCGGTGACCGGCACCAATGGCAAGACCTCTACCGTTCAATTCGCCCGTCAGCTTTGGACCCAGTTGGGATTCACGGCAGCGGCCCTTGGCACCCTAGGATTGACCGCACCACCGACTCTTGCGCTGTCTGGCGATTTCGGTGGGGCGACCATGACCACCCCAGATCCGGTGCGGCTGCACGCCGCGTTGGCAGCTTTGGCTGGGGCTGGCGTCGACCATCTGGCCATGGAAGCGTCTAGTCACGGCCTCGATCAATTCCGGCTGGACGGGGTGCGGCTGCGGGCGGCGGCCTTTACCAATCTCACTCGCGACCATCTCGACTATCACGGCACCATGGAGGCTTATCAAGCGGCCAAAGCCGGGCTGTTTGAACGGGTTTTGGCCTCGGATGGTTTGGCGGTGCTGAACGCCGATGTGCCCGAATTCCAGGGATTGGCCGAACTCTGTGGTCGGCGAGGCGTGTCGGTGGTGGGCTACGGTGTGGCGGCTCGCGAGATCGCGGTGCGGTCGGTGGAGCCTCTGCCCCATGGTCAGCGTCTGACGCTGGAGATTCTGGGACAACCGGCAGCGGTCGCATTGGGATTGGTCGGGCGGTTCCAGGCCTGGAACGCGCTGGCCGCGCTGGGGCTGGTGTTGGCCGCCGATCCGGTGGCAGCAGAGGCGTTGCGGGCCGGGCAGGCCGTGCCAACGGCTGTGTTGGAGCCAATGCTGGCGGCGTTGGAGCGATTAGAAGGGGTGCCTGGGCGACTTCAGCCGGTGTCGGGGCATCCGAATGGCGCGGCGGTGATCGTAGATTATGCCCATTCCCCAGATGCGCTGGAGACGGTTCTGCAGGCGTTGCGGCCTCATGCAACGGGGCAACTGGTGGTAGTGTTTGGCTGCGGTGGCGATCGTGACCGGGGCAAGCGGCCTGTGATGGGGGGGATTGCGGCGCGTTTGGCCGATCGGGTCATTGTGACCGATGACAATCCGCGCAGCGAGGATCCGGCTGCGATCCGTCGCGAGATTTTGGCAGGCTGTCCAGACGCCGAGGAAAGAGGGGATCGTGCCACGGCCATTCGGACGACGGTGCGGGGACTGGCTGCCGGGGATCTGTTGGTGATCGCTGGCAAGGGACATGAACAGGGGCAGATCGTGGGCAGTGAGATTCGCCCGTTTGACGACGTGGCCGAAGCGCGGACGGCGGTAACGGAGATGGCGGGATGAGCGCCAAAACCGAAAAGCCGGTGCTATGGACCGCCGAAGAGGCGGCGATTGCCGTTGGGGCTGGACCCAGCCCGGAGGAGGCTTGGTGCGCGACCGGCGTTTCCATCGATAGCCGGACGGTGGCGCCGGGAGACCTGTTTGTAGCCCTGCGAGGGCCAAGTTTCGACGGGCATGATTTTTTGGAGCAGGCGTTCGCGAGGGGGGCGGTGGCGGCGGTGGTGAGCCCCGGCGGCTCGTCTTCTGTCCCTGTCGGCGGCGGGCGGCTGAGGGTGGCTGACACATTGGGGGCGCTAGAGGATTTGGGGCGAGCCGCCCTGACACGGGCACGGACACGCAGTCGAGCCAAGGTGATTGCCGTGACCGGCTCGGTGGGCAAGACCGGCACCAAGGCGGCTCTGGCGGCCTGCCTTGGCGATCAGGCGCCGACCTACGCCACCGAAGGCAATCTGAACAATCATTGGGGCGTGCCGCTGAGTCTCGCTCGCTTGCCTGCCGAATGCCGGTATGGAGTGTTCGAGCTGGGCATGAATCATGCGGGAGAGATTGGACCGTTGGCGCGGCTGGTGCGGCCCGATGTGGGCGTGATCACCACCATCGAGCCCGCTCATATGGAATTCTTTGCCTCCCTTGAGGCCGTGGCCGACGCTAAAGCCGAGCTGTTCGAAGGCATGACGGCTTCGGGGGTCGCCGTACTCAACCGTGACAATGGCCAGTTTGAGCGTTTGGCGGCGGCAGCGCGGACCTGGGGCGTGACGGATATCCGGGACTTTGGCGGTTACGACGAAAACCGAGAGAGCTGGGGGCGTCAATCCTCGATCGACGCGGCGGGAAGTCTCGTGACCGCGAGGATCGGAGGCATTCCTTTATCTTATCGCCTCTCTTCGCCGGGCTGCCATTGGGTGATGAACAGCCTTGCCGTGCTGCTGGCGGTGCAGGCGGTGGGGGCCGATCTTTCTCGTGCCGCCGACAGTCTAGGCCGGATTGTCCCGGTCAAAGGTCGGGGGGACCGCCGTCGTCTGCCCTTGTCTCGAGGGAGCTTCATACTGATCGACGAGAGCTATAATGCCAGCCCGTCCGCAATGACGGCGGCGTTTCAGGTGTTGGCTGAGACCGATCCTGGGGCTGGAGGCCGGCGCATCGCCGTGCTCGGAGACATGCTAGAGTTGGGAGAGCGGGCCGATGCCTATCATGTCGGGCTCGCGGGTTCTTTGGAGAGAGCCGGGATTCAATTGGTCTTCGGCTGCGGCCCTCATACCGCCGCGTTAATGGCTCATCTGCCGGCAGGAGTCCGGGGTGGTTGGGCCGAGGATAGTGCCGGACTGGCGCCCTTGGTGGCGGATGTGATTCAGGATGGTGATGTGGTGTTGGTAAAAGGATCGGCGGGTAGCCGCATGACTCGGGTGGTGACGGCTTTGGCTGGGATTGCACAGGATCGGGCGTTGGTATCGGCGGCTTCCGCCGTTGTCGCTGGTTGAGCGGGGGAGGGGAAGGCCGTGCTATATAACCTCCTCTATCCGTTGAGCGATGACTTCGGACCGCTGAATCTGTTCCGTTACATTACGTTTCGGACGGGTGGGGCGATCCTGACCGCGCTGATTATCAGCTTTGTGCTGGGGCCTTATCTGATCGCTTGGCTGAAGCGCCGGCAGGGTGAAGGTCAACCGATCCGGGGCGATGGTCCCGAGACGCATTTCAAGAAAAAAGGCACGCCAACCATGGGCGGGCTGATGATCCTGGTGGCGGTGACCGTCAGTACGTTGTTATGGGGCGATTTGGATAATGCTTATATCTGGATCGTTATGCTGGTCACTCTGGGCTTCGGAGCGATTGGCTTTGGCGATGACTATCTGAAACTGACCAAGCGCAACCCCAAAGGGCTTCCGGGGCGGATCAAGTTGATGGCCCAAGTCGGGGTGGCGACCACGGCGGCGGTGCTGATTGCGGCGGTGACCCCCGAACCTTTGTCCCAAGGGCTGGCGATCCCGTTCTTTAAAGACGTGCTGATCCAGCTTGGCTTTTTCTTCCTGCCATTCGCGGTCTTCGTGATGGTCGGGGCGTCCAATGCGGTCAATCTCACCGATGGCCTCGACGGTTTGGCCATTGTGCCGGTGATGATCGCCGCCGGTTGCTTCGCGATGATTGCCTATTTGGTCGGCAACAGCATTTTCGCCAATTATTTGCAGCTCCACTATGTTCCGCGTTCGGGCGAGTTAACGGTGTTTTGCGGGGCCTTGGTGGGCGCTAGCCTTGGCTTTTTGTGGTTCAACGCGCCGCCCGCAATGGTCTTTATGGGCGACACCGGCTCGCTGTCGGTGGGCGGCGCATTGGGTGCCATCAGCATTGTGACCAAGCACGAAATCGTGTTGGCGATTGTTGGCGGTTTGTTTGTGCTCGAAACGGTTTCGGTCATCGTGCAGGTGGCCTCGTTCAAATTGACGGGCAAACGGGTGTTCCGAATGGCGCCGCTTCATCATCATTTCGAGAAAAAAGGGTGGGCAGAGCCAACGGTGGTGATCCGTTTCTGGATCATCGCGGTCATCCTGGCCCTGGTCGGCCTGTCGACGCTGAAGCTGAGGTGAGGCTGGGATGATCGACCTGTTCGCCTTCAAGGGGTATCCGGTTGCGGTGATGGGCTTGGGTCGATCGGGCCTAGCGGCAGCGGCGGCGTTGCAGGCCAGTGGTGCCGAAGTTTGGGCCTGGGACGACGATCCCCAGCGTCGCGCCGATGCCGCCGCTGCCGGGGTGCCCGTGGTGGATTTGGACACGGTTGACTTGGGGGCAGCGGCGGCGCTGGTGTTGGCGCCGGGCATTCCGCACACCCACCCGGTGCCACATCCACTGGCAACGCGGGCGCGGGCTGCCGGGGTCGAAATCATTGGCGATATCGAGCTGCTGGCCCGTTCCGAACATGATGCCACCTGGATCGGCATCACCGGAACCAACGGCAAATCCACCACCACCACCTTGATTGGTCACATCCTCAAGCAGTCGGGGCGGCCTGTGGCGGTGGGGGGGAATCTGGGAATGCCGGTGTTGGCGTTACCGGCACTGGGGCCGACCGGAACCTATGTGTTGGAGCTGTCATCCTACCAGTTAGAGCAAACGGTTTCGGCTCCATTGGCGGTGGCGGTGCTGTTGAACATCACCCCCGATCATCTGGACCGTCACGGCGGGATGGACGGTTATGTGCGGGCCAAGTCTCTGATCTTCGCCCAGCATCCGGTGATCACGCCGCCGGCTCAGAGGGTTGCGGTGATCGGGACCGATGATGAGCATTGCCGCCAGCTTCGCCGGGCCTTGGAGCAACAACAACCGGACGTGACGGTGATTCCGGTGTCGGTGGAGCGGCGGGTTCCGGGTGGGGTGTATGTCCGCCATGGCGTGCTGGTGGACGACACCGAGAGCCAGGCGGAAGAGATCATGGACTTGCGCGAAGTGGTGGCACTGCCGGGCCGTCACAATTGGCAAAATGCCGCTGCCGCCTTTGCCGCCACGCGGGCGGTGGGCGTTCATCCAGCCCTGATCGCTCGCTCTTTGACCAGTTTTCCCGGTCTGGCTCATCGTCAACAGCAAGTGGCGCAGGTTGGCGGGGTCAGTTTTGTCAATGACAGCAAGGCTACCAACGCCGATGCTGCTGCTAAGGCTCTGGCCTGCTACCACGATATTTACTGGATTTTGGGAGGCAAGGCCAAAGAGGGTGGGCTTGCCGGTCTCGAGCCTCTGATGTCCCGTGTTCGCCACGCTTTCCTGATCGGCGCCGCCACCGACTCTTTCGCGGCCTGGTTGGATGGCAAGGTGCCGTTTGATCGCTGCGGGACCATGGATGTTGCGGTTGCCGCTGCCACCGAGCGGGCTTTTGCTGAGAAAGGGCGGGGCGGAGCGACGGTTTTACTGTCTCCGGCGTGTGCGTCTTTCGATCAATTCGCCGATTTTGAGGCGCGCGGAGCCGCTTTTGCGGCTTGCGTCGATCTTGTCTTTGAACGGCACCGGAATGCGGGGGATCGCTCATGATCGCCTTTGATCGTACCGATCAATCCATCTTTGGGCGGTGGTGGTGGACCGTTGATCGCTGGATGCTGGCGGCGCTGGCGGTGCTGGTCGGCTATGGGATCATCCTGATCATGGCCGCCAGTCCGGCGGTGGCCGAGCGTATCGGCCTCGATACCTATCATTTCGTCGAGCATCACTTGGCCATGCTGGTGCCGTCCCTGTTGCTGATGATTGCCATATCACTGCTGACCCCGCGCGGGGTGCGCCGGGTGGCGCTTGGGGTGTTTTTGGTGGCATTGGCGCTGACGGCAGCGACGATGGTTATCGGGGTCGAGATCAAGGGGGCTCGTCGTTGGATTCATTTGCCGGGCTTATCGATTCAGCCCTCGGAGTTCCTCAAGCCGGCTTTTGCGGTGGTCGCTGCCTGGATGTTTTCTCTCCAAAGGACTAGCCCCGGTTTTCCCGGTAATCTTGCAGCAATCTTGCTTTACATACTGGTGGTCGGACTTTTGATCAAGCAACCCGACTTGGGTATGGCGTGCGTGGTATCGGTGGTGTGGTTTTGTCAATTTTTCCTGGCCGGGCTCAATATCGGCTTCGTTGTGATCTTTATCGGTTTGGGCTGTGTGGGGTTGGTGGGCGCCTACCATCTGTTGCCCCACGTCCACAGCCGTATCGATCGCTTTTTGGATCCGGCGAGCGGCGATACCTATCAGGTGACGCGCTCGATGGAAGCCTTTGCCAATGGGGGGCTATTGGGTACTGGCCCCGGACAGGGCACGGTCAAGATGCAGCTTCCTGACGCCCACGCCGATTTCATTTTTGCGGTCTCGGGTGAAGAGTTGGGCTTGCTTTGGACGCTGCTGCTGGTGGCGCTGTTCGGCTTCATTGTGCTGCGCGGTTTTTCCAGATTATTAAAGGATTCTAATTTGTTCGTGCTGCTGGCGGCGGCGGGGCTGCTGGTTCAGTTTGGCATGCAGGCTTTCATCAATATGTCGTCTTCACTGCATCTGCTCCCGGCCAAGGGCATGACGCTGCCCTTTGTCAGTTACGGCGGTTCGTCGCTGATTGCCCTGGGCTTCGGCATGGGGATGGTTCTGGCGCTGACCCGGCGGCGCTTTGGTTTGGGAGATCGTCAATGATACCCGCGAGCCCTGACAACGATCTTGCGCCGGTATTGGGCCGCGATGGCGGCCCGGCATCTGAGGGCCTGGGTGGGTCAACATCAAGGCTCGATGCTGTGATGAGGCCTGATCCACTCCCCAGAGTGACCTCCAAGCCAGCGCCTGTGATGTTGGCAGCAGGCGGAACCGGCGGCCATCTGTTCCCGGCGGAAGCGTTGGCGCGGGAGTTGTTAGCGCGGGGCCAACCTGTGTTGCTGATTTCGGATCGCCGAGGACGGGCCTTTGGCGACGCCATGCTGGGTGTGCCACATCATCGCGTGTACGCCGCGACCCTGGAACCGGGCGTTCTGGGGGCCTTGCGGACTCTGGTGACGTTGGGAATCGGGGTTGTCCAGGCATTGTGGTTGATGGTGCGGAAGAAGCCGGCGGCGGTGGTTGGTTTTGGCGGCTATCCGTCTTTGCCGACGGTCATGGCGGCGCGCTTGGCCGGAGTGTCGGTGATTCTGCACGAACAGAACGCCGTGTTGGGGCGTGCCAATCGTTGGATGGCGCGCGGCGTATCCCGGCTGGCCATTTCTTTTCCTACCGTCGCAGGCATGCCGGACTCCTGCCGGGATTTGTGCGTGCGGACGGGCAATCCGGTGCGTTCCGAGATCGCGGCGGTTCGGGACAGCTTTTATGCGCCCCCAGACGAAGGGGGGCCGGTGCGCCTGTTGGTGATGGGCGGCAGTCAAGGTGCCCGTGTCTTCAGCGAAGTGGTCCCGGCGGCGTTGGCGCTGTTGCCGGTGGCTTCGCGGGCGCGGCTGGTGGTGTCTCAACAATGCCGGCCCGAAGACCTGGAGCGGGTCACAGCGGCTTATGAGG
This sequence comes from uncultured Rhodospirillales bacterium, assembly GCA_903920145.1. Lineage (GTDB taxonomy): Bacteria > Pseudomonadota > Alphaproteobacteria > Azospirillales > Azospirillaceae > BOG-933. Next base: position 22,285 of record CAIXKV010000249.1, read on the forward strand.
GTCTGGGGGTTGGTGCCGTCGATTTGTCCAGCTTTTTCCAAGACGTGCCGGCCAGACTGGCTGGGGCGCACTTGGTGATGTGTCGGGCAGGGGCTTCGACCATGGCGGAACTGACAACGGTTGGGCGCCCGGCGATTTTGGTACCCTATCCCTACGCCACCGACGATCACCAGACCGCCAATGCGCGGGCATTGGCCGAGGCCGGAGGGGCTTGGTTGATGGCGCAACCCGACTTTACCCCTCAAGAACTGGCCGAGCGGTTGGAAAGCCTGTTGGCTCAACCCGCAGATTTGACATTGGCGGCGGCGGTGGCGCGGGGGTGGGGCGCTTCCGACGCTGCCCAACGGCTGGCGGATACCGTGATCGAAGCGGCCCATGGTCCCGGTTCCGGGGCCAATCGTAACCATCGGACCATTTGGGAGGCCGCAGAATGAGAGCCTTGCCGCTGACTATCGGGTTGATTCATTTCGTCGGCATCGGCGGAATCGGCATGAGCGGTATTGCCGAAGTGCTAAAGAATTTGGGCTATGCTGTCCAGGGATCGGACGTGGCTGAAAATGCCAACGTCAAGCGCCTGCGCGCCCAAGGCATCGAAGTTTTTGTTGGCCATCGCGCCGAGAACCTAGGCAAGGCCAGTGTGATCGTTGTATCATCGGCCATCAAGCGAGACAATCCCGAGGTCGTTGCCGCGCGCACCGCCCACTTGCCGGTCGTCCGTCGTGCTGAAATGCTCGGCGAACTGATGCGGCTGAAGTGGTCGATTGCGATCGGCGGCACTCATGGCAAGACCACAACGACGTCAATGGTCGCTTCTTTACTGGAAACTGCGGAATTGGATCCGACCGTGATCAACGGAGGCATCATCAATGCCTACGGGACCAACTCGCGGCTTGGGGCCGGTGAGTGGATGGTGGTCGAGGCTGACGAGTCCGATGGGACTTTTGTCAAGCTGCCGGCGACCATTGCGGTAGTAACCAATATCGACCCAGAACATTTAGACTTTTACGGCAATTTTGACCGGGTGCGCGAGGCTTTTGATAGCTTTGTCCAAAATATCCCGTTCTATGGTTTTGCTGTATTGTGTTTGGATCATCCCGAAGTTCAGGCGATGATTCCTCGGGTTTCTGATCGTCGCATTATCACCTATGGGTTCAGCCCCCAAGCCCAGGTTCGGGCCCGCGACATTGAATTGGGACCCGATGGCGCACGTTTTGATGTGGTGTTGGCGGGCCGGGGCGGCGGTGAGGATACCGTGTTGAGCGGTGTGACCTTGCCGATGTTCGGGATGCACAATGTTTCGAATGCTCTGGCGGCTTTGGCGGTTGGCTATGAAATGGGGCTGGCGCCCGATGTGATGCATCGGGCTCTGGCTCGGTTTTCAGGAGTCAAACGCCGTTTCACCCGAACCGGGGAAGCCGGTGGCGTGGTGGTGATCGACGATTATGGTCATCACCCGGTGGAAATTGCGGCGGTGTTGCGAGCCGCACGAACCGCTGGTCGAGGGCGGGTTCTGGCGGTGGTTCAGCCCCATCGTTATTCCCGTCTGCAAAGCCTATTCGAAGATTTCTGCACCTGTTTTAATGACGCAGACATCGTGTTTGTGGCTGATGTTTATCCGGCAGGCGAAGCCCCGATCCCAGGGGTTGATCGTGACGCCATGGTTGAAGGACTGCGTCTACGCGGTCACCGTCAGGTGGTGCCTTTGCCGGGGCCAGAGCAATTGGCTAGGCTGATCGTGGAAACCGCCGAGCCGGGTGATCTGGTGGTATGCTTGGGGGCCGGCACCATTAGCGGTTGGGCGAATAGCCTGCCAACTGAATTGGCGGAGCTTCAGGGGAAAGGGCGGCGTTCGTGAACGCGGAACCGGCCATGGGGTTTTCGTCCGTCTCGGAGCATGGGGGGGAGCCGTTGATTCACCGGCTGCCATCGGTGCGGGGCCGTCTGAGCGCTCAAGCACCATTGGCCGGGATGACGTGGTTTCAGGTAGGCGGCCCGGCAGAGCTGTTGTTCCGTCCGGCGGATCGCGAAGACTTGGCGGCATTTCTCGCGGCCTGTCCGGCGGATGTGCCGGTAACGGTGATTGGGGTCGGTTCTAACCTGCTGGTCCGTGATGGCGGCATTCCCGGTGTGGTGATTCGGTTGGGAGGGCCTTTTGCCGCTATCACCATTGGCGATGGCCAAGTGGTGGTGGGGGCTGGGGCGCTTGACCTGACCGTCGCTCGCGCGGCTCATCAGGCTGGCCTTGCGGGGTTAGAGTTTTTGTCCGGGATTCCTGGCACCATCGGCGGTGCCTTGCGCATGAATGCCGGTGCGTTTAGCCGTGAGCTGGCCGATGTTCTGGTTTCAGCCGAGGCCTTCGATCGGGCCGGGACGCTTCATCGGGTCTCGGCGGCTTCGTTGGCGCTTGGCTACCGACGCTGCGGGGCGCCAGCGGATTGGGTGTTCGTTGAGGCAACGCTGTCTAGCGAACCGGGTGATCCCGCCGAAATTGCGGCTCGTATCGAGGCCATCGCTCGGGCCCGCGCCGAAAGCCAGCCGGTTCGGGCGCGCACAGGCGGGTCGACCTTTGCCAATCCGCCTGGCCAGAAGGCTTGGGAGCTGATCGATCGGGCTGGATGTCGCGGTTTGACTCTGGGCGGGGCTCAGGTTTCGGAAAAACATTGCAACTTTCTGCTTAATCCTGGTACCGCCTCCGCCGCAGACCTTGAGCGGCTGGGTGAAGAGGTGCGACGGCGGGTCTTCGAAACCTCGGGCGTCCGGCTGGAATGGGAAATCAAGCGGATCGGTGTCGCCGCAGCGAACCGCCCCCAAGGAGAGACATCATGAGCCGTCATGTCGCGGTGTTGATGGGCGGCTGGTCCGCCGAACGGGAAGTGTCGTTGGTCAGCGGTGCCGCCGTTGCGTCGGCTTTGGCCGAATGCGGCTATCGGGTTACATCCGTCGATGTTGGGCGTGATCTGGAGGCGCTGCGGCAAGCTTTGACCCCCCGTCCCGATGTGGTGTTCAACGCCCTGCATGGTCGGGGTGGCGAGGATGGTTGCATCCAGGGATTGCTGGAAATCATGGGCATTCCTTACAGCCATTCCGGGGTATTGGCCTCGGCGGTGGCGATGGATAAGGATATGACCAAGCGTTTGCTGGCGGCGGCTGGTGTGCGTTCGCCTCGGGGGGTGCTGTTGGGGCGAGGGGATTTCGCCGGCGGTCATCCTTTGCCACCGCCCTACGTGGTCAAGCCGGTGGACGAAGGATCGACGGTGGGGGTGACTCTGGTCGAGCGCGGCGGGGAGCCGGTCAGCCAGGCAACCCTGGAGGCGCTGTGGGCCAAAGGCAGTCGGGCCTTGGTGGAGGATTTCATTCCCGGTCGGGAACTCACCGTGGGCGTCATGGGAGATCGCCCGTTGGCTGTGACCGAGATCATATTCGATCGCAGTATTTTCGACTTTACTGCCAAATATACCGCTGGCCACGCCCGCCATGTCATCCCGGCGACGTTGCCGTCGGATGTGACCGAAGAAGCGATGCGGTTGGCGCTGGTGGCGCATCAAACATTGAGATGTCGCGGCGTGACGCGCAGCGATTTTCGGTATGATCCGTCACGGCCTGGTACCGAAGGTTTGTATTTTCTCGAGATCAATACACAGCCAGGGATGACGCCCCTGTCTCTGGTTCCCGAGCAAGCGGCGCATTTAGGGATCTCCTACCGAGACCTCGTGACGTGGATCGTGGAGAATGCGGTATGGCAAGGTTGAGCCAGACAGCTTTCCAGAAGACTCCGGGGGGGCGGCAGATGGCCTCTCGGGCGGTGGAGCGTGCCAATCGGTATCGGGCTTGGCCACGATGGGCGGTGCCGGCGGTTCGCTTCAGCGTCATGGCGCTGCTGATAGTGAGTGTGGCTGGAAGCGTGTTTTGGTTGTGGCGTACAGGTCTGACTCAGCGGGTTGTCGAAGGCGTTGGAAATTCGGTGATGCAAGCCACCGCCGGCATGGGCTTTCGGGTCAATGAGGTGTTTGTCGAAGGGCGGAGTGGTTCGGAAAAGGCTGATTTACTCGGGGCCATTCATCTCCAGCGCGGAGATCCCATTCTTGGTTTCAATCTGAGTCGGGCGCGTGCCGAGTTGGAGCATCTGCCTTGGATCGCTTCGGCGACGGTCGAGCGACGGTTGCCTGACTTGGTTCTGATCCGCCTGACCGAGCGTCAGCCGATGGCGTTGTGGCAAGTTGACGGAAAGGTTGTGCTGATTGACCGTGGTGGAAATATATTAATTAATAGTGATATTTTAGCGAGTAGTAATGTTGAGCGTTTTAGCAAGTTGCCGATTATCGTTGGCCAAGGGGCGCCAGAGCACGCGCCAGAGTTGTTATCTCTGTTGGACGCAGAGCCGATCCTGTCGCCTCATTTGGGGGCTGCGGTTTGGGTTGGTGGGCGGCGGTGGGATTTAAGACTCGATAACCGAATCAATGTGCGCTTACCTGAAATTGACTACGCTACGGCCTTGCATCGTTTAGGTGAATTGGTCACGAGTGAATCTCTATTCGATCGTGACATTATCGCCATTGATATGCGTTTGCCAGATCGCCTGATCGTCCAGACAAGTGAGAATGCGACCCAGCGTCGAAAGCTTCCGGGGGAGAAGATATGATGATTCAGCAAAGCTCCAGCCGGCGGTTATCGACAAAGGGAGGGAAACTGACAGATTTGATTGGTGTCCTGGGCGTTTGAGGGGGCGGGTATGATGAGCAGTATTAATAGATGTAGTCATTGATTATAATTTTAGCCCGCATATGATTTTAATGAGATGTAAACTCAGGTTAAGCTGAGGGGATTTATACCTGTCAGTATTTAAGGTTCTTGACGTGGATGTTCGTATCGTGTTGTTATCATGCCGCAACGCAGTGATGTCGTCGGTGGCTGCCTTCGATCCGCGAGTTTGAGCTATGGTTATGGTCCCGCGAAAAAAATTAAAGAAGGCAGCGCAGGGCGGAGTTATCGCCGCCCTTGACGTGGGCTCGTCGAAAGTTTGTTGCCTGATTGGGCAAGTTGGGGAAGGTAACGCCATAAAAGTTATCGGCTCTGGCTACCAAAGCTCTCAGGGCGTGCGCGCTGGTGCCGTCATTAATCTCGAAGATGCCGAAGTTGCCATTGGCAATGCCGTGCATATGGCCGAGCAAATGGTCGGCGTCACGATTCGCGACGTCTTCGTCAATGTTTCCGGTGGCCATCCGACCTCGCAGACGGTCGGTGTTGAAGTGGCGGTGCTGGACCAGGAAGTCACCGAAATCGATCTGCGGCGGGCGTTGGCCCAAGGGCGGGCCCACCACCGCATTTCCGAAAATGAAGTGATCCACGCCATTCCGGTTACTTATTCCCTTGACGGGAATCGCGGCATTCGCGACCCGCGCGGGATGTTTGGTGATCGGTTGGGTGTTCAACTGAACATTGTTACGGCTCATGCCGGGCCGCTGCGGAATTTATTCACCAGCATTGCCCGTTGTCATCTGGATATCGAAGGGCTGGCGGTCAGTCCCTACGCTTCGGGGTTGGCTTGTTTGGTGGATGATGAGATCGATATGGGGGTAACTTGTATCGATATGGGGGGCGGGATCACCACGATTGCCATCTTCCTGGAAGGGAATCTGGTTTATACCGACTGCGTTCCGGTCGGAGGCGGTCACGTTACCAACGACATCGCGCGGGTTTTGACCACGCCCTTGGGTCATGCCGAGCGTATGAAAATTCTCTACGGCAACACCATGTCCAGCAGTGCCGACGAGCGGGAGATGATTAACGTCCCGTTGGTGGGCGAGGATGATCGGTCGCAGGGCAATCAGGTTTCAAAGGCGACGCTGGTTGGCATTATCCAGCCCCGGCTCGAGGAATTGTTCGAGCTGGTCCGCAATCGACTGGAAGCCAGTGGGGTTGCCGGGATGGCCGGGCGGCGGGTGGTGTTGACCGGCGGTGCCTGCCAACTGCCCGGTACGCGGGAGTTGGCCCAGAGGATTCTGGGCCGTCAGGTGCGTATCGGTCGGCCCGCCCGCGTGCAGGGTTTGACCGAGACCACCAGCGGGCCGGCGTTTTCCACGGCGGCGGGGTTGTTGATCCAGGCAACCCGTCGTCACACCGAGTTATCGGTAAGCAATTCCACAGGGACGACTTCGGGTAATCTGTTGGGGCGAGTCAGTCTGTGGCTGAGAGATAACCTTTAGATAACGTGAAGTCTGTTAGCGGCCCGCCTCTATAGTTTAAAAAGAGAAGGGGCGGTAAAAAAGACACCGGGACCACTCGGTGGGGCAAACGACAAGGGAATTGTGAGAGAGGAGTTGGAAGCGTCATGATTAAGTTGAGCATGCCGGCCATCGATACAGAGTTGAAGCCGCGGATCACCGTCTTTGGCGTCGGAGGCGCCGGCGGTAACGCGATCAACAATATGATCAAGTCGAATCTGGAGGGCGTCGAGTTCGTCGTCGGGAATACCGATGCGCAGGCGCTAAATGGCAGCCTGGCCCAACGTCGCATCCAGCTTGGGACCACGATCACGCGCGGCCTGGGGGCCGGATCCCGACCGGATGTCGGGCGCGCGGCTGCGGAAGAGCAGATCGACGAGATTTCCGCCCACCTGGACGGCACCAATATGGTGTTTATCACCGCTGGTATGGGCGGTGGAACCGGGACGGGGGCGGCGCCGGTGATCGCGCGAATCGCTCGCGAACGAGGCATCCTGACTGTTGGCGTCGTTTCCAAGCCGTTCCATTTCGAAGGCGCGCACCGCATGCGCCTAGCAGAATCCGGGATCGGTGAGCTTCAACAGTATGTCGATACCCTGATCATTATTCCCAATCAAAATCTGTTCCGCATTGCCAACGAAAAGACCACATTCGCCGACGCCTTTAAGATGGCCGACGATGTGCTGCATTCGGGTGTGCGCGGCGTAACCGATTTGATGGTGATGCCAGGCCTGATTAATCTCGACTTTGCCGATATTCGCTCGGTGATGACCGAGATGGGCAAGGCGATGATGGGGACCGGCGAGGCGAGCGGCGAGCGGCGCTCGATTCAGGCGGCAGAAGCGGCTATCTCTAATCCGCTGCTGGATGATGTTTCGATGAAGGGCGCTCGGGGCGTCCTGATCAACATCACCGGCGGCTATGACATGACCCTGTTCGAAGTCGATGAGGCGGCCAACCGCATCCGCGACGAAGTCGACCCTGACGCCAACATCATCTTCGGTTCGACCTTCGACTCCTCGATGGACGGCATGATGCGGGTTTCGGTGGTGGCGACTGGCATTGATGCCGCGTCCATGGCCATCTCGCGCAATCATCAAACCTCGGCGACCGCAACCGTTCCAGCCTCGGCTCCGGCCCCGGCCCCGGCCCCCACAGCGGCCCCGGCGGCTCCGGTGGCGGCCCCGGCGTTCGGTCTGCCCGGCCCCAAGCGGCCCATCGCGACCGTCACACCGACGGCGGCGGCTCGGCCCGGTGATTATCACAGTACGTTGGTTGCGGCCCCGGTTCATGCAGCTCCGGCTCCGGCTCTGGCAGTTCAGCCGGCGGCGACCACTAGCGCGCTGGCTGGTCAGACGGCATCTGGGGGCACGCATGGAGCCTTGGCTCACGGCCATATGTCTCATGCGCATGCGCCTGCCGCTCACGCCCATGCCCATGCTCACGCCTATGAGTCTGAGCCTCGAGATACGACCGGGCTGTCAACCGACTCGACGGCTGTGAATCCTCAGGCTGCGGCTAATGCGGCGGCGGCGGTGCGGGCTGCTTTGGGAGCGTCGGCGGAAGGGGCCGTCCAGGCGCGAACCAGCGGCGGTCCGTTGCGTGGAGAGCGCCGGGATGGCAATTTCGTGCCGCCGCGTCCGATGGATCCGGGCCCCCGCCAGCCTGAAGGGCTTACGGCGGCACGGGCTGGCCAAGGGCAGGGTCCGCAAGGTGAAGAGGGCGAGGATCGTCCGCGTAAGCGGGGGATGTCGTTGTTCGAGCGAGTGACGGGCCTTGGTGGTTGGCGGGGTCGGGAAGACGGTGAGCCCGAGCCGGTCGCAGAACGTCCGGCGGTGCGAGGTGCTGATCGCGGCGCCGAAACCGGCGAACGGGCCAAGTTGAGCCGTACAGAGGAAGAGGTTCTCGATATTCCGGCGTTCTTGCGGCGTCAGGCGAACTAACTTAGGGTCTCGTCGCTTCTTTTCGATGTCGTCATGGGGCTCCGGGACGGCATCGGAACCTAGATTTATCCTGTCGCTTGCCTTTAACTGGTAGCCTTTCGGGGGCCCTAGCGGCTTCCGAGAGGCTTTTTTTTGAACTCGTCAAAGGGCTGAATAGAGGGTCGTTCATGGCTCTGATACCATCGAGCCTTGATGGTGACTCATCAAGTCTGCCCTCAGACGCCGGGCGGGCGCATCCGCGCCC